>CAZEDJ010000012.1:5549-20336 GCA_964511045.1 uncultured bacterium
ACGCTCCTTAAAAAGGCAACGCCGTTTGAGACCATGTGTCCTGCGTCAAGGAGGCAGTATCTAAAGGCCCTCTTTCTGTACTTCCAGGCGCTCCTCTGATAGATGGTGGTTATAACTGCAACGCAGTTTGTTTCAATGCTGCAGCAGAGGGCGGTTTGGAGATTCTCAAAAAAGTCTCCCCTTGAAAGGAGCTCGACAGAGTGGTCGTAGGGCTGGTAGTGGTATATGCCGTTCGGAATTTCCGGAACGTTTCTTATAAAGAGGTAGAGCTCAAAAGGGTAGAGGGCTCCGGCAGAGGGCGTTGCCCTGAAACCGAAGGGTTCACCGTGGAAGTTCTCAACTTTCGTAATTCCGTTCATTGAAAAGGCAAGGTTTGAAATTTCCTGAAGGCTTAGCTCCTCAACAGCTCCGTCTGAACAGAGGCGGTAGAGGGTATCTATCGTTTCCTGTGTAAAGGCCTTAAACGGAGGTAGTCTGAACCTCGGAGCTCCCTCGTAGAACTTGTAGGGTGACGGGTAGTTGGACCAATCCAAGTAGTGGGGCTTCCTTACGCTTTCAAACGTGTGGGCCGTTAACAGGTGGTACTCGTAGCAGTCTTTCATATCAACTACGATTTTACCATTTGAATCTAAAATTTCATCAGATAAAACTTGACAAAACGTTTTAGGTAATCTAAATTGAAAATTAATCTATGATAAAAAGGGGGTTGAGATGAATCTGCTTGAGTTGAGGGAGATACAGGCTTTAAATACGCTTGTCTTTGAAACTCTCGGTCAGCCCGAAAAGGAGAGGGAGTTTAAGTTCAAGTCCTTAAAGAGGTGGGGACTTGACCTGATATTGGGAAAGAAGGGAGGAGAGGAGACCTACTTTGTTGCCGAGTACGGAAAGAGGAAGAAGGGGGACGTTTACGAGGAGGAGGGAGTGGAGTATGAGGTCAGCGAGATTTTGGAGGAGCTCCCTAAGAATAAGAAGCTCTTTGCACACATAGAGATGGAGAGCGGAAGGGCTTATCTGGTTGGGGAGCTCCGAGAGGGAGATAAGAACTTGGAGATTTTGAGGTTGCCGGCGGCTTCCCTACTCCTTGCTTACTTTAAGAAGCACAGGCTTCACCACCTGATAGAGGCTCTGAAGAACGTCGGAACCGCCACAGAGCTTGTAAAGCAGAGGGGACAGGAGGGTAAGCCCTATCCTTTTGAAAAGTTACCGAACGTTGCAAGGAGGTTCTTGAGGGAAGCCAAAAAGGTTGAAAAGGAGGCGGGATTCGGAAGGGTCGCCCTCGCATACTTTGGGGAGAACAAGGACGGCGATGCCAGGTTTAGGGTCTCTTGGCTGTTGCCGACAATTGCCCTCTTTGAGATAGACATAGCCGAAAAGGCAGACAAAATACTGGCAGCCTTTAAGTAGGAGGAGAGATGGAGCTCCTGACCTGGACGCCCGTTCTTTTCGGAAAGAAAGGTTTTCCCCGGGATGACGAGGGAAGGCCCTTCCTTCCAGGTAACGTATTGAGGGAAGCAGTAGAGAGTGCAGTTATCTACTACTACATAAAGAAGGACAAGGACATTGAGAACAGGGTAAAGAGATACCTTTTAAAGGAAGAGCTCCGACCGGATGAGGTCGTTAAGAGGATAAGGGAAATTATTACGGACAGGTATCCCGTTCTAAAGTCCTTAGAGATTCCTGAGAGGATTGACCTTTCGGGCGGTGAGGTTTACGAGACAAGGGCCGAAGTCTTTGACCTTAAAAAGTGGGAGGACGTTGAGGACTTTAAGGTTGAAGTCTTTAAGGGAACGATTGAGCTTCCCCTCTCCTCTCCCTACCTTGAAAAGTTAAAGGCTGCGGGACACTCCTTCTGTGAAGCCCTTGCGAGGATGGAGATGTCCATGCTGAAGGACCATCCACTCTCTGAAAACTTTTACAAACCCCTCTTAAACGACATGAAGAAGTGGGAGATACCTTTGAGGGTCGGAATGTGGACGGAAGTCCGATTTAAGGGAAATCTCCTCTTCTTCTGGAGGGTTAAGGAGGTGAGGGAGAGGTTAATGGAGAAGCTCAAGACGGACATAAGGCCGAGGAGGGTTATCTACCTTCCGAGGGAGAGGTGTACGGCCGGTTGGTGTGAGCTGAAAATCTAAACCTTATATAAGGAGGTGTGCCATGGCAGTGAAGAGGGACGAGAAGAAGATGACCGAACTCACGAGGCAGTTGAGGAGCCTCATAGGGCAGATTGAGGCTCTAAGGGTTGAAATTGCTCAGCTTGACCTGTTGGTCTCTGAGTACAGACAGACAATAACCACTCTCAAGAACCTCAAGGACTTGGGAGCCGGAAAGGAGGTTCTCCTTCCCGTCGGAAGGATTGCTCAGGTTGGAGCAAAGCTTGAGGACGTTGACAAGGTCGTCATCAGCATCGGAAGCGGAATTAGCGTTGAGCTCCCGTTTGACGAGGCGGTCAGCCAGATTGAAAAGGAAATTGTCGCAGCCCTTGCTCTCAGGGAGGCACTTGAGAGGGCAATTGTGGAGCTCTACGCAAGGGTAGAGGAGCTCTCTCAGAAAATCAGGGAGCACGGCCACGCCGAGGCCGGGGAGGAGAAAGGTGAAGGAGAGAAAAAGGAGTAAGGAGGAGGTTTTAGAGTTCCTCGAAAAACTTCCTGAGGGCAGAAAGATTTACTACCAGTTCGGTCCCGTCATGGTAGAGGTAACGAAGGACGAGGCCTTGGAGCTCCTTAAAGAGGAAGAGGAGTAGGAGTGGAGGGGGATAGGGGGTAAATCACTATAAACAAGAAGGGAGGAAGAGATGAGAAAACCTGCGTCCATTTTTATTTTAGTTTCAATAGCCATGCTCCTTTTGGGATGGGGAATCGGAGAGTTCTTTGCAATGAGGTCTGTTGCAAAGGTCGTTTCAACGATACCGGCATCCCCCATTGTTGTTGACGCAAAGTACAACAAAGATAAACACTCAATTACCTACTCAATTCTCAATCCCGGCGGAACTCCTTTAACCGTCGTTGACGAGTCCTTTGTCTTTACTCCGGGAAGTAAGAGCTCCCAGGAGGGCTACATCGTCTCCCACGTTCCGGTTCACGTAGTTCTTCCCCCCGGAGTGGTTACGAAGGTTGAGCTAAAGCTCAAGGCCGGAACCGAAAAGCTCAAAATTGGAGACGCCGTTTTGGCTACGTTCACCTACGTCCATCCCCTCTCATCGGACCTCTACACTGTAGCTCATCCCTTTAAGATGGGAGTAAAGGGGAAACAGAAGAGCTCCAATAAGGGAGGTAAGTAATGGAACGGGTTCTCTGGTGGATATCCCTGATTCTGTTTTTGGGCGTTGTTTTAGTCGGTCTGTTTTTCCTCTCGGCCGTTGTTGCCGCCAACCCCGAGGCTGCGGCTTTCCTCATAGGATTTTTGGGATTTTGGCTCTTTGCAAACAGGCTGATATTCGGTTACGGGGGAATTGCTAATGCGGCCAAAGCCCTCATTGAGGGTGAGGAGGTAGATAGGGAGAGCGTTTTAAAGCACGTGGCAAAGAATCCTGATGCTGCAAAGCTCCAAAGGATTGAAAAGCTCAGCACGGCCGCTCTGCTGTCCCTCTGGTACGGAGCTCTTGAGCCCTTTAAGTACGCCTACTACTTGGGATTCTTCCTCGTCTTCCTCCTAGCAATTCTCTTTGAGCTTAACATCATATCCTCCGTTATTTTTGCGCCGATTTCTGAGGCCGTTGCCCTCGGTGCGGCCGTTCCGACGGTTATCGTTTGGGGATTGGAGCTCCTTGCCGGCTACTACCTAAACCAATCCATCTTAAAGGCTTTAGAGGAAGAGGAGAAGAAGGATAAAGAGCAGTAAACTTTAGAGTATTCCTTGTGGGGGAAAGGAGGGACTTCCTTTCCCCTTTTCTTTTTTGTGTTAAATTCCTTATTAGAAATTAAAGCGGGAGGAGAGAGATGGAAGACTTCATAAGCAGAAACTACAAGTATGACTTTTCAATGTGCAGCGAGCCGATAGAGTTGGTTGCAGACGACTACGACTTGGGAGAGTTCTTTGAGAGGTTAGTAGGTATTCTTGAGCCCGCATCTAACGACGGAGAGGTGGTTGAGTGTCCCTACTGCGGAGCTCCCCTCATGAAGGTCTATCCCGACAGGATTGAGGAGACTGAGCAGGAGGTTTACCTGGGGGAGGAGGACGAGCCCTTTGTTGACCTGATTGAGATGATTGAGGAGTTGGTTGAGGAGGGGAAGTTTAGAACGGCGATAGATGCCACTCAGATGTACGGGGAGTGTAGGAAGTGCGGAAACAGCTACGCCGCCTTAAAGTTTGCCATTCCAACCACTACAAACTTTGAGACTGTTGAGGAGCTCCGAACCTTTTTAAATGAGGCAAGGGAAAAGGGTGAGAGGGAGTGCTACTTTAGGGAGCTCTCCGACGTTGCCTTTATCGGAACGAGGTATGTTTACAGCGGAGAGGAAATTTGGGAGGTTGAAACCGTTCCCTTTGCCTACGATGAAAACGTTGAATTCACCTGCGTCTTTAAGAAGCTCTACGACTTGGTCATGGCGGAGGAGTAATGAAGAGACTTCCCGTAGTTGCCATAGTAGGAAGACCAAACGTTGGAAAGTCTTCCCTCTTTAACAGGCTCCTCGGAAGGAAGGTGGCGATAATTGACGATACATCCGGGGTAACGAGGGACAGGGTCGTTCAGGAGGCAAACCTTGACGGTTACAGGGTTCTGCTCGTAGATACCGGTGGAGTTGATACTACGGGAAGGTCCCACGAGTTCGCAAAGGAGACGACCGAACAGGCAAAGAGGGCGATGGAGGAGGCCGACGTAATTGTCTTTGTCGTTGACGGCAAGGAGGGAGTTACTCCCCTTGACGAGGAGGTTGCAAGGATTCTGAGGAGGTGGAAAAAGCCCGTAATAGTTGCGGTCAACAAGGTTGATGAGCCCTTTATGGAAGACCTCATATACGAGTTTTACAGGTTGGGATTTGATGAGGTCATTCCCGTTTCCGCAATTCACAAGATAGGGATTCCTACACTTAAAGAGAAAATAGTTGAGAAGCTACCGGAGGAGTTGAAGGAGAGGGCGAGGGAGGAATTCTTAAAAACGGAGAGAGAGAGAGAGGCCGAGGAGCTCATCTCGGGAGAGAACGTTGAGGGTTTGAGGGAGCTCTCCGAATCACTTGAGAGGGGCGAGGAATATGAGATTGCCGAGGAGGAGAGGGAGCCGATAAGGGTTGCAATTATAGGAAGGCCGAACGTCGGCAAGTCAACCCTCCTTAATGCCCTCGTCGGCGAGGAGAGGGTAATCGTAAGCGATGTTCCGGGAACGACGAGGGATGCCATAGACACCTATGTAAAGTTGGGAGAGGACGAGTTCATCTTTATAGATACGGCGGGAATCAGGAGAAGGGGAAAGATAAAGGACATTGAGTACTACTCCTATTTAAGGTCCCTTGATGCAATTGACAGGGCGGATGTCGTCGTTCTTTTGATTGATGCGGAGGAGGGACCTACTGAGAGGGACGCAAAGATTGCAGGTATAGCCCTTGAAAAGTTTAAGCCGATAGTTATTGCGGTTAATAAAGTGGATAAACTGAAGAGCCAGTCCGACTGGGAGAGAATCCACAGGGAGTTAGACCTGACCTTTGACTTTATACCCTACGCCCCGAGGGTCTTC
The DNA here is from genome assembly GCA_964511045.1 of uncultured bacterium. Taxonomy (GTDB): domain Bacteria; phylum Aquificota; class Aquificia; order Desulfurobacteriales; family Desulfurobacteriaceae; genus Balnearium. The sequence continues at coordinate 11,218 of CAZEDJ010000012.1, forward strand.
ATATCGGCAAAGGAAAAGAAGGGGCTTGATGAACTCATAAAGCAGATTAAGGACGTTTACCGTCAGTACACGAAGAAGGTCAGAACCGGTGAGTTTAACAGGGCCCTTCGGGAGCTCATGAGCGTTCACCAACCTCCCGTTTATAAGAACAAGATTGTAAAGATATACTACGGAACACAAGTAAAGACAAAACCTCCTACGTTCTTACTCTTTTCAAACTATCCCGAGGGAATTCCAAAGTCTTTCAGGAGGTTTTTGGAGAACAGATTGAGGGAGAAGTTCGGCTTCAGTAAAATTCCGATAAGAATAGTCTTTAAAAAGAGGTAAAAATGAAGGTTCTCGGCATAAACGGTTCCCACAGGAAGGGCTCTACGCTCATTCTCTTAGAGGAGGCCTTTAAGGAGCTTGAGGGATTTGAAACCGAAATAATTTCCCTATCGGACTACATCCTTGAATACTGTAAGGTCTGTAATGCCTGCAAGAGGAACGGAGGCGTCTGTATAGTTAAGGACGGTTACGAGGAGATTGAGAGGAAGATGAAGGAGGCCGATGCGATAGTTATCGGCTCTCCCGTTTACTTTGGTTCCGTTACCGCAATGTTAAAGACCCTCTTTGACCGCTCCCGAACCCTCAGGGTTAACTGGGAGTTAAAGGACAAGGTTTGCGGTGCAATAGCCGTAGGTGCTACGAAACACGGGGGGCAGGAGCACACCCTTCAGGTAATCCTCTCCTGGGCTCTCATTCACGGAATGATTGTCGTTTCCGATTCAGACCCTACTTCCCACTTCGGGTGTGCGGCGGTTGCAAAACAGGTTGAAGACAGGTTTGAGATTGACGAGTGGGGGTTAAAAACGGCAAGGAGCCTCGGAAAGAGGATAAGGGAGGTTTTGACCCTCTTAAAAAAGTAGGATGAAAGTAGTAGTTGGTACAAGCGGTTTCTTTTACAGGGAGTGGAGGGGGAAGTTCTACCCCGAAGACCTTCCGATGAGCAAGTGGTTGTCCTTTTACTCTCAAAAGTTCAACGGTTTAGAGGTAAACTCCACGTTTTACAGATTGCCGAAGAAGGAATCTGTAAGGCGGTTCAGGAGGGAAGGGGGAAACTTAAAGTTCTCCTTCAAGCTCTACAGGGGGATTACCCACTACCGAAGGCTCTCTGATGATAACGTTGTTCCCTTTTTGAGGGTAAAGGAGATTTTGGGGGAGCTCCTAATTTCCCTGTTGGCTCAGTTCCCAGCAACCTTTAAGCCCGACAGAGAAAACTTAGAGTTTGTCAATTTACTCGTTGAAAGGTTTAAGGGAGAGGGAATTTCGGTTGTAGTTGAGTTGAGAAACGGTGAGTGGAGGGGGAGGTTGGATGAGGTCGGAGCTCCCGTTGTCTGCTCCTACTTTCCTAAAGGTTTAAACTGGTTGACCGAGTGTAAGGAGACAGAGGAGATTGCCTACTTTCGCCTTCACGGTAAGAGACTCTACGGGGGGAGTTACACCGACGGGGAGCTCCGAGACCTGGCAGATAGGGTAAGAAATAGCGGTTCAAGGGTTAAGGCCGTTTTCTTTAACAACACTGCAGACGGGAGTGCAGTTTTTGACGCCCTGAGGTTAAAGGAGTTACTTGGCATATAGATTTGAAATCAGGAAGAGGAGAAAGGAGACGAGGGTTATCGTGGCTCCCGATGGAGCATCAAGGGCAAAGGAAACGAGCATTCCTAAACTCCCTGAGAGAATGCCGAAGAGAACCGAGTACATTACGTATTCCGCATATCCCTTTGAAATCCTGTATGCCGACGCCGAGGGGACTACGAGGAGTGAAAAGACGAGGAGAGCTCCCACCGACTTTAGAGAGAGAGTAACCACCGTAGCTATTAAGATGCTCAAGGAGAGGGTTATCAGTTCAACGTTGTAACCCGAGGCCTTTGCAATTTCCTGGCTAAATGAAACGAGGTATATTTCCCGCCAAAAGAAGGCATAAAAGAGCAAAACCGCTATTGAGATGAGAAAGAGAATAAAGAGGTCGCTTCCGTCAACGGACAGCGGGCTTCCGAAGAGGTAGGAGAGGGCAGTGGCACCGTAAGTCCTTGAGAGGCTTAAAAATAGGACTGCCAGTGCCATGCTCGTTGCAAAGAGTATTCCCATAGTTATGTCAAAGTGGAGGTTCCTCTTTACCTGAAAGTACCAGAGGATAAGGGCGGCAGAGATGGAAAAGAGGAGTGCCGAAAGGAGGGGTGAAATTCCGACCAAAAAGCCGAATGCAACCCCGGCAAAGGCTATGTGAGAAAGCCCCGCTCCGGCAAAGGCCATTTTTCTCAAAACCACGTACGAACCGATTAGTGAGCAGGAAAACCCTGCGAGGATTGAGGAGATGAGAGCGTAAACTCCGAAGCTGTAATTTAGGAAGGAGAGAGGATTCTGAATCACTTTTCCTTCTCTCTGTTGATGTTTAGCATGGGAATCAGCTTCTGGTCGTAAGGCGTTATGACGAAGGTGTTGTTTGGACTTGAGGCGAGCTCTTTCAGCGTTTTCAGGTAGTACCACTGGAGGTACTTCTCAGACAGTGAGTCTGAAATTATCCTGTTTGACTCGGCAATTCCCCTTGCTTCCGTAATTTTCCTCTCGGCCTCTAACCTCTCCTTTTCAATGACGTACTTCATCTTTTCGGCCTCTTCCTTTGCCCGGAGCTTCTCCTCAATCTTCTCAACGACCTTTTTAGGGAGGGCTACGTTTCTGAGGAGAACGTCCGTTACGTCTATGTTTGCCCCTTTGAGCTTTTCCTTAACCTCCTCGTAGATTTTCTTCTGGAGCTCTCCCCTCTTAGTTGAGTAGAGGTCTTCAATTTTGTACTGGGCAACAACGTTCCTAACGGTTTCCCTTACAATCGGAACGACTATCTTCTCCGCATAGTCGGTTCCGTAATTCTTGTAGATTTCGTCGGCCTTATCGGGAATAATCCTGTAAAGAACCGTTATGTCGAGCTTTGCGGGAAGCCCCTCAATGCTTAGGGCGGTTACCGGGTTCCCCCTTGCATTTAGAAAATCTATTTTGTTTACCCTCGTTGAGAAGACGACCACCCTATCTATCATTGGAATGAGAAGGTGGACTCCGGGGTAGAGCTCCTCACTGTCTATCTTCCCCAATCTCAACTTTACTCCAACTTCCCCCGTCTCTATGACCTTTACCGACTGAAAGAGGGCAAAACCTACGGCCAAAATCAGCAGGAAAATCAGCAGAACCTTTGGAGCATCGCTACCCTGTTGTCTCATTCTCTCTATGTCCACTTCTCTCCCTCTCCTTTAGCTTCTTTAAATACTCCTGAGCTTTCTTGTGCTTAACGACGTCTCCCGTTTTGTAGTAAATTGCATACTCTGCTATGTTCGTTGCGTGGTCTCCGACCCTCTCAAGCGACTTAACTACCAAAATGAGCCTTACGGCCACTGCGGCGTTTTCCGGGTTCTTTTTTGAAATATCAACCAACTCCTCAAAGAGCCTCTCGTAGAAGCTGTCAACGATGTCGTCCTTCTCAATGACTTCCTTTGCAAGCTCCTCGTCTCCCCTGAGCAGGGACATTACCGAGTCCTTCAACATTTCAGAGACAATCTTCAGCATTCTCGGAAGGTCAACGTAGGGCTTTATGGGGGGAACCTCTGAGAGCTTTATTGCCGTTTCACAGATGTCCCTTGCCAAGTCACCGACCCTCTCAAGGTCAACAATGCTCTTTAAGACCGAGACTACAAACCTCAGATCTGCCGCTTCGGGGGAGTAGAGGGCCAGAATCCTGACGCACCTCTCCTCTATCTCAAGCTCCTTGAGGTCTATGAGTCTGTCGTACTCGTAGGTAGCCCTTGCCCTCTCCCTGTCCCTCTCCATGAGGGCTTCCATTGCGTCGTTTATTATCTTCTTTGCCATGTCGGCCATTTCTATAAAGCTCTTTTTCAGCTCATCAAGGTCTGCGATGTACCTCTCAATCATCGTTACCCTCCAGCTGTTGGTAGAGAGCTCCAACCAAAACGTTTAAGGCAATCTCTATCCTATCGGAAAGAAGTCTCCTTTTAAACGTTGAGAGCTCCCTCAGTATCTCGTCGGTTAGGAATTCCAGCTCCTCACTACCCTCACCGTTTATCCTGTAAATTAGGAGTTTTTCCGAGAAGGGAATTAGGTATCTCTCCACTATAAACATAAACTTTTCCCTGTTTTCCTCTGGAACTTCCCTCTCAAGGAGGGAGAGAACGTGGCTGAGCTTCTCCTCCTCCGGAAATCCGATGAGGGCGTTCCTGAGGGATTCAATCCTCCTCTTTGCCTCTTCCTTCCTCGTTACGACTTTCAGCTCCCTGTTGAGATTCCACTGAGGAAGGATTCCCTCGGTGAACCTGAGAGCTTCCTCCTCAAAGGGAAAGTTCTCATCCTCTCTTCCAAAGTTACAGCAACCCACTACCTGTTTTCCTCCTTAACCGGCCTTGAGAGGAGCTCCTCAATTACCCTCTTAGGTTCTACTCCCTCGTAAATAATCTTATACACCCCCTCCGATATCGGCATCTCTACAGAGAGCTCCCGTGCCAAACTGTGAACGGCCTTAACGGTGTAAACCCCCTCAACGACAAAGTTTCCCTTCCTCTTTTCTCCCCTTGAAAGTGAGATTCCAAACTGCCTGTTTCTTGAGAGGTCTCCCGTACAGGTTAAAACGAGGTCACCCAGTCCGGATAGGCCGTAGAAGGTTTCCTCCCTTGCTCCGAGCTTCCTTCCCAACCTCTTAATTTCGTGGAGTCCCCTCGTTATCAATGCCGCCCTTGCGTTATTCCCGAACCCCATTCCGTCGGATATTCCCGTCGCTATTGCGATTACGTTCTTCAGAGCTCCCCCCAACTCAACTCCCTTGACGTCTCCGGAGGCGTACAGTCTAAAGTTTGGAGTGTTAAGGTTTCTGACCATTTCAAGGGCTCTCTCCGGGCTTTCGTTTGAGAGGACTGCCGCAGCCGGAAGCCCCTCGGCCACCTCCTTTGCAAACGTTGGACCCGAGAGGACGTAGTAGTTCTCAAGTGATTTAAAGAGCTCTTTGTAGAGCTCCGATAGAGTCTTTAACCTCTCAACGTCAATTCCCTTGCTGGAGCAAACGAGCTTTTTGTTTTTTAGGAGCTCTCTGTTCTCCCTCCAGAACGAATATGAGTACTGAGCCGGAATGACCGAGAAGACTACATCTGCCCCCTCTAAGGCCTCTAAAACAGAACTCGTTGCCCTAACGCCTTCCGGATAGGTAAATCCAGGGAGAAAGGTCCTGTTTTCCCCTTTTTCGTTTATCTCCTCTGCTACCTCCTTTTCTCTACACCACTGGATGACTTCAAATCCGCTCCTTCCAAAGTGGATGGAGAGAGCCGAACCCCAACTGCCGGAACCTAAAACGGCAATCCTCACGGCTTTACCTCTACAAATTTATCTCCTTCCCTCTTAAACACTCCCGAGACCAAGATGCCCTTTTCCTTTAGGTGTTTCAGGAGCTCCTCCAAGTCCTCCCCTCTAACCAGAACTCCTACTCCACACCCTTCAAATATCTCGTCAGGAATCGGAACGGAGACTGCCCTAAATCCCTTCAGGTGTTTCTCGGCCTTTAGGCCCTCCGGAATTGAGGGAAAGGAGATACAGTAGTCGTAGTTTTTAAAGAGCCCGGTAAGTCTCAAAAAGTACTCCTTTGCGTGGAGCCTTATTCCCGTTGCTATAAAAAAGAGCTTTTCTCCCAAACTCTTAGCTTCTGCCATTCACTTCCTCTCTCAGCTTTTTAAGGGCAATTAGCCCCTCGTATAGTATCCAGACTGACAGGAAAATTTGAACGATGGCGGCAATTCCTATGACCGAAAATTTCCACTTTAAAAATAGCTCTCCCAATGCCCATAGTGTTATGATGAACATAAAAAGCGAGGGAATTCCCGTTACGAACCAGTACCTTCCCCTTCCCGTCTTTATCAACCAGACCGTGACGACAAAGAGTGATAGGGCAGCTATGAGCTGGTTTGTTGCTCCAAAGACCGGCCAAAGGGCCTTCCAAACGGGCAGTACTTTTCCCGTTGCAGGGTCTCTGTACTTTAAAAAGACGAGGATTGCAGGGATTACGAGTGAGACTCCCGTTGCAACAAACCTGTTTGTAATTCCCGTTAACTCCGTGAAAACGTACCTGGCGAGTCTCGTTCCGGTGTCGGTACTCGTAAGGATGAACGAGGAGAGGGCAAGCATTCCAAAGGCGACCCCCAAACTCTCCGGAATACCGAGGAGGGAGACGAACCTTCCAACTCCCGTTCCGTAAATGGCTGCAACGTTTTTCTTCAAAATGTTGAACTCCGGAACTGTGAGGATGAGGACAAAGATTACCGACATTACCGCAACGAGACCCTCAAGGAGCATTGCACCGTAGCCAACGGTGAGGGCGTCCGTTTCCCTGTCCAACTGCTTTGAGGTTGTTCCCGATGAGACGAGGGAGTGGAATCCCGATATTGAACCGCAGGCAATAACGACAAACAATAGGGGAACGAGGGGACCGATGTCGCTGTTGAATCCCAGAACTGCCGGAATGTGTGGCTGGAACTTTCCCAGCGATAGGATGATTCCGATTCCCGCTCCCAAGAGAGCTCCGTAGAGGAGAAAACTTGAGAGGTAGTCCCTCGGCTGGAGGAGAATCCACACCGGAGTAACCGATGCGACGGCTACGTAAATCAGGAGAATGACGTTCCAGGCCTTTGGAGGGAGGTTAATCGGAAAGAGCTGTCCAACGTAAACGGCCAAGTAGACCAAAACGACGAAGAAGAGAGTCGTCCACTTTAGGGACAGGTTAAACCTGTAAACGGCCATTCCGAATAGAACCGCAAGGACTATGTAGATGACGGCAGACGTTGCAACGCCCCCGCCTATCGGAAGGAGCTCTACGACTTTCCCTCCTTCTACAATCGGAACTTTGGCGTTAAACGTTATCTGAGCTACGTTTATGAAGACGGCCACGACGTAGAGGAGGGCAAGCCATATAAAGAGCTTAAATAGGAAGCCGGCCCTCTTTGAGAGGTACATTCCCCCTATTTCAGCTATTGACTTTGCCCTATTTCTTATTGAGGCAACGAGGGAGCTCATGTCGTGGACTCCGCCGATAAATATGTTACCGACGAGAACCCACAGGTAGGCGGGCAACCAGCCCCACGCAGAGGCTGCTGTAATGGGACCTACGATGGGACCGGCTCCGGCAATTGACGAGAAGTGGTGTCCTAAGAGGACTGGGGCTGGGGCCGGAACGTAGTCAACTCCGTCCTTCATTTCGTGAGCGGGAGTTCTGTTCTTGTTGTTCAGTTGAAAGACCCTATCCCTGAGGAATTTCCCGTAGAACAGGTACGCCAAACCCAAAACGAGGATGGCTATTAAAAAGAGGACGGTTACCATTTCAACCTCCGATTAGAGGTGTATCAGCAGTTAACGGGAACGATGTTCCTGTGGATTCCCAACCTCTTACGCTCAATTCCGAGGGCAAGTCCTACCAGCTGCGGAAGGTGAAGGACCGGGATTTGGAAGTTTTCCCCTATCTCCTTCAGAGCTCTGCCCTGATTTGCGTCAAGGTTCATGTGGCACAGCGGACAGGGAGTAACTATGCAGTCTGCTCCAAAGTCCCTTGCGTCCTTCAGGTTCATTCCCGTTAACTTCATGCTGATTTTGGGAGCCGGCCAGAACGCGTGAAATCCGCAGCACTCAAGGTTTCTCCTTCCCGATACCGGTTCTGCCCCCAGAGCTCTGATAATCTTTTCAAGGGACTGGGGATTTTCTGACGGTTCAAATCCTAAAATTTCGTGTGGCCTTACCGTGTGACAGCCGTAGTAGGGATAAACCTTTAAGTTTTCTAAAGGCCTCTTAACCCTCTTCTTTAACTCGTCCTCGCCCAATTCCTCAAGGAGTACCCAGTGAAAGTGCTTTATCTCAACCTCTCCCCTGTATTCAAGACCCACCTCTGAGAGCAGCTCGTTGACCTCTTCCCTCAGCTCCCTGTCGTTGTCAAGTAGGTGCTTGGTTCTTCTCAATACCAGGAGACAGGTACTGCAGACCGTTACAATATCAAGCCCTTCCCTTTCGGCGTATGCAATGTTCCTCGCATTTACGACGAGGTCAACCGCTTCCCTTACCTCCTCTAAGACTCCGGCACCACAGCAGCTAAATTGGGGGAGCTCCCTCAATTCAATGCCGAGTTCCTCAGCTACTGCTACCGTTGACTCGTAGAGCTCCTTAGATGCTCCCTTTGCCGCGCATCCGGGATAAAAGGCATAACTTCCCATTCTAAACCTCCACTTCCATGGCCAGTTTGATGAGCTTAACCAAGTTTTCGTGCTCCTCAATGGGCTTTACTATTGGTGAGTGGGCTTTACCCTTTAGAATCATTCTTATTCCAACCGGGAGGTTCTCAATTATTCCCTTAATTCCCTTCGTTCTGAGCGGAAGTAGAACTTCGTTGAGGAGTCCCGATTCAAGGAGTGACTTGTAGAATGCCATAACGTGCCTTGCTCCCGGATTTTCCTTGAGGCCAATTTCAATTGAGAGTCCCCTCAACCTCATCACGCCGTCGACGGGAGAAACGTGCTTAGGACAGACGTCGGCGCACTTGTTACACCTTACGCAGTTCCACATGTCAAAGGCAAAGCCCACCTTTGCCCTCTCCTTTCCGAGGGCATCCCTCGGGTCAACTGCAAACCGGTAAACTCGGGCAAGCTGGAAAGGCCCTCCATAGTTTTTGTCAATTTCTGAAGCGGTACAGGAGGAGAAACAGGAAGTACAGAGGATGCAGTCGGTAAACTTGTCAAACTTCTTCAGCTCCCTCGGGTACACCCTGCTCTCTTCGTCTAAAGTTTTGGGAACAACCTCGGGATTTGGAATTAGGTAGGTCTTCATCTCCTTTAGCCTATTGAGGGGTTCCTCCCAGTCTACGATTAGGTCCCTTATAACCTTCATGTTGTCCAGTGGTTCAATGGTAAGCAAATCCGTCTGAAACTTCTCCACTTCATTTAAAACCTGAGTTTTACAGGCGAGCTTTGGAAATCCGTTGACCTTAACGGCACAGGAACCGCATATGGCACTCCTGCAAAAGGCCCTAAATGACAGGGAAGGGTCGTAAAAGTCCT
>CAZEDJ010000013.1:0-10446 GCA_964511045.1 uncultured bacterium
CCTACGAGGATTATTGGTCCGTAATCTGTTTTAAAGATTTTTACCTTTACCTCGTATATTTCTGAAAGGAGCTCCTCAGAAAGGAGCTCCTCCTTTCTCCCTACAAAGAACTTTCCTTTATATCCGAGGAGTATGACCTTGTCCACGTAATCCCATACGGAGTTTATGTCGTGGGTCACCATACATATTCCGAACTTCTCATCTTTGTGAAGTCTGTTGAGGAGCTCTAAGATTTTTTTGGAGCTCTTTAGGTCAACTCCCGTTGTCGGCTCGTCTAAGAATATGTAGTGGGGACTGCTTATTAGAGCCCTTGCTATCAATACTTTCCTCTGCTGACCTCCCGACAGTTTGTTAAATAGCTCCCCGGATTTTTCCTCAAGTTCAAGGAGCTTTAGCCAGCTGAGGGCTTTCTCAATCTCCTCATCCTTTACTCTCTCAAACCTTCCCTTTCGGGGAAAGAGACCTGAGAGGACGATTTCAAGGACCGTTCCGGGGAATGAGTGGGAGTAGCTCTCCATCTGGGGAACGTAACTGAGAAACCTCCTCTCCTCGCACCCCCTTGTGCAGTCAACTCCGTGGATGAGAACCTTTCCGCTGATTGGGGGGATTATGCCGAGAATTGTCTTAATCAGCGTGCTCTTGCCAACGCCGTTTGGTCCCAAAACGACCCAAAACTCCCCTTCGTCAAAGCGGACGTTTAGGTTTGAAACGATGGGTCTTTCGTACCCGATTGTTAAGTTTCGGAGCTCTATCCCTTCCACTTACTTTTCTTTTATAACTTCCTCTATTGGTTTAAAGCCGACGTGTATGTGCCCCTTCTTCTCCCCGGGAGGAGCGTATATGATTGTTGGAGTTGCTCTAACTCCGTGTTTCAGGAGCTCCTTCTCAACCTCCTTTAAAGTCTTCTTTATCTTTTCCTGCTCCTCTTTGGAGAGCTCTATTCCGGATTTGTTGAGCTTGTCCTCTAAATTCTTTACGTACTTCATGAAATCGCCGTTTCCGAGGTTGTAGAGCTCTTTGAGAGCTCCAGCAGCGCCCCTCTTCCTTGCTATTTGTGTGTAGTATATGAGGCCTTTAACCGAATTTTCCCCGTGAACGGCCAAGGGTATCATGTGGATTTCAACGTTGTTTTTCCTCGCAATTTCCTCTACCTGGTTAAAGTGTTTATAACAAAACGGGCAAAATACATCCCATACTACGTAAACCTTTTTCTCTCCCTTTCCGATAACGTGGGGTATGTTCTCCTTCGTTAGCAGCTCATCAATCTTCCTGACGAATGAGATGTCCGTTTTCAGCTCCTTAACAGGATTTTTGGGATTCAGAGGCTGAAGGGAGACCCTTTTTCCTTCAAGTTTGTACTTAAACATCTCTAAGGTAAGGTAGTTTCCCTCTTTGCTCAGGAAGATGTACTTCTTTACCTCCCTGTGGTTTCTCTTATCTATCAGCGTAACTTGGTACGCTTCAAATCCTGGGACTTTTAGATTCGCAGGCTCTACCTTTTTGACTTCAACTCCCCTTACCTTCAACGGAGAGAGGAGTGCCTTTATTACCTTTTCAGCCCGAGTGTTTTGGACTTCCCCCCTATTTTCGGCTTTCTTTTCCTTTACTTCCGCCTTTGAACAGCTTCCCACCAAAAGGGAGATTAAGGTTAAGGTTATGAGAAATCTCATTTTATCCTCCGCTAACGTTTAGAGGAGATTTTACTCTTTATAAGGGAGGGAGCTTAGAGCTCCCCCCTCATCTGTCTAATTTTTGCTTGGGCTGCCGCAAGGCGGGCTATTGGAACCCTGAACGGAGACGGGCTTACGTACTTAACCCCTACCCTTTGGAAGAAGTTTATTGACCTCGGGTCTCCTCCGTGCTCTCCGCAGATTCCCGTCTTCATGTTCGGCCTTACAGAGTTGCCCTTCTCTATTGCCATCTCTATCAGTCTGCCTACGCCGTTTTCGTCAATGTGGAGGAATGGGTCTCCCTTGAGGATTCCGAGCTCAACGTACCTTCCTATAAACTTTCCTGCGTCGTCCCTTGAGAGTCCGAAGGTCATCTGGGTTAGGTCGTTTGTTCCAAATGAGAAGTACTGGGCATAGCGGGCGAGCTGGTCTGCTATGAGTGCGGCCCTCGGAACCTCAATCATCGTTCCTACCTGATACTCAACCTCTGTTCCCGTTTCGAGGAAAACCTGGGCTGCAACGTCGTCTATGAGTTTCTTGAGCTCGTAGAGCTCCCTGTCGTCTGCAATGAGGGGGAGCATTATCTCTGGGAGGACATTTACGCCGTTTTTCTTACAGTGGCAAGCTGCTTCTAAGATTGCCCTTGCCTGCATCTTGTAGATTTCCGGGTAGGCAATTCCGAGCCTTGAGCCCCTCAGTCCTAACATCGGGTTGACTTCGTGGAGCTCCTCCGCCCTTTTCTTTATCTCCTCAACGGGGAGTCCCATCTCCTCTGCCGTCCTCTCAAACTCTTCTTCAGTTTTGGGGAGGAATTCGTGGAGAGGAGGGTCTAAGAGCCTTATGTTTACGGGAAGTCCGTCCATAACTTCAAAGATTGCAATAAAGTCTTCCCTCTGCATGGGAAGGAGCTTTGATAGCGCCCTTTCCCTCTCCTCCTCACTCTTTGAGAGAATCATCTCCCTAACTACGGGAATTCTGTCCTCCTGGAAGAACATGTGTTCTGTCCTGCAAAGTCCTATTCCTTCTGCTCCAAACTCCCTTCCCTGTCTTGCATCCTCGGGAGTATCTGCGTTGACCCTTACCTGAAGTTCCCTTATCTCATCGGCCCACTTCATCAACTCTTCAAATTCGCCGGAAATCTGAGCAGGTATCGTTTTTAACTCTCCGTGGAAGATTTCACCTGTGGTGCCGTCAATCGTTATCACATCTCCCTTCTTGACAACTACGTCACCGACCCTGAACTCCTCTTTTTCGTAATCAACGTGGATGGACTCTGCCCCAACTATACAGGTCTTTCCCATTCCCCTGGCAACTACTGCGGCGTGGGAAGTCATGCCGCCCCTTGCCGTTAAGATACCTTCGGCTGCGTGCATTCCGTGGATGTCTTCCGGGGAAGTTTCGTGCCTTACGAGAATTACCTTCTCTCCCTTTTCGGCAAGCTCAACGGCCTCGTCTGCACTGAATACCACCTTTCCGCTTACGGCTCCCGGAGCGGCCGGAAGTCCCCTTGCTATTAGCCTTCCCTCCTCTATTGCCCTCTTTCTGTCCTCCTCGTCAAGCATTGGGTGGAGTAGCTGGTTAATCAGAAGGGGGTCAATTCTCAAGAGGGCCTCTTCCTTCGTTATTAGTCCCTCCTTAACCATGTCAACCGCAATCTTTACTGCAGCCCTTGCCGTTCTCTTTCCGGACCTCGTCTGGAGCATCCAGAGGCGGCCGTTTTCTATCGTAAACTCAATGTCCTGCATGTCCCTGTAGTGCTTTTCAAGGATGTCCCTGATTTTGAGGAGCTCCCTGTAAACTTCGGGAAACTCCTCCTCAAGGGAGGTCTGTTCCTCACTCGTCTTTTGAGCTTTTGTTAGGGGCTGCGGAGTCCTTATTCCCGCAACTACGTCCTCACCTTGGGCGTTTTTGAGGTACTCACCGTAGAAGGTATTTTCACCGGTTGAGGGGTTTCTCGTAAATGCGACTCCCGTTCCGGAAGTTTCTCCCATGTTTCCAAAGACCATAGCCACTATGTTGACTGCCGTTCCGTAATCCTCGGGGATTTTGTTAATCTCCCTGTACTTTATTGCCCTCGGGTTGTTCCAGGAATCAAAGACGGCCTTTATTGCCATTTTCAGCTGTTCGTAAGGGTCTTGGGGAAATTCCCTTCCCGTTTCCCTCTTTATAAGCTCCTTGTACCTCTTAACTATGTCCTTGAGGTCGTCGGCCGTTAAGTCAACGTCCTGCTCTGCTCCAACTTCCCTCTTCTTCTCCTCAAGGATTTCCTCAAACTTTTCGTGGGGGATTCCCATAACGACGTTTCCAAACATCTGGATGAATCGCCTGTAGGAGTCCCAGGCGAACCTCTCGTTTCCCGTTGACTTTGCGAGTCCCTCAACGGTTTCGTCGTTCAGGCCTAAGTTTAAGATTGTGTCCATCATTCCGGGCATTGAGACGGGAGCTCCCGACCTTACGGAAACGAGGAGGGGATTTTCCCTATCCCCGAACTTCTTTCCCATCTCCTTTTCAATTTTCCTCAAACCTTCCAAAACCTGTTCCCACATACCTTCGGGAAACTTCTGGCCTAATTCAAAGTACTCCTTACAAACCTCAGTTGTTATTGTTATTCCCGGCGGAACGGGAAGTCCCAAGTTTGTCATTTCGGCCAAGTTTGCCCCTTTCCCTCCAAGGAGCATCTTCATGTCTGCGCTACCTTCGGCCTTTCCGCCGCCGAAGTAGTAGACCATCTTCTTAGGCATAACTGTGCCTCCTAAAAAACGAGTTTTGAAAAGTCAATGATTTTTAAGAGTTCATCAGCAATTGCCTTGAGGAGACTGAGTCTCCTGTTTCTGACCTTCTCGTCCTTGTCCATGACCATAACGTTGTCAAAGAAGGCGTCAACAGAGGGCTTCAGCTCACCGATTTTGAGGAGAGCTCCCCTGTAGTCCTTCCTGTTTAAGAGGTTTTCAATTTCGCTCTTTAGTTTCAAAAATGCTTCCCACAGTTTTGTTTCAAACTCTCCCTGAGGCTCAAAAGGAACGGCCTTAAAGTTTTCGGGAATTATGTTTACGACCCTTCTCATTGTAAAGAGGACTGCCTCAAACTCCGGATTTTCCCTCAGCGTTTCAACGGCCTTGACCCTCAAGAGGGAGTCGTAGGGGTCGTTTGAAACGGAGAGAACGGCCTCTATCGTATCGGTTCTGAATCCCCTTTCCCTCAGGTAGTTTTTGAGCCTCTCCTTTATGAAGTTGACGGTCTCCTCCACCGTCTTTTCCGAGAGCTCTATTCCCTGAGCTTTGTAGAGCTCCGCGGCCCTTTCTACCAATTCCGTTAGGTTTACAGATAGCTCATTGGCAATTAGGGTCTGAATGAGGCCGAGGGCATTTCTCCTCAGGGCAAATGGGTCTGCGGAGCCCGTAGGTTTCAGGCCTATTCCTATAAATCCTGTCAGGTTGTCGAGCTTTTCCGAAACCGAGAGGGAAATTCCCGTCTCTGTTTCTGCAACTCTGTCTCCCGAAAACCTCGGAAAGTACTGTTCCTCAATGGCTTTTGCAACTTCCTCTTCCTCACCGTCAAGTAGGGCGTAGTACTTTCCCATCGTTCCCTGGAGCTCCGGAAACTCGTTGACCATTTCGGTCAATAGGTCTGCCTTTGAGAGGTAGGCTGCCCTCTCTGCCCCTTTTGCTTTAAAGTTTAGCCTTTCTGAAGCAAAGGGTGAGAGCTTACGTAGTCTTTCCGTCTTTTCAAGCATCGTTCCGAGCTTTTCGTGGAATACGACACCTTTCAGTTCCGGAACCCTCTCCTCCAACCTCCTTTTCCTGTCCTCTTTAAAGAAAAAGAGGGCATCGCTGAGCCTTGCCCTCAAGACTTTTTCATATCCCAATCTTACGGTTAACTCATCTGGAGGCTTTATGTTTGATACGCCTATAAAGTAGTTTTTTAGGTTCCCGTCCTCGTCAACTATTGAGAAAAACTTCTGGTGGTCCTTCATAACCGTAATGGGAACTTCCTTGGGAAGGTTTAGAAACTCCTCCTCAAACTCCCCCAGTATGGGGTAGGGAAACTCCGTGAGGTTTACAACTTCGTCAAGGAGCTCCTCGTCCTCTAAAAGTTTTCCTCCGACCGATGAGGCCAAGTCCTTGCACCTGTCCAGGATAATTGCCCTTCTCTTTTCTCCGTCTGCAACTACGAACCTATCCTCAAGCTGCGTTGTGAATTCGTTAGGGTTTTCCACCTGAAAGGGCTCAGGAGAGAGGAACCTGTGGCCGAAAGAGGTACTGGAGCTCCGTATCCCGTCAACCTCAAACTCTACCGTTTCATTTCCGTAGATTGAGGTTATCCACCTGATAGGCCTTGCAAACCTTATCCTCTTTCTCCCCCACCTCATGCTCTTTTTAAAGGGGATTGAGAGGATTAGCTCGGGTAGGAGCTCCTTTAGAATTTCGGAGCTCTCCCTGCCCTCAATTTCCCTCCTTACTGCAACGTACTTTCCCTTCCTTCCGGGAGGGTTCTCAACGACGATGAGCTCTTCAACACTTACGCCCTTTGAACGGGCAAATCCCTCTGCTGCCCTCGTGGGATTTCCATCCTCGTCAAATGCTGCCCTAAGGGAAGGGCCTACTATCAGCTCCTCCCTCTTGGGCTGTTTCTCTGGAACGTCGTATGCAATTACAATCAATCTCCTCGGAGTTCCAAAGGTTTCAACTGAAGAGGGAGGAATGTGCTCCGAAGAGAGCCTCTTCTTGAGCTCTTCCTCTAAGAACTTCAGTGCGGGCTCAATGAACGAGGCCGGGAGCTCCTCACACCCTATTTCAAGTAGTAAGTTTTTCGCCTTCACCCTCTACCTCTTCCTTCTCAAGGTACTTTTTTGCACAGGCCGCAGCCAGTTTCCTCACCCTTCCTATAAACGCGGCCCTCTCGGCCACCGATATTGCCCCCCTTGCATCGAGGAGGTTGAAAACGTGGGAACACTTTAGGCAGTAGTCGTAGGCCGGGAGGACGAGTCCCTCCTCAACCAACCTTTCAGACTCTTTTTCGTACATGTCAAAGAGTTTAAAGAGCATTTCGGGGTTGGACTTTTCAAAGTTGTAAACCGACCACTCATACTCGTTTTCCCTGTAGAGCTCCCCGTACTTAACGCCGTTGGTCCACTCTATTTCGTAAACGCTGTCAACGTTCTGAATAAACATTGCTATTCTCTCAAGGCCGTAGGTTATTTCAACGGAAATCGGGTCCAGCGATACTCCGCCTGCCTGTTGAAAGTAGGTAAACTGGGTAATCTCCATTCCGTCAAGCCATACTTCCCATCCAAGTCCCCAGGCTCCCAAGGTCGGCGATTCCCAGTCGTCCTCAACAAACCTCACGTCGTGCTCCCTCAGGTCTATTCCCAACGCCTCTAAGCTTCCCAAGTAGATTTCCTGGGAGTCCTCCGGAGAGGGTTTAAGGACTACCTGAAATTGGAAGTAGTGCTGAAGCCTGTTCGGATTTTCCCCGTACCTTCCGTCTGCCGGTCTCCTGCACGGTTGGAGGTATGCAACCTTCCAGGGCTTCTTTCCCAGTACCTTTAAAAATGTAAATGGGTGCATAGTTCCCGCACCCTGTTCAACGTCGTAGGGAGAGGCGATGATACATCCCTTACTTGACCAGTACTTTTGGAGCGTGAAGATAATTTCCTGAAATGTCAACCTTCCTCTCCGTCAATATAATAATTTTCGGCGTAATTTTATTTGGTTGGAAATTGGCCGTCAAACCCACTTTGGAGAGGAGATGAGCTCGGCAGTTGTGATATTTTCGGGAGGTCTTGATTCAACGACAGCCCTCTACTGGGCAAAGAGGAAGTTTAAAAAGGTCTATGCCATAACTTTCTACTACGGACAGAGGCACTCGATTGAAGTTGAGATGGCGAGAAAAACAGCCGAAAGGGCCGGGGTTGAGGAACACATTTTATTTGAAGTGGACCTCTCAAAGTTCGGAGCTTCGGCTTTAACCGACAAGTGTATTGAGGTTCCCGAAACTACCTCCGTTGATGAGATTAAAGAGAGGGGAATTCCCGTGACCTACGTCCCTTTCAGAAACGGCGTCTTCATATCAATAGCCGCCTCCTACGCCGAAAGCAGGGGAACTACTAACCTCGTCGGTGGATGGAATGCAGTTGATTACAGCGGTTACCCCGATTGTAGGCCCGAATTTCTGTCTGCGATGGAGGAGGCCTTAAACAGGGGAACTAAGTTGGGTAGTGAGGGAAAGGAGTGGAGAATTCACGCTCCGCTCATAAACTTAACGAAGGGACAGATAATAGAGCTCGGCCTATCGCTGGGGGCAGACTACTCCTACTCAATTTCCTGTTACAGGGGTGGGGAGGTTCCCTGTATGAGGTGTGATAGCTGTATTTTGAGGGCTAAGGGGTGGGCCGAGGTAGGAGAGGAGGACCACCTAATTAAGAGGTTGAAAGAGGAGGGAAAAATCCTTGAGTAGGAAGTTTAAGCTCACTCAGACTGTTAGGGCTTCGGGCTGAGGGGCAAAGCTCAGCCCGGTCGGGCTTGAGAGAGCTCTCTCCTCTGTTAATTTTCCCCGTGATGAGAATGTCTTGGTTGGCATGGAGACATCGGAGGATGCAGGCGTTTACAGGATAAGCGATGAGCTTGCCCTCGTTCAGACTGCAGACTTTATAACTCCCGTGGTTGACGACCCCTTTGTTTACGGTCAGGTTGCCGTTGCAAACGCCCTCTCAGACGTTTACGCTATGGGCGGAAGGCCCATTACGGCCATAAACCTCTTAATGTTTGATACGTGTAGGGTTCCACAGGAGTTTTTAACCGAAATTTTAAGGGGAGGAGCAGATAAACTGAGGGAGGCCGGAGTCTCACTGATTGGCGGACACACGGTTGACGACTTGGAGACGAAGTACGGCCTTTCGGTTACGGGAGTTGTTCACCCTGAAAGGATTGTTAGGAACTCAACTGCAAGGCCTGGAGACTTTTTGGTATATACGAAACCACTGGGAATAGGCGTTTTAACGACTGCAATTAAGGCTGATATGGCAACTTCCGAAGAGGTGAGGAAAGTCTCTGAGGTTATGGCTCACCTCAATAAGGTTGCCTCTGAGGTGATGACCGAGGTTGGAGTAAGTGCCTGTACAGACGTTACGGGATTTGGCTTTTTGGGACACCTCTACGAAATGGTTAAACACAGCGGCGTTGGAGCGGAGGTTTATCCTTCCGAGTTTCTGATACTGGACGGAGCTCTGAACTACGCCGCCATGGGACTCTTGCCTGCTGCTACGTACGATAACGAGGAGTACGTTGGAGATTGGGTCGTTTTTCCCGAGAATTTCAACGAGGACTTAAGGATGCTTCTATTTGACCCTCAAACTTCCGGAGGTCTTCTCATTTCGGTTCCGGAGGAAAAGTTAACGGAGCTCCTTGAAAAGTTAAAGGAGAGGGGGGAGCTCTGGAGCAGGGTAGTAGGTAGAATTAATAAGGGAGAGAAGATTGAGGTGAGGTAAGTTGAAAAAGAGAGTGGCCGTAATAAGTCTCGGATGTCCTAAGAACTTAGTTGATACGGAAACGATGGTGGGCCTCCTTAAAGCTACCGGTGACGTTGTCTTTGTTGATAACTTGAAGGATGCCGACGTAATTCTCATAAACACCTGCGGTTTCATCCAGCCGGCAAAGGAGGAGTCAATAGACGAGATACTGAGTGCCATAGAGGAAAAAAACTCCTCTCCCGAAAAGAAGGTTATCGTTGCCGGTTGTCTCTACCAGAGGTATAGGGAGGAGCTAAAGAGGGAGCTCCCTGAGGTTGACGCCTTCATAGGGGTAAATGAGCTCTTAAAGAGCGTTGAGAGGATACTCAACAGAAAGGCCTCATATACAAAGCCCTACCTATTGAGGGAAATTCTCACGCCTAAACACTTGGCCTACCTGAAAATTGCCGAGGGTTGCTCAAACGGCTGTACCTACTGTGCAATACCCTTAATAAGGGGAAGTTTGAGGAGCAGGCCCCTTGAAGAGGTCCTTGAGGAGGCGAGGAGACTATCTGATTTGGGGGTGAAGGAGCTCTACGTTATAGCTCAGGATACAACCGCCTACCTCTACGACAAGGGAGAGAGGGAAGGACTGTTAAAGCTCTTAGAGGAGCTTGAGAAGATAGAGGGAATTGAGTGGATTAGGCTCATGTACACCTATCCCTCACACATTTCAGACTCACTCATAGACTTCATCTCAAACTCTGAAAAGGTAGTTAAATATCTGGATGTTCCCCTCCAGCACATAAGCGACAAGGTTCTCTCTTCAATGGGCAGGAAGTATACGAAGGCTGATGCAGTTAAGCTTATAGAAAAACTCAGGAAAAGAATTCCGGGAATTGCAATAAGGACAACCTTCATAGTCGGGTTTCCTACCGAAGGTGAAAGCGAGTTTGAGGAGCTCCACTCCTTTATAAGGGATTACGAGCTTGACTGGGTCGGCTTCTTCAAGTACTACAGGGAGGAGGGAACTGTTGCTTACAGAATGGGAGACTTACCTGATGATTTAAAGGAGTCCCGCCTCTCCCTTTTAGAGGAGACTCAGTTTTGGATTTACGAAAAGAAGCACAGGGAACTGATAGGTGAGGAGTTTGACCTTATAGTTGACAGGGAAAGTGACGAGATGCCTGGATTCGTTGAGGCGAGGAGTTACAGGAACGCCTACGAAGTTGACGGAATAGTCTATCTTCGGGGGAACTTTAAGCCCGGTCAGATTGTTAAAGGGAAAATTAAGGAGCTTGCAAGCAACGTTGACCTAATTGCGGAGCC
>CAZEDJ010000013.1:10546-20259 GCA_964511045.1 uncultured bacterium
TTGTTAAAGGGAAAATTAAGGAGCTTGCAAGCAACGTTGACCTAATTGCGGAGCCCTTAAATGAGAAGAGGTAGAAAGTTAACGCCTCTTGAAATAGCAAAGTCCATTGCTGAGGAGAATGAGAGGTTCTTTAAAGATGCAGATAAGTACTTAAAACTTATCTACAGGGCTGCAAAGGAGGAGCTCCCCGACGCCAGAGTTTACCTCTTTGGCTCCTTTTACAGGGGAGATTACAATCCTTACTTAAGTGATATTGATGTGGCAATTGTTTCTGAAGCGATTCCTGAAAGTCCGTCGGAAATATCCCTTCTTAAGGGGAAAATTTTGAAGAAGGTCGGTATAGAGGTCTATTCTCCATTTCAGCTCCACATTCTAACCCCTTCGGAGTGGGAGTTTTACAGGGGATTTGTGAAGGGGGAATTTCGGGAGATTAAATAGGTTGATATCATTACGCGATTTTGTTAGAGGTTCTGAGAAATGGGAGAGTTTAAAGTAAATAAGACCTATAAGGAGATAAACGAGAAGATTAGGAAGGGAGAGGCCGTTGTCGTCACTGCCGAGGAGATGATAGAGATTGTTGAAGAAATCGGAGTTGTTAGGGCTGCTGAGGAGGTTGATGTCGTAACGACCGGGACATTTGGAGCTATGTGCTCCTCGGGAGCCTTCCTCAACGTTGGCCATACAAAACCGAGAATGAAGATGGAGGAGATTTACCTTAACGGAGTTCCGGCCTACGGAGGAATAGCTGCCGTTGACCTCTATATAGGAGCTACAGCCCTTCCCGAAAACGACCCGAGAAACGAAGTTTACCCGGGAAGGTTTGAGTACGGGGGTGCTCACGTAATAGAGGAGTTAATTGCCGGAGAGGACGTTGAGCTTGAGGCTTATGCTTACGGGACCGATTGTTACCCGAGGAGAGAGATAAAAAAACTCATAAACATAAAGACGATAAACGATGCCATTCTCTGCAGTCCGAGGAACGCCTATCAGAATTACAATGTTGCCGTTAACAAGTCCTCAAGGACGATTTACACCTACATGGGAACGCTGAAACCTCACTTTGGTAACGCAACCTACTCGGGAGCCGGTCAGCTCTCTCCCCTGATGAATGACCCCTTCTTTGAAACAATAGGAATTGGAACGAGAATTTTCTTGGGAGGGGGTATCGGTTATGTTGCATTTCACGGAACTCAGCACTCCCCCTTTGGAGTTAAGAGGAGTAAGAAGGGACAACCGATGGAGGGAGCAGGAACTTTGATGGTTGTCGGCGACATGAAGCAGATGTCAACGGACTTTATAAAGGCGGCCTCAATTTTGGGGTACGGGGTTTCCATGTTTGTCGGAATAGGCATTCCGATACCGATTTTAAACGAAAGGATTGCCTTTTATACATCCGTGAAGGACGACGAGATATTTGCTCCGGTCGTTGACTACTCCGTTGATTACCCTTCCGGTAACCCTAAACCGATAAAGTACGTAAGTTATGGGGAGCTCCGCCGAGGCTTCATAGAAATAGAGGGTAAGAAAGTGCCAACTTCTCCGGTTTCTTCTTACTATAAGGCAAGGGAAATTGCAGAAATACTAAAGGATTGGATAAAGAGCGGAAAGTTTGAAATATCTGAGCCTGCCGAAACTCTTCCTGCTCCGGAACCTAACGTTGTTATTGATTACGGGGAGAGGAGTTAGAGGAAGAGAGTAAGGTTTATTCTCTCTCCTTCCTCGTTTTTTAAGTTGAGTGCTTTAATAATTGCGTTCTTTAGTTTGTTTTCCAAACCTTCATCTAAAACCATCTCTTTTCCGTTTAAAAAGAAAACTTTCGGGGAGTTCTTTATAAAATTCTCCTCTATAAATTGTGAAACTTCCTCGTGTTCATTTGTTTTAAATCGCTTGATTCCCTCAACCGGTACATCCGATATTACGGCAATAACGTTGCTTATTTTCCTGTAAAGAGGTTCTTCTTGAATTTCCTTCCTTAAAACTTCTATTTTAGGAACCTCTGAGCTTTTAAAACCTTCACAGATTACGATATCGTAATCGTTAAAGAGCAGGAGTGAAAGTAGGTTTAGGTTAATATCTTCCCTGTTGATTTTCTTAAATAGAACGAGCTCATCGGGGGATACTATACCTACCGCGTCGGCTCCTGCTTCTCTGTACCTGTAAGAGTCCTTTCCCGGAGTGTCCCCTATTAAGTTTCTGTGTTTTGTTGATTTCAGGACACCGACTTTGTAACCCTTATCCTTTAAGATTTTAACTACTCTTGTTGCAAACGTTGTCTTTCCCGAGTTGTGGTACCCGATGAATGAAATAACTGGTGGCATAGAACCTCCAAATTTTGAGATAGGAGATTATAACTGAAGCGGTGGATTGGGGGTTGACAAAAATTTAATGAGAACTATTATTAATAGCGACACCCCCTATCCCCCTCCCTCCTCCCCATAAGTTTCAAAGGGGCGCCCGCCAGGGCGCCCTTCTTTTATGTAGAATTTCATTTTACTCGTGGAGGAACCTTGAAAAGGGTTGTATTGGGTTTTAGCGGAGGGGTTGATAGTTTTTATGCGGCCTATCTTTTAAAGACTTCGGGATACGATGTTATTCCCGTTTTCTTCAAGTTGTTACCAAACGCAAACGTTGAGAAAGCCTCGGAGAGTGCCAGAGCTCTCAACCTCAATCTCCAGATAGTTGACCTTCAAAAGGAATTCAAAAAAGAGGTAATTGATTACTTTATCTCTTACTACAAAAGAGGGTTAACACCCAACCCTTGTGCCGTATGTAATAAAGAAATAAAAATAAAATACCTCTATAAATTAATGGTGGAATACGGAGCCGACCGTATAGCCACGGGACACTATGCCAGAGTAGTTTACTCTGAGGAGTTCGGTTCCCGACTGATAAAGAGGGGAAAGGATAGAAAAAAGGAGCAGTCCTACTTTTTGGCTTTGGTTGAGGGTAAGTTCATTGAGAAACTCCTCCTTCCCCTTGGGGAGTTCACAAAGGAAGAGGTCATGAAAAAGGCTGAACAGTTAGGCTATCACTTTGAAAGCGAGAGTCAGGATATCTGTTTTATAGAAACAAACTATGTTGACTTCTTAAAGCCCTTTATAGGTGAGAAAAAAGGGTACTTTGTCCTTCCGAGCGGAGAAATTGTCGGAGAGCACAGCGGTTACTTTAAGTTTACGGTAGGACAGAGGAGGGGATTGGGCATTTCTTACAAACATCCCTTATACGTTTTGGAGCTGAAACCAGAAACCAACACCGTAGTTGTTGGGCCGAAGGAGGGAGTTCTAAGGGACGAAATCCTTATCTGGAAAACCAATTGGCACGTTGACTTTGAGACTATTAAGAACCTCTCCCTTCAAGTGCAGGTGAGATATAGGTCAAGACCCGTTCCCGTTGACTTGATTGAGTATTTAAAAAATGGGATTTATCGTGTAAAATTAGCCGCGAAAGTTGAGGCTCCCGCTCCGGGGCAGGTCTGTGCCGTTTACACAAACGACTTGCTCTTAGGAGGGGGGGAAATAACGAGGGAAGGAGTTTGAGGATGGCGGAGAGCATCGTAGCTATTGATTGGACTCTTATCGTTCAGGCTGTAAACTTTCTCGTTTTTATGTATCTAATAAACAAGTTCCTCTTTCAGCCGCTTCTCAGGTTAATGGAGGAGAGGGAAGGAGAGCTAAACGGAATTTACTCTGAAATTGAAGCCTTAAAGGCGAAGGCCGAGAAGCTTTTGAAGGAAGTTGATGAGGTTCTCCTCAAGGCTAAGGAGGAGGCCAAAAAGTTGATAGATGAGGCCGTTAAGGAAGCCCGTAGGGAGAGGGAAGAGATAATCAGGAGAGCTCAGGAAGAAGCTGCAGCCAAGGTAGAGGCTGCAAAGAGGGAAATCTGGGAGTCCTTTGAGAAGGAGAAGTCAAAACTTGAGGCTGAAGCAGAGAGACTTGCAGAGGAGATTGTTAAGAAACTACTGGGTAAGGTTGCCTAATTAAGGGGGAGATATGGAACACGGAGGACATCTGCTCTTTTGGAAGACTGTAAACCTCATAATTCTCTTTGCCCTTCTCTACTGGGTATTGCGTAAACCGATTTCGGATTTCCTATCAAGTGGAATTGAGTCAATCGTTAGCAAGTTTGAAAAAGCAAAGGGAGAGAAAGAAGAGGCCCTGAAGCTCCTCAAGGAGGCCGAGAGGAAGTCGGAGGAGGTAAGGGCTGAGGCTGAAAAGATTGTCGCCTACTCCAAAGAGGTAGCTCAGAGGGAAAAGGAGCAGATAATTGCGGAGGCTAAAGAGGTTGCCAATAGGGTTTTAAAGTTGGCAGATGAGGAGATAGAAAAGGAGCTCTTTAAGGCAAAGGAAGAGCTTAAAAAGGTTGCGGCTCAAAAGGCAGTTGAGTTGGCAGAATTAAAGTTGAAAAAGTCAATAACTCCGGAAGTCAACAAGAAGCTCATAGAGTCAAGTCTTGAAAAGCTTTAGGAGGGGTCAAGTTGAAACTGGAAGTTAGAATTGCAAGAAGGTACGCCAAGGCTCTTTCGGAAGTTTTACCAGACGATAAGGTAGAAAAGGTCTTAGAAGAGTTAAAAACCCTCCTTTCCTTTGTTGATGAGAAAGTAATCAAGTACTTTAAAAGCCCCGTAATTTCTAAGGAGAAGAAAAGGGAGCTCCTTAACGCAGTTCTCCAAAAGTTGGAAGTTTCTGAAGAGCTTAAAAAAGTTCTGCTTTTAATGGCCGAGAGGGATAGGCTCGGCCTTTTAAGGGAGTTTTATGAAGAGTTTGAAAAGTTTGTCAACGAAAGGCTCGGCATCGTTAAGGCCGAAATAACGAGTGCAACCGAGCTTGACGAGGAGACTCTGAGGAAAATTGAGTCAAAGATTGAGGAGCTCTTTAACAAAAAGGCCGAAGTTACTGTAAAGCTTGACCCCTCCCTCATTGGTGGTTTTATCGTAAGGGTAGCCGATAAGGTTATAGATGCCTCAATAAAAACCCAGCTTGAGAACCTAAAGAAGGCGATTGCTGATTAATATAAAAACCGATAGCGAGGTGTAGGGATGCAGATCAGGGCAGAGGAGATATCAGAACTAATAAGAAAACAGATTGAGGAGTTTGAGGCCTCAGTAAAGCTTGACGAGACCGGAATAGTCATCAAGGTGGGAGATGGAGTAGCAAGGGTTTACGGCCTTGAGAATGTAGAATTTGGAGAGGTCGTTGAGTTTGAGGACGGCACAGAGGGAGTGGCCTTTAACCTTGAGGAGGATAACGTCGGTGTCGTTCTCCTCGGTGAGGGAAGGGGAATTGTAGAGGGAGGAAAGGCCAAGAGAACCGGCAGAATCTTGGACATGCCGGTCGGTGACGGGTTGATAGGCAGGGTTCTTGACCCCCTCGGAAACCCGATTGACGGAAAGGGAGAAATTGAGTACGTTGAAAGAAGAGCAGTTGAGCGTATTGCTCCCGGTATCGTAACGAGAAAGCCCGTTCATGAGCCCCTCCAAACGGGTATTAAGGCCATAGATGCCCTCATTCCAATCGGAAGGGGACAGAGGGAGCTCATAATCGGTGATAGACAGACAGGAAAAACAACGATTGCAATAGATACGATTCTCAATCAAAAGAGGGAAGGAGTTATCTGCGTTTACTGTGCTGTAGGGCAGAAGCGTTCAACGGTTGCCCAAACGATTCAGCTCTTAAAAGAGCTTGGAGCTATGGAGTATACCATCGTTATTTCGGCTACCGCTTCAGACCCTGCGGCACTTCAGTACCTCGCTCCGTACGCTGCCTGTACGGTTGCCGAGTACTTTAGGGATACCGGAAGGGCTGCGCTAATCATATACGACGACCTTTCAAAACAGGCCGTTGCATATCGTGAAATGTCTCTACTCTTAAGGCGTCCCCCAGGTCGTGAGGCATACCCCGGAGACGTTTTCTACCTTCACTCAAGGCTCCTTGAAAGGGCAGCAAAGCTGAACGACGAACTCGGAGCCGGTTCTCTGACTGCCCTTCCGATAGTTGAAACAAAGGCCGGTGACATCTCGGCTTACATTCCCACAAACGTTATCTCAATTACGGACGGACAGATATTCCTTGAAACCGACCTCTTTTACAAGGGACAGAGGCCTGCTATTAACGTAGGTCTTTCGGTTTCAAGGGTCGGTGGAGCGGCTCAAATCAAAGCAATGAAGCAGGTTGCCGGTAAGCTGAGACTTGAGCTTGCCCGTTACAGGGAACTTGAGGCCTTTGCCCAATTCGCTTCAGACCTTGACCCTGCTACGAGGGCTCAGCTTGAGAGGGGAAGGAGGATGATGGAGCTCCTCAAACAGCCCCCTCACAAGCCGATTCCGGTTGAAAAGCAGATTGTTGCCTTCTTTGCAGCAATTAACGGATACCTTGACGACATTCCAGTTGAAGCCGTTAACAAGTTTGAGTGGGAGCTCTACGCTTTTATGGATGCCAAGTACCCGGACGTTCTCAAGGAGATTCTTGAGAAGAAGGCTCTTGACGATGAGTTGACCGAGAAGCTCCACAAGGCCATCAAGGAGTTTAAGGCTACGTTTACAGCCTAATAGCGAGGTAGAAAATGCCCGGAATGAGAGAGATAAAAGCTAAGATAAAGAGCCTAAAGGGAACGAAGCGGATAACCGCCGCAATGAAGGCGGTTTCCGCTGCAAAGCTCCGTAAGGCTCAAGAGGAGCTCCTAAACGTTAGACCCTACGCCGAAGTAATGCAGGAAATGGCAAAGGGTCTTTACCTGAGGGGGAATCCCGCCCTCCACTCAATATTTAAGGTAAGGCCCGTTAAGAGAATAGAGCTCGTTGTTATATCCTCAGATAAGGGTCTCTGCGGTGCATTCAACGCCAATATAATAAGGAACGTCAACAGGTTTGCTAAGGAAAAGACCTCTGAGGGAGTGGAAATTTCACTGACTACCGTGGGAAACAAGGCTACACAGTTTTTCACCAAGTATTCCGACTTAAAGGTGAGAAAGACCTTTACGGACATCTTCAGGAGAATCGGCCTTCCCCTTGCAAGCGAAATCTCCATGGACTTATACCTCGGTTACATGTCTGAATACTTTGATGAGGTTTATTTGGTTTACAACAAGTTTTACAATGCCTTAAAGCAGGAAGTAACCTTTGAGAGGATAATGCCCTTGAGCGTTGAAGTTGAGGAGGGAGCTCCCATTTCAGAATACACAGTCGGACCCGACGAGAGCGTTATTGAGGAGGCCATAAAGTCCTACATAACGGGAGTTGTTTTGAGAGCTCTGAAGGAGTCTGAAACTTCGGAGCACGCTGCAAGGATGACTGCAATGGACAATGCAACAAAGAACGCCGAAGACCTCATCAGGAAGTTGACGATTTCGTTTAACAAGGCAAGACAGGCTGCAATTACGAAGGAGTTGATAGAAATCACAACGGCCATTGAAGCAATGAAATAGGGAGGATAGATATGGCGGAACATAAAGGAAGGATTGTTCAGATTGTGGGTCCTGTTATAGATGTTGAGTTCCCCGACGGTAAACTTCCGGAAATCTACCACGCTTTAAGGGTCCCAAACGTTAAGACAATTACTTGGGACGGAAAAGTTGAAACCGGTGACCTTATGCTTGAGGTTCACCAGCACCTCGGGGAAAACAGGGTTAGGTGCGTTGCCTTTGGAGCTACCGAGGGACTTAAGAGGGGAATGGAGGTAATCGATACCGGAGATTACCTGAAGGTTCCCGTCGGTCATGCTACGAGGGGAAGGATTTTCAACGTAGTAGGAAAGCCGATTGACAATAAGGGTCCGGTTGAGGCTGAGGAGTACTGGCCTATCCACAGACCGGCTCCACCTCTAACGGAGCAGAAGACCGTTGCCGAGATTTTTGAGACCGGTATTAAGGTTATTGACCTCCTTGAGCCCTATGCAAAGGGAGGAAAGACTGGACTTTTCGGCGGTGCCGGAGTTGGAAAGACCGTTCTTCTCATGGAGCTCATCCACAACGTTGCGATGAAGCACGGCGGATTTTCCGTTTTTGCCGGAGTTGGTGAGAGGACGAGGGAAGGAACAGACCTCTGGTTGGAGATGCAGGAGTCTGGAGTTCTTGAGAATACCGTTCTCGTTTACGGTCAGATGAACGAGCCTCCAGGAAACAGGTGGCGCGTTGCAATGACCGGTGTTACGATGGCCGAATACTTCCGTGATGTTGAAGGCCGTGACATGATGTTCTTCGTTGACAACATGTTCCGCTTCATTCAGGCAGGTTCAGAGGTTTCTGCCCTCTTGGGAAGGATTCCCTCCGAGGTTGGATACCAGCCGACGCTTGCAACAGAAGTTGGAGCAATTCAGGAAAGGATTACGTCAACGAACAAGGGTTCAATTACCTCTGTTCAGGCGATTTACGTTCCTGCGGACGACTTCACAGACCCCGCTCCGTTCACTCTCTTTGCTCACCTTGACGCTACAACGGTTCTCTCAAGGGCACTTGCAGAACAGGGTATCTACCCGGCCGTTGACCCCCTTGAGTCAACTTCCCGTATGCTTGACCCACACATCGTAGGCGAGAAGCACTACAGGGTTGCAAGGGAAGTTCAGAGATACCTCCAGCGTTACAAGGAGCTCCTTGAGATTATTGCCATCCTCGGTATGGAGGAGCTCTCGGAAGAGGACAAGTTAGTAGTTCACAGGGCAAGGAGGATACAGCTCTTCCTTACTCAGCCGTTCCACGTTGCAGAGGTATTTACCGGAATGCCTGGAAAGTACGTAACCGTTGAGGAGACAATTCGCGGATTTGAGATGATTGTTAACGGAGAGTTGGACCACCTGCCGGAGCAGGCCTTCTACATGGTTGGAACGATAGATGAGGCCATAGAAAAGGGCGAGAAGCTCATGAAGGAAGCTCAGAGCAAATAGAGGAGACGGTAGATGGCGGCTAAAAAGGGATTTCCGACGGTAATCGATTTTAAGTTGGCCTCTGCTACGGGGAAGCACTACGAGGCAAAGGCAAAGGAAGTTTACGTTGAGACCGACGACGGCGATTTGGGTATTCTTCCCGGCCACCAGCCGGAGTTTTACTCTGTGGGGGCCGGTTTCGTCACGTGTAAATCAGAGGACGGCAGTGAGATAAGAAAACTGGTATACAACGGCTTTGTCCAGATTGAGGGTGATGCCGTTAGAATTGGAGTTCAGGAGATATACGAGCCCGGAGAGGTGGATGTAGAGGCCCTTGAGAGGGAGGTTGGAGAGTTAAGGAAAAAGTTGGCCTCCCTCAGCGAGGAGGAGGCTGAACACAGGGCTCAAATTGAGGCAGAAATAAGGAGAAAGGAAACCCTTATAAGGAAGGCCCGTTAAGGCCTTCCTATACTTTTCTCATCCTGAACCAGACGACAATTCCCCCCACCAGATTTCCAACGAGGAAGCTCAGAAAAATCCAGAAAAGCAAATTTTCTTTTCCTTCGGGCAGTTTGTTTTCCGGTTTCGGTATTTCCTCAGGAGAAAGTCCCGGGTATATTTCATAAACTTTACCTGAATCGGTTCTTACTTTAACTACCTCAACGACTTTTCCCCCCTCCTGCTTGTACGATATCCACGCCTCTACGGGTTTCTCTTTGGGAAAGGTAGTTTGGGGGATTAGAATTGTTACTGTAACTGCAAGACATACGGCAAACTTTATTAACCTTTTCATGATTTAATTTTACACCATAGGGGGAACCTATGGAGGGGAAGAAACTCTCCTTTTGGCAGGCAGTTTCA
>CAZEDJ010000014.1:0-19738 GCA_964511045.1 uncultured bacterium
GCCCTGTGGGGAACGTGGCAGGCCGAA
This sequence comes from uncultured bacterium, assembly GCA_964511045.1. Lineage (GTDB taxonomy): Bacteria > Aquificota > Aquificia > Desulfurobacteriales > Desulfurobacteriaceae > Balnearium. The sequence goes on from CAZEDJ010000014.1 coordinate 28, forward strand.
CATACACCGTCATTCAGGACTTCTTTGCCAAGGGCATTCTTAAAGTTCTTTTTGACAATCCTCATGTCGTGGTCGGTTCCGATGACCTTTGACTCGGCCCTGTGGCATGCGGTACAGAGGGCGCTGTCCCCTACAATTGTATATCTTATGAGCCTCTTCTTATCCGCTCCGTTGTGTGGGTCGTGGCACGTTGCACAGTCAAGTATTCCCTTTTCCCCTTTCTTTGCGGGGTGCCCAGTCATCTGATTTATGACGGGGAGTCTTGAGTCTGATATCATCTTCCAGTTCTTCTCTGTAACCTTTTCACCTATCGGGTGGCTGAACTTACCTATTGTTTTATCCTCTGCTAAGCCTCCTTTAGAGTGGCAGGAGTTACACATCCTCTCGCCGATTGTCTCTCCCCTACCGGGTTTTCTGTTCCAGAGGACTTTAAACTTCGGATTGTGGGGAGTGTGACATGCAGAGCAGGAGCCGTTTTCTAAGAGCTCCTTCCTCTCCTTCTCCGTCAGTTTAACCTCCGGGTTGTTTAGGAGGTCGTGGGAGCTCCCTTTAAGGCTTTCGTCCGTGTGGCAGGTGATACAGAGCTGGGATTCTCCCCTTACGGGAATTCTCAGGAGCTCCTCCTTGTGGGTGTGTGGGTCGTGGCACGTTGCACAGGAGACTCTCCTTCCCGGGAGCTTATCCGTCGGATTCTTAACCCCTACGGGGTGTTCGTTAAATACGCTCTGCTTAACCTTGTGCTTTGCCATTCCCTCTGGGTCGTGGCATGCGAGACAGAATCCGTCAACCGGGGGCTCCATCGGTGAGATTTCACCGTAAACGACCCTTGACAGGTATCCGCCTTTGGCCTTGTGGACGTTGTGGCAGGCTGCACAGTCTCCCCTTCTCCACTTCCTCTTATCTATCTCTCCGTGGGGACCATTCTTAACGTCTGCTTCCTTTCTGTGGCAAGTAATACAGAGTGAAAGCCTCTCCTTCCTTAGGAACTTGCCCTTTGGACTGTTGTTAAAGGAGTGGTGAGGGTCGTGACACGTTGTACATGCAAGTCTGCCACTGGGAAGTGGGAGTTTGACCTTTTCCTTTACTCTCTTGCCGGTGGGGTGTGTTAAAGTCCCGACAGTTTCAACAGCTTTTCCTCCCAATCTGCTTCCCGGATAGTGACAGGAGAGACAGAGAATGTCCGTCTTGCCCCTTGCCTCTATTAGGGCGGCATAGTCAAAGGCATTTTCCGGAATTTCCCTGCTCCAGAGGTCCCTTCCCTTTGCCTTATGGGCTACGTGACAGGAGCTACATCCCTTGTCCTCTATGTTGTGTTTTGTCTTGAGAACGAACTTTTCACTGATGTGGCAAAGAATACAGAGCTCCCTTTCTTCTGCTACGAGGAGGTGCTTGTTCCTCTCCCTGTGAACCTTGTGGCATGTCATACACTCAACGTTCTTCGTTACCGCTCTATGCTCCTTGAAGAAGGCTACATCTGCACCCTTTGGAAATTCCTTGTGAATCGGGTGGTTTCTGAAGTTGGGGTGTTCCTTAGAGTTTACATTCTCTATGTGACACACGGAGCAGAGAAGTGAGTTATCGGCCCTTTCAATGAGGGCTTTTTCGGCCCTTCCCCTGTGGGGAGAGTGACAGGATTCACACACCAATTTTCTGTCCTTCGTGAGCTTTCCGCCGAGTTTTTCGATTTCTACGGCGTACTCAGGCTTTAGAGGTTCCTTCTCAAACTTGAATATCGGGTGGTTCTCTCCGTGTTCGGCGTTTGCTCCGTGACACTTTATACAGAGTGCCGAGTTGACGTTGGGTTCCCTCATAAAGGTGTAGTCAAGTTTCTTTTCGCTTCCCGTTTTTGTGTGGGGGGTGTGACACGTTCCGCAGTAGAGTTTTCCGTTTTGGAGAGGAAATCCCTTGGGTATCTTAAAGTCCTTTGGAACCTTTTTGTCAACGGGATGGGAAAAGTGTTTGAATCCCAAAAATGTTTCTCTATCGTCGGCCAGTGAACCGTCGTGGCACGATAGGCACATAAGTCTATCGGCAGCCCTAAAGGATTCCTTTGTTAGTAGCTTCGGAGACTTTATCTTAGCCTCAAGGAGCCAGTTCTCGTGACATACGAGACATTCCTTCTTCATACTCTTTTTCAGCTTTGCCTCGGAGACTCCCGGGAAAATTAGAAAAGAGAGCAATACTAACAGCGATTTCCTCATTACTTGACTCCTTGAACTTTAAATGTAAGAACTCTGTTTTTCAGAGGTTCAAGGACGAATACTTCTCCCTTGTAGCAGGCTACGGCGGTGGGGTAGTGAAGTCCCTCCGCTATCACATCCTCAAAACCGCCATAGATGTTAAACAGCTGTACGCTTCCCGTTATGGCATCCGAAACGACCAGTTTTCCGTTTCCGCAGTAGGCAACTCCTTTTGGTCTGAAGAGGTTTCCTTCCTCTATACCAAACTTACCGAACGAGCGTATAAAGTTGCCGTTTTTGTCAAATTCCTGAATTCTCGCATTGACGGAATCAACGACAAAGAGAGTATCCTTTGACGAGCTTTCAAGGAATACCCCCACAAAGTTTCCGGGAGCTGTTCCCTTTCCACCTATGCTTTTTATTAAGTTACCGCTGAGGTCATAGATATCAATGGTTTGCCTCTTTCCGTTTGTTATAAAGAGCTTTCCTCCAAGTTTGACAACGTCTATTGGCCTTCCCCTTAAGTTTAAACTCTCCTCAACGTTTCCCGTTTCATCCATGATTGTGAGCTTTCCCTTCTGACTTACTACGTAGAGAACTCCGTCATGAACGAAGATTCCGAAAGGAGAATCGGACTTTATATCGGTTAGGTGGTCTCCGTACAGGTCGTAAACGGCTATCCTGTTGTTTAGTCCGTCAACAACGTAGAGTTTGCCGTTTGATACCGCAATGTCTGACGGAAATTTCCAGTTCCCCTCTATTTCTCCTGCCCGTGCGTCTGCTTTAAATATTGCGAGGAGAATAAAGATTAAGAGAAGAAAGCTCCTCATTACTCTCGCTCCTTACCAGATAAATTTAGGGAAGTGTATGGTTTTGTACTCCTTCAGTCCTTTTACGATTTCGTTGTGCTCCAAGTCCTTAACCCTTTGGGGAGAAAAGCCGAGCTCCTTAAAGTTCAGAGCTCCGTTCTCTTTGTGGCAGTCCTCACACTTGAGAGCTTTCTCGGTTAGGGCGTTGTGCATCTTGGCCACTGCTTTGACGTCCTTTAGGAGTTCCTCGTTTCCCTTTAGAGGGAGCTCCACGGGCTTCCCGTTGTAAACGGGAACTATTTTTGCGGAGCTCTCCTCTCCGGAGAGCATTACCCTGTTTCCTACTTTTATGTACTTTAGACCGTAAAAGTCACCGCTCTTTAAAAGTTTCACCTTCCCGTCCTTTATTTCCGCCCAGCTGTACGTAACGCCCTCCTTTACAAAGTGGCAGGTGTTACAGCTCATAAACGTTCCGTGGGCGTTGTAGAAGGGAGAGTACTTCCTGTCCTTTTTGTGAGCTGCAAATGTGTGGCAAGCTGAACAGACGTCGTCCATTTTGTAGGTGTAGTGGTTCTCGTAGTGAAAGGGTTTGGGATACTTTTCAGCCTTGGGCAGTTCCGGTTTCTTAAATTCCTTTAACTTCTGCGCCCATTCAGAAACGTTGGCTGCCGGTGCAGAGAGTAGGGGATTTTCAGCAGCTATTGATGTTGAGGATATGAGTAACAGGGCTATTAAATACCTCTTCATTATCCATTCCTCCCTTCTACTTCCTTTTCAAGGAGATGGTGGGCATACTCGTGCATCTTCTCAATCATTTCCTCCTCTGGAAGTTTCTCAACCTCCCGAACAAACTCATACCTCTCCTTTAAAAATGGGTACTTCTCTAACAGGTGGGGTTCGTTTTCCGCTACGGCCTTGATGATTCTCCTGTAACTTCTTGGCCTCTCCTCAATCCACTCAACTTCTGAGGCCGTTCCTGTGAGCCAAATCCAGTCCATCGGGAATTTGTTCGGGCCGTAGTGAACCATGTACATGTGAACGAGCGCAATCCATCCGAGGGCCAATACTGCCTCATCCGAGTGCATCAGGTAGGCAATCTGGATGGTTTCAGGAGGGAGGTGTAAGTATCCCGTAAAGACTTCCGGGAGCCACAGCATCCAACCAGTGATACCTATTGCAAACATACCCCAACCAACCCCCCAGAAGTCAAACTTGTCAACCCATATGTACTCATCCCAGTCTGGGGGAACTTTCCTGAATCCTAAGAGGTATTTAATGTAGTGGACGAACGTGACATCGGTAGGTCCCGGGACAATCTTGAAGTATCCGAAAAAGTCCTTCTTTGCCAAGTCCCAGTTTGCTATCAGGATGAGTATTACATAAATGACTGTCAATAGGAAGTCGGAAAACATTATGAAACCTGAAATTCTGTGAATGGTCATTTCGCCAGCTATACCACCCCATAGTTTAATGAATATCTGGGCCCATTCGGTATCGTAAAACTTCAGTGGATAGCCAGTTAATATCTGCCAAATAAATGTGGAAAACATTCCAACGTGTAATAGTCTTTGAAAGAGGGTAAACTTCTGTATCATAATCTTCTCACCGTCAACGATGAGAAGTTTATCCTGTTCCGCCCTTACCCTGAATCTTCTCTTAAATGCCTCCCAGAGTCCCATTAGTGCTTCCTCCTCAAGTTTTTAAGAAGGTCAAGTCCTACAATTGAAACGGCAAAGAGGAGCGTTCCCGTAGTGAGCCAGAACATGAATTCCTCTATTATCTTAACTATCTTCTGTCCTAAGGAGTCTGGAATCGGATGCATGTGGACCCACTTTGTCGTTGCAAAGTTCTTCATGTCTTTTGCAGGAGCCAACGGGTGGCACTCTGTTGAGCGGCCACAGGTGAGCTCAATGTTCTTGACGTTTATTGATGAACGGGGGTCGTTCTTGTGGAAGATGTCGTGGAAGTTTCCGTTTTTGTTCGTGTGGCAGTCTAAACAGTCGGCAGCCCTTGTATCGTTTCTATCAAGGTAGAGCATTTTTGCGTGCATCGTAACTTCGTAGGACTCAACGGCAGTTAAGACGTGCTCCCTTTCAAACTTATCGTGGATGCCTTCAATATCAAGGGCTTCTTCCATTTTCTTTTCATCCTCGTGGCAGGAGGCACAGAGCTCCACAATTTCCCAACCGTCCCTCCTCGTCTTTATAAAGGAGTGGGTGAAGCCGTTCTTTATTACTGGAATCGGTTCTCTACTTGCAACGTGAGAGAGCCTGTCCTTTATCCAGTCTCTATTTTCGTGGCAGATTGAACACCTCTGAAGGCTCATCTTCATCGCATTTAGTTTTGAAACATCTATGAGTAAGTCGTTTGTGTGGCAGTATGTACAGTACGGATACAGGTCGGGGGCTTTTTCGTAGTTTTTACCGTGGACGCTCTCCTTCCACGTTTCAAATACTTTTTCGTGGGAGAAAGGCTTTTTCGTTGACGGGTCAACTACGTGACACTGGGTTGCACAGTTTACCTTTGCATTTCCCGGTTTATGGGGATACTCCTCTATCTTTGAGTGGCACTCGGTACAGCCGACGTTTCTGTGTATTGAGTGGGCAAAGAGGGCATCAGAGATGCTACAGTCCTCTATTTTGTTTTCCTTGTTAACGACCGAGAGTCCCTTCAATCTGTGACAGACGAGACACCCGTCGTCACTCATTCCGTAAGCAGTTCCCGATAGTACCAATGCCCCCGTCAATCCTAATATGAAGGCTTTCACTCTCTACCCCCTACTTAAGCGAGTTGATGGAGTGGCAAACTCTGCAGAGTTTACCGCTCTTTAAGTCTTTACTCATAAGTTCAACGCCCTTTGTATTAATCTTGAACCTGTTGAGTTCCTCGTTGAGTTTTCTGAGCTTGTACTCAAAATCGGCCTTTTCCACTTCACTCCAAGGTTGCTTTTCCGCAGGAGCCGGTATTGCAATTTGAGGATGGGGATTGTGGCAGGTTATACACTCAATTCTTCCGTTGACCAAAATTACTTTCGGCTTTCTCTTTTTAAGCTCTTTCAGGTTTATCTTGGGATGGAGCTCTTGGATTGTTGAGATGTTTACAATTCCCTCTTTACCCTCGGTAAGCTTTTTGACTTCCTGAGGTTTGGCAAATAGGTGTTCGGGAGCTCCGACGTGTGGTGTCTTTGTGTGGCATCCGACACAGGCCTTGTAGGCCTCAAGTTTTGCTCCAAAACCGTGGCAGTATATACAGGCCTTTTTCTTTTCGTTCCAGCTTAAATTTGACTCTATCGTTTTATGGGGGTTGAATTTCCTGTAACACTCCCTCACGTGACACTGGAAGCAGAAGGAGTACCTCTCCTTAAATTCCCCTTTGCCCCTTAAAAAGTCCTTTCTGTTTGAGGTCATGTCGTGGCAGGTTGTACAGGCGAGCTTTCCGTCTTCGGTCAGCGGAAAGCCTTGGGGAATCCTTATACACTCTGTTTCCCTTACCTTTACGCTTACCGGGTGAATTATGGGACAGCCCTTTGTGTGGCAATTGAGACAGTAGGAGTTGTTAGTTCCGGTGTATCCCTTTCCACCACACTCCTTTGCCTGTAAGTTGGCGCTGAAACTCAGTGTTAACGCCAAGACTGCTAAGATTCCCTTCCTCATTTTGTCCAGTTCCCCTTTGTATGGCATTCCATACAGAAACCTATCCTGTGACACCTGCTACACTTTGCCGGGTCTGCTGCCGCCTCTATGCTGTGGGTGTATTCGTAGTTCCTCGGGTGGACGAAGTGTTGGATGGTATCCCTCCTCTGGTGACAATCTATGCAGAACCTCTGTCTGTGACACTCGCTACACTTTTTGGGCTCTCCTTCATAGGCAAACTTGTGGGTTTTGAGCCAGTTTCCGGTTTTGTGGTCGGCAGGTTCAATCTCCTTCATGTTAAAGTGGCATATGTAACACTTGGTCGGGGCGTTTGGAGCAGGGCTCTTTCCCGGATTGTTGTGGCAGTAGTGACACGTAACCTTTGAAGGCATGATTATCTTCTTTGAGCCCCTCTCTGCGGCCTCAATGTCGGCCCACGACATCTCTACATTCATTTTGTGGCAGGGAATACAGCCGTGTTTGTCTATGAACTCCTTGTGTTCTATGTGGTGGAACTTAGCCGTGGCCCCGAGCTCCTCGCTGTACTTTACCTTTCCGCAGGAGCTGAGAACTCCAATTCCGATTAGCAAGGAAACAATGTATTTCCTCATTTCCTATCCTCTGTCCTTTCCTTTTTTCCTTCTCCACCCCAGAAGAGGAGGTTGTATCTGAGGATGAGTCTGAGGTCGTGGTCAAAATCCTCGTTGTTCCTGAAGTCAACTCCGAATTCAAGATTGGAGAATTCAGACGTTTGGTAGGTTCCCTTTAGGTAGTAGGCACTTGCCCACTGTTTTCCGTAAGTTACTTTGTCGTACCTTGCTATTTGGGCGGTTCCGCCTAAAGTAAATTTCTTACAGACATACTTTGTAAATCCCAGTTCAACTCCCCTCAAAATCCCTATCCAGCTGTTCTGGTAGAGGAGAGCTCCGTACATTCTCAGTCCGTTCTCAAACCACGTGTCCCTGATGGCTCCAAGTTTTGTGAGGTAGCCGTTGTCCTTTCCGTTTCTCTGAAGGTCCGTTATTGTGTAGCTTCCAAAGAGCTGCCACCTCTTTGTTATGTCGTAGTAGGCACTTTGGGTAAGGCGGAGCTCCCTTCCCAAAGGTGAAAAGAGGTAAAAAATCCTGTCCTCGGGGACTGTTTTGTCATCGTAAAGGTAGGAGTTATCGTAGTACTCAACTTCGGTGTTGAATCTCAGTCTCTTTGTTGGAAAGTAGTTAAAGCCTAAGTTGAAGTTTGAGAGCTCTCCGTGGGCCACATCAACTTCAATCCTTGAGTATTGGGCAAGTGTTTTTGTGAGGTAGCGGTAGTTTCCAAAGACAAAGGAGGATTTCTTTACCTTACCGTCATCCCTTAAGTGTTCAAAACCGAGGTAGTATCCCTTGTAGTCAAACTTAAATCCCGCTATTAGGTCGTCTCCGTCGGGGGTGTTGGGTTCAAAGAACCTCGGTTTTCCGAAGTAAAAGGTGTATCTGAAGCCGTTTCTCAATCTATTTGTAAACTTTACGGCATCTACAACATAGGTTTCAAATCCCTCCGAGAGGAACTGCCTACCTATTGTTAGGACGGAGTTTCTCTCCTTGTTCAGGGGAACTTCTACGTAGAGCTGGTAGAGGTCAATGTCCCAGTCGGTTCCGTATCCTAAGTCCTTCCAGAGCTTTCCGTAAAAGTGGAGCTCCGTTCCCTTTAAGTCCCTTATGTCAACTTTTAGGTAGTTGTCAAATGGAATGGAGTCCCTATCGTAAATGTCCTCTCTGAACTCTATCTGGGTTTTCAACTCCGTTTCAAAGCCGGGAACGTTAATAGCTGCGTGAGTGTTGGTTATCAGGAGCCCCGCTCCCACCGCCGCAAGCGCAAGCCTCTCTATCCCCACGTTTCGCCCTCTCCTCTTGTCTGTATTGCCAAATGTTACAAAATTCCCCTTTTCTGTGTCAAGCTTAGCTAAAATTCTCAGCTAAGTATTTTAGTAAATTCTTAAATCGTATTAAACTGCTGAAACAGCAGGACGTCAACGATTTCCCCTCTCTTAACACTTCCCTTACTCTCGGGAATAACGGCAAAGCCGTCGGAGAAGACCGTAGTCTTAAAAACTGACGTCTGCTGGCTTCCGGAGCTCCTAACCTTCAAAATCCCGTTATCGGAAAACAACCGTATTCTAACAAAATCGTTTCTCCCTTCCCTTGACCTCAAGGGTTCGTCTGCAACGGCCTTTAAGTATGTGTTTTCCCACCTCTCCTCTCCCGATAGCTTTCTGATTGCCGGAAGAACAAACTCAACAAGGTTAACCGTTGCTGCCGAAGGGTATCCCGGAAGGCCGAAAAAGAGCTTTTCCCCTTTTGTTCCAAAAATTAGAGGTCTTCCGGGCCTTATGTTCGTTTGTGTAAATTTCACGTCTATACCTACCTTCGGAGCTATCTCCCTTACGAAGTCGTACTTCCCCTTTGAGATGCCGCCGGTTGTTATGAGAACATCAAATCTCTCAATGGCTTCTCCTATTGCTCTTTTAAGCTCTTCCCTTTCGTCACCGACTATTCCTAAATAGCTGACTGATGCTCCCGCTTTTTCAAGGAATTCCCTGACTACGTAGTAGTTTGAGTTGTATGCCCTTCCCCTTTTGAACTTCTCCCAGGGTTCAATGATTTCGTTGCCTGTCACTAAGATTCCCACCCTCGGTCTTGAGAAAACCTTGATGCTGTAAACACCGATGTAGGAAAGGAGCGAAATCTTTAGTTCGGTGAGCCTTTCTCCCCTCTTTAAAATTACCTCTCCCCTTTTAAACTCCTCTCCCCTAAAGTTTATGAGGTTTCCCTTTTCAACGGGAAAGGGAATTCTTACAAAATTTCCATCAACCTCTACGTCCTCTACTCTAACGGCTGCATCTGCTCCTTCGGGAACTTCCCCTCCGGTCATTACAAATGCCGCTTCTCCTTCCCTCAAGGAAAACTCCTTCTCGTCTCCGGCCGCCACCTCTCCGACTATTTTGAGGTCTGCCGGAATCTCCTTTAGGGAGGAGCTCTTAAAAGCATATCCGTCAATTGCAGACTTGTTGACGTCCGGAACGTCAATCGGCGACTCTACATCCTCTGATAGTACCCTGTTTTTGGCAGTTTCAATTGTTATTCTTTCTGTAAGCTCTATGGGCTTTATGCTCTCGGAAATTATCCTTTTTGCCTCGTCTCTTTTCACCTTCATCACGGTCTCCCGAAAGGACAAATTGGAAATACACACACGGGGCAGTTGTGACACAGACCTCCGTGTCCCTTTGCTGCAACCTCCTCCTTCGTTATGACATCCCCTATGAGTAACCTCGGAAGCCAAATGTCAAGTGATGTTGCCTTATAAAAGAGAGCTGCCGCAGGAACTGCAACTATGGGCTTTCCGTCTATCCAACCCATTGTGAGCATGTTTCCCGGCTGTATGGGATTTCCCCTTATGAAATTTTCGGCTCCTGCATCCCTTATTGCCCTGTAAGTAACGTCATCGGGGTCAACGGACGTTCCGCCCGTAAGCACTACTATATCGTATTTTTTTACAAATTCCCTTATCTTTTCCTCTATTTTCTCCTTGTCATCGGGGAGAATCACTTTCTCTTCAACTTTACACTTGAAGAACTCAAGTTTTGGCCTTAGCCTGTCGTAGAACTTGTCCTCAATTCTTCCGCTGTAAACCTCATTTCCCGTTATTATCATTCCGGCCTTCTTTTCTTTAAAGGGGATAACCTTCATTATCCCGTTTCCGGCTATTTTTACTGCCTCATCTATCTCCTCTTTGGGAGCGGTGAGCGAAATGATTCTCACTGCTGCGACCTTTTCCCCCGGTTTTACATACATGTTTGTATGGATGGTCGGGCAAGAGGGTTCCCCTACCATGTTGAACTGAAACAATTTCTCTACGTCAACCTTGAAAACGCCGAAGACCGATGAGTAGATGTTGACCTTTCCCTCCCGCGGTTCCTCATCCCTATAGAGGTTTTCTCCCATGAGGGCATCTGCGAGGATTTTTGCCGCCTCATCCTCGTGAACCTCGTCCTCTGAGAGCTCCAAAACGTAAACGTACTCTTTTCCCAACTTTTTCAGTTTTTCAACGTCCTCAGGCTTTATTATGTGTCCCTTTTTAAAAGCCCTTCCCTTAAAGTTCCTCTCAAGGTCAACTTCCGTTATGTCGTGAACTAAAACCATCCCTACTGCATCCTCAACCTTGACCTTTCTCTTCATCGCTCCTCCTTTATGGGAATTATCCCCTCTGCCGTAAGGTTTATATCGGCCGTTCTACCTTCCTCAAGGATAAAGTTCGGAGTAAGACCTGCTGGAATTTTCAGCGTGACCTTTGACTCTTCGAAAAATCCGGATATCTCCGTAAATTCCGGTTTTCTCCTTATTTCGGTTATCAGCAGTTTCACTCTGTTTGACTCAACTCCCGGCGAAAAGGTTGCAGAGGTGGGTAGGATGGAGAGGACGATTTTATCCCCCTTGACTATTCCCTCTCTTTTTTTAGCCCTTATCTCCTTTCCGCTTTTTAGCTTTACCGTGATTGTCCTCTCGTTGACCGATTTGACGATTCCTCCTATGAAGTTTCTGTGTCCTAAAAGTCTTGCCGTTTTAACGTTTTTTGGATTTAAGAAGACAAAAAGGGGAGCTCCGCTCTGAACAACCTTTCCCCTATCTATGACGATTACTCTTCCCGATAGCCTTACAACCTCCTCGTAGTCGTGGGTTACGAGGAGAGCTCTGTATCCAAATTCGTTTAAGACAGATTGGAGCTCCTCGTAGAGGACTTCCCTAATTTCCCTGTGGAGTGCCGAAAAGGGTTCGTCAAGGAGGAGGAGTTCCGGATTTCGGGAGAGAGCTCTTATGAGGGCTACCCTCTGCTTCTCACCTCCCGAAATCTGTGAGGGGTATTTGTCAAGGATTTTCTCAACCTCAAGGAGTTCCACGAGTCTCTTTGGGAGTTTCCCCTCTTTGGAGCCGTAGAGGATATTTTCTCTGACGGTCATGTGGGGAAAGAGGGCAAAGTTTTGAAATAGATAGCCAATGTTTCTCTTTTGGGGAGGTAGGTCTATCCTTTTCTTTGATGAGAAGAAGACCTTTTCCCTCAGTGAGATTTCTCCCTCGTCCGGCCTCATCAGTCCGGCTATCATTTGGAGTGTCAAGGTCTTTCCCGAACCGGACGGCGCAAAGAGGGAGGTAACCTGCTCTTTGGTTTCAAACTCCACGCTGTATTTAAAGTTTTTGAGCTCCTTTTCTGCGCTAAACCTTAACACTTCTCCTTCCCGAGATTAATCTGTTAACCGTAATGAGAATCGCCACCGATATTACAGCTACGATGAGCGTTAAGACGTTTGCCCTCTCAAAGTTTCCCGAGGAGACGGAGTTGTAGATTTCAATGGGTATCGTGTTTGTTTTAAAGGGAATGTTTCCCGCAACCATGAGGGTGGCGCCGAACTCCCCTAAAGCTCTTGCAAACGAAAGGACTGCTCCTGCAACTACTCCTCCCTTTGCAAGGGGAAGGGCTACTTTTAAGAAGGTTTCAATCTCCCCCTTCCCTAAAGTGTAGGAGGCAAAGATGAGGTTTCTATCTATCTCCTCAAAGGAGTTCCTCGCAGTTTTGTAGAAGATGGGGAAGGCCGCTATGAATGACGCAACCACGGCTCCGTACCAAGTAAAGATGATTCCGGACTTGAAAACTCTGTAGATGAGCTCTCCTAAAAGTCCGTTTTTTCCAAGGAGTAAGAGGAGTATGTATCCCGTAACTGTTGGAGGAAAGACGAGGGGCAGTGTGAGGAGTGCATCAACGGTTCCCTTTAAGTGGAAGTTCCTCGTTGCCATGAAGTATGAGAGGGGAAGCCCTGTTAGGAGTATCAGGGCGGTTGATACCGAAGCAACCTTTAGTGAGAGCTCTATTGAAAAGAGTGCCTGTGGGTCTATAATCACCTTTCCGCCTTTTTAAATCCAAACTTTTCGTATTCTTTTTCTGGAAGTTTAAGAATGAAGTTCTCAAATTCTCTGCAGAGTTTTTCCCGTTTTCCCTTTACACATCCGATTGTGAATATTATCGGAGAGTGGAGATTGTCGGGGAGGATTTGCACGAGTTTGAGTTTGTCCTTTAATTTAAGGTAATCTGAATAGTAGATTATCCCTAAGTCTGCATTTCCTGTCATTGTCCAAACGGCAATTTGCCTTACGTTTGGTGAAAATACGAGTTTTTCCCTTATCTTGTTATAGACTTTAAGGTTTTTGAGGGCTTGTATTGCGTATTTCCCTATCGGTGCGAGCTCATTTCCTACTGCTATCTTTTCCGCTTTTTCAAATGAGTCTATTTTTGAGTTTTTGGGTGCAACGAGAACGAGCTTCGTTTCTGCCAAGTCTCTGACGCTCCTCCCGTCAATTAATCCCCTTTTGGTGCCGTATTCCATCCAGAATTTGTTTGCAGATATGTAAACGTCCACGGGAGCTCCGGCCTCAATCTGCTTTATGAGCTTTCCCGACGATGCGGCATTGATGTAGACCTTTACGCCCGTTTTTTCGCTGAATTCCCTTGATACCTCTCCAACAAACTCCCTCATTCCCATTGCCGTTGAGACCGTTATTTCCCTTCCGTAGGCGGACAATGTGAGAAGGAAAAGTATTGTAAAATAGAGCAAACGAACCATCTCTCACCTCCAAAGAGGCGGAGCCCCGATTAAGGGGAGGTGCAGGGCTCCAAAATATTTAAGGGGTCAGCCCGAGCCTGGACTGACCCCTTCGGTTGGGTTCCTTTCCAAGCCCGGGAGGCGTGTCCGTTTCCAGACACACCCTATCGGTCTGACTCCATAGGGTTTCCCCCTTAGGCAGTCAGACTCGGAACCCGCCAATATTATATACCAAGTTTGAAAACGAGTAGTCCGTCGCCTATGGGTATCAGTGAACTCTCTGAGTTCGGGTAGTCCTTGACCTGCTCTAAGAACTTTTTGAGGAGCTCCACTCCCCTTTTGTACCTCCTTTCGTGTTCCCTTCCCGCAACGTATCCCCTGAAGAGGACGTTGTCAAAAACGGCTACTCCTCCAGGCCTTAGCAGTGATTGAAATTTGTAGTGGAAAAAGGGGTATTCGGACTTTACGGAATCTACGAATATGAGGTCAAACTTTTCTCCCTCCGTTAGGAGCTCCCTCATGAGCTCAAGTCCGTCCTTGAGGAAGGTTTTTATGGGAGCTCCTGCCCTTTTGAAAAACTCTTCTGCGACTTTAAGTCTCTCCTCGTTTGTGTCTGCAGTGGTAATTTGGGAGTTTGGGCTTGAGAAGAAGATTGTAAGTGTGCTGTATCCGATGCCGGTTCCGATTTCAAGGACTTTCTCAGGCCTCTTTAACTCTGTTATTAACTTGAGGAGCGTTGCCGAGGAGGGGAGGAGAATGGGAGTTTTCGTCTTTTTTGAAAACTCCTCTATCTCTTTGAGAATCTCCTCTTTCTCGTTGTATAAATTACAGAACGTTTCTACGTATTCGGGTAAAATCTCCCCGATATTTTTCCACCTCTTAAATTCCATCTTTAAATTTTACAGGAGGAGAGGTTGAAAACGGCAGTTCCGATATCCGAAGACTACGGGATTGATTCCCCCGTATCCGAGAGCTTTCTCCTTGCTCCCTACTTTGTCGTTCTCTCAGAAAGGGAAGGGGAGGTAGAGGTTAACCTCTACAAAAACGTTGCTATGAGTGATAGGGAAGTTGCGGAGGTTCTACTGGCCTACGGGGTTAAAAGGGTTGTCTATCCTAAGGCGAGCAACAGGGTAAAAATTGCTTTTGGTGAGTTGGGGCTGGAGGTGTTGAGCGAAGAGTTTGAAACCCTAAAGGACGTTCTTGAGAGGCTCTTTTAACTCCACCTCTCTCCGCTTTTGACCTCTACCGTAAGAGGAACGGAGAGCTCCACGCAGTTTTCCATTACCTCCTTCATGATTTTCTCAATTTCCTCTTTCCTTCCCTCCGGAGCTTCAACTACAATCTCATCGTGAACTTGCAGTATCAGGTAGCTTTCCCTCCTCTCGAGTTCTTCGTGGAGTTTTAACATTGCCATTTTCACTATGTCGGCCGCCGTTCCCTGAATAGTTGCATTTACTGCAGCCCTCTCTCCGAAGCTCCTTATGTGGTAGTTCTTGTCCTTTAACTCCGGAAGGGGTCTCTTCCTTCCAAAGAGCGTTTTAACGTAGCCCTTTTTGTAGGCCTCCCTCAGGGTATTTTCTATGTACTCCTTAACTTTCGGGAATTGGCTGAAGTAGTTTTCTATGTACTCCTCGGCCTCCTTGGGGGGGATTCCCAACCTCTCAGACAAACCGTGGGAACTCATTCCGTATATGATTCCGAAGTTTACCGTTTTTGCTATTCTCCTTTCCCTCTCACTTATTTCGTTTCTTCCAAAAAGGTGCCTTGCTGTCTCTGTGTGGATGTCCCTTCCGGACCTAAAGGCCTCTAAGAGCTTTTCATCCTGCGAAAGGTGGGCAAGGATGCGGAGCTCTATCTGAGAGTAGTCGGCCCAAACGAGTGTGTAGCCGTTGGGAGCTCTAACGGCTTCCCTGACTTTTTTGGAAAATTCATCTGAAACGGGAAGGTTTTGGAGGTTGGGCTCTGCAGACGATAGCCTTCCGGTTGCCGTTGCCGTCTGGAGGAACCTTCCGTGGACTCTTCCGTCTTTCCCTACGTGTTTGAGGATTCCCTTGATAAACGTTCCGTAGAGTTTTGAGAGTTTCCTAAATTCAAGGAGGTACTCTGCGATTCTGTTTCCCTCCAAGGCAAGGGTTGTGAGGGTTTCCGTGTCCGTTGAATAGCCCGACTTTGTCCTCTTTAAGGGTTTCAGTCCGAGTTTCTCAAAGAGAATTTTGGCCAACTGCTTTGGGGAGTTGATGTTGAACTTTTCCCCGGCCTCCTCGTAGATTTTCTCCTCTAACTTTTCCATTTCTTCTGTTATCTCGCTTCCGAGCTTTAAGAGGTGTTCCGTGTCAAAGGGAACGCCCCTCTTTTCCATCCGGTAGAGGACGTAGGTTAGGGGGAGCTCCACCTCTTTGTAGAGTAAAAGAGTTCCTTCCCTTTGGAGTTCTCCCTTCAGTTTCTCTGCGAGTTTGAATGTGTGGTGAACGAACTCCTCAATGGGCGATAGGTCTACTGACTGGAGAAACTCTTTCAGGATGCTCTCGGCCGTGTAGCGTTTCAGGAGGGGGTTTTTTAGGTAGTAGAGGAGGGAGACATCCTCAATTTCGCAGTTTTTAATCTCCTCTCCCAACGTGTGGTAGAGCTCCTTGAGGTCGTAGGTGTAGGCCTTTTTCGCCCTTTTGATGAGTTTGAGGGCTTCCTCTCGGTTCGTTTTGAAGAACCCCTTGGGCGTTGAGACTATAAACTCTCCTCCTTTGTGAACTACCGTTAACTCCGGCTTTGAAAAGAGGTCGCCTCCCAATAGGTAGGTTTCAATCTCCTCTCTTGAGAGCTCCCTCCCCCTCTCTATGTTTCCCCCCAATTTGAGCTGAGGATAGAGCTTTTTCAGTTCCTCTCCTATGCTCCTCATCTCCAATTCCGAGAGGAGCTCCCCCAGACACTCTCCCTCAGGTTTCCCTATTTTGAGCTCCTCTAAGTTCACGTTAACGGGAACGTCCGTCTTAATCCTCGCAAGCTCCCTGCTTAAAAATGCCTGCTCCTTGAATTTCTGAAGGAGCTCCCTTCTTTTTGGTGTAAGTCTCTCCAAGTTGTCGTAGAGGTTTTCAAGGGAGCCGAACTCCCTTATCAGCTTTAAGGCCGTCTTTTCACCTATTCCGGGGACTCCCGGAATGTTGTCAACCTTGTCTCCAGAAAGTCCGAACAGGTCGGGAACTCTGTCTGGCTCAATGCCGTACTCTTTCCTAAAAGT
This sequence comes from uncultured bacterium, assembly GCA_964511045.1. Classification (GTDB taxonomy): domain Bacteria; phylum Aquificota; class Aquificia; order Desulfurobacteriales; family Desulfurobacteriaceae; genus Balnearium. The sequence goes on from CAZEDJ010000014.1 coordinate 16,509, forward strand.
CTCAATGTCGTAGGTCTTTGACTTTCCCGTTCTGTTTGAGATTGAAATTACCTTAATTTTTTCGTTTATCAGCTGCCTCATGTCCTTATCGGGGGTAACGATTACTACCTCTGCTCCCTTTTCAGAGAGCTCCTTCGCCAGGGTTCCTATGATGTCGTCCGCCTCGTATCCCGGTTTCTCCAAAACCTTAACTCCGAGACACTCAAGAAACCTCTTTATGTAGGGAAGTTGCTGTTTAAATTCGTCGGGGGTCGGCTTCCTGTTGGCCTTGTATTCCTTTAGAATTTCCGACCTGAAGGTCTTTTTCCCTGCGTCAAAGACAACCGCTGCGTATTCCGGCCTGTAGTCCTTCATGAGTTTCAGGAACATTCTTATGAAGCCGTAAACGGCTCCGGTGGGAATTCCCTTACTCGTCTTAAATCCCTTTTCCTTTAGGGCGTAATAAGCCCTGTACGCCAAGCTGCTTCCGTCAAAGAGAAATACCCTTTTCAATGCTTCTCTCCGGTAATTAGTTCAAAGGCCCTCGTAACGTCTCCGGCTCCGAGTGACAGGAACACATCGCCTGGTCGGAGCTCTTTTTTCAGGAGATTGCAGGCTTCCTCAAGGGTGCCGCAGTAGAGAGCTCCGCACTCCCTTGAGAGCCTCTCTGAGGAGATGTTGGGAATCGGTTTTTCCCCTGCAGAATATATGTCGCATAAGTATAGGTTGTCTATTTCACTTAAAACCTCAACGAACTCCCTCCAGAGGCTTGCCGTTCTCGTGTACCTGTGGGGCTGAAAGAGGACTACCACTCTCCTGTCGGGAAACGATTCCTTCAGGGCTTTGTAGGAGGCCCTGATTTCTGTCGGGTGGTGTCCGTAGTCGTCCAAAAAAGTTATTCCTCCAACGGTTCCCTTGAGCTCCATCCTCCTGCTTGCGTTCCTGAATTCCTCAAGGAGCTCCGCAACCTCCCCAAAGGGAATTCCCGCTTCAAGGGAGACGGCAACGGCACCGAGGGCATTTAGAACGTTGTGTTTTCCCGGAACGTTGAGCTTAATTCTCCCAAGCTCTTTCCCCCTGTACTTAACCTCAAAGATGCTTCCCAACTTTAGAAGATTGACGTTTTCTGCCGTAAAGTCGGCGTCCTTAAAGCCGTAAGTAGCTTTTCTCTTATAGACCTTTGGGTAGATTTCCCTCACATTTTGACACTCCGTACAGAGGAAAACCTTTCCGTAAAAGGATGTTCTGTTTGCAAATTCCAGAAAAGCTCCTTTTAAGTTTTCAAAGCTCCCGTAGTTCTCAACGTGGTCAAAGTCAATGTTGGTTATAACGGATATCGTTGGGTTGAGCTTTAAAAAAGTTCCGTCACTTTCGTCGGCCTCTGCCACTAACCAGTTTCCCTCTCCCTCCATTGCGTTAAATCCCCCGAGAAACGAGAGTTTTCCCCCCACCAAAATAGTCGGCTTTAGGCCGGCTCCGTAAAAAACCTTTGAAATCATTGAGCTCGTTGTCGTCTTTCCGTGGGTTCCTGCAACTGCCACTCCCTCCTTCATCTTCATTATGTCTGCAAGGACGTCTGCTCTCGGGATAACGGGAATTCCCCTTTTCCTCGCAGCGACAATTTCCGGGTTATCCCCTTTAACGGCCGAGGAGTGGATTACTACGTCGGCATTCTTTACGTTTTCCCCTTTGTGACCCAAGAATACCCTTATTCCCCTCCTTTTTAACTTCTCAATCATGGGATTTTCCCTTATGTCTGAACCCTGAACCTCGTAACCCTTTGATTTTAAAAGGAGGGCTATTCCGGACATTCCAATTCCGCCTATTCCTACTATGTGGATTAACAATTCCTCCTCCTTGTTCTCTTCTTCTCTACACTTTAAATTCTACCTTTCAAATGCTTTAGAGGAGAAGGTTATGCCTATTCTGATTGATGGAATTTACGACGGAAAAAGGCTCCAGAGGGAGTTAAAAAAGTTTGGTTTAAAGAAGGGAGACGTTAAGGAGGTCTGCACAGCAAACGGAAAAACTCTTATTTACTTGAAGGATGAGGGACTCTGTAAGTTTTACGAGGATTTTGTCCCGAGTAAAGAGGAGGAGGTTGAGATATGCACAGTTCACAGGTACGTTGAAAAGTTTAAGTACCTGATTGACGTTGAGAGACTTGCAGAGATAGAGGCTCAGGAGGAGGAGATAAGGAGGCTTTCCGGAAGGGAGAGGGAGCTCCTCGGAAGGGCCATTCTTGACCTTAAAGGGAGCAAGGCCGGAACGAAGTTCCACCTCCACCTCGTTCGGTTCTGGAGGGAAAAGCCTATTGAGACTGAGATATCCACCGGCGACATCGTTTTGGTTAGTAAGGGGAACCCCCTAAAGAGCGACCTCCTCGGAACCGTTGTGAAGATAACCGAAAAGACGATAACTGTTGCCTTTGATAATAGACCTCCTAACTGGGTTTACAAAAAGGGAGTGAGGATAGACCTTTACGTTAATGACGTTACCTTTAAGAGGATGGAGGAGAACCTTGAGGAGCTCCGCCACGCAACGGGAAGGCAAAGGGAGATAAGAAATGCCATTATCGGTTTGAGGGAGCCTGAAAGGGCTGAGCCCGTTGAATTTCTACCGGCCGACAGCAGGTTAAATGAGACTCAGAGGAAGGCCGTTAGTCTGTCTCTCGGAGCTCCGGACTTTTTCCTCATCCACGGTCCTCCGGGAACCGGAAAGACGAGCACAATAACAGAGGTAATCGTTCAGTTTGTTAAGAGGGGAAAGAGGGTTCTCGCGACTGCCGATTCAAACATCGCCGCAGACAACATTTTATTGAATCTCAGCAAGTATCCGGACTTGAAGCTCGTGAGAATCGGCCATCCTGCAAGGGTTTTGGAGGAGATTGAAAAGTTTTCCATATATGCCCTTTACGAGGAGCACGAAAAGAGCAGAAAGATTAGGGAAGGCTGGGAAAAAGTGAGGGAGTTGATAGAGAGGAGGGAGCAGTTTACAAAGCCAATTCCTCAGCTGAGGAGGGGAATGAGTGACGACGAAATTGTTTACTTTGGAAAGAAGGGAAAGAGCTTCAGGGGAATTCCTAAGAAGGTTATGAGGTCTATGGCCGAGTGGATACTGATAAACTACGAAATTGACTTGAGAATAAAGAGCCTCAAGGAGATGGAGGCATCGGTTTTCAGGGAGATTATTTCAGAGGCCGACGTTGTAGTTTCAACCAACTCTATGGTGAAGTCGGAGCTCCTTGAGGG
>CAZEDJ010000015.1:0-19177 GCA_964511045.1 uncultured bacterium
TGTCCGTTGTCGGCCGTGATAAAGCCGTATCCCTTCTTTGAGTCAAACCACTTTACTGTTCCTGTGAGCTTCTCCATGTTTCCTACCTCTCTTTAAAGTTTCTTAAAAGTTAAAAGCCCCAGAAGGCAGAAACGGCATGCCTCCTGGGGCTTATCTGTTTCCGTCTGTACTGCCTTCAAAACTTAAAGTGAAGTTTATAGCGGAGTTTTAAAAAAGTCAACCTTAAACCTCCAACTCCTCAATGAAGTTGTAGGAGCTCTGAGGAATGATGAGCGTCCTCCTCTTGGCATTCTCCTTTTTGAGCCTCTTATACTCGGAGATGTCCTCCTTAAATGCAAAGTACCCGGAAGCCTTAATATGGGCGTCGTTCAGAAATTCAAGCTCCTCTGCAAACATAAACGTTCCCTCTGCACAGCTTGGAGAAAAGACTATAAGGTAAACCTTCATCTCTACCTCCTCTATTTTTAATGGGGCTTGAGTTATTATAGTCTATGGAGTTAAAACCATGAGGTTTAAGGAAAGGCCCGAGGACTTTAAAGTTGAGGAAGTTCTTTCACGCCCCCTTTTAAGGGAAGGGGAGCACAGAGTTTACCGGCTTGAAAAGGCCGGAATTGAAACGGAGGAAGCCCTAAAGGAGATTTCCAAACTGAGCAGGGTTCCCCTGAAAAAAATCTCATACGGGGGAAGGAAGGATAAGAATGCAAGAACCGTTCAGTTTATATCGGTTCCGAGGAATTTAAAGCTCAAGGAGATAGAGAGGAAAAACTTGTCCCTAAAGGAGTGGGGATTTTCAGATAAACCCGTAAAAGAGTACGTTGAGGGAAACAGGTTTGAGATTTTCGTAAGGGGCGTTGGAGAAGTTCCCAAGGATAGGGCGGAAATCCTAAGGAAAATCGGAATTCCGAATTACTACGGAGAACAGAGGTTTATCTCATCAAGGGAAGGAAAAGTATTTGCCCAGCTCTTAAAGGATAAAGAAAAAGCCCTTCTCCTCCTCTTTAGGCCGGCCTCATTTGAAGGTTCAAGGGAAAGAAAGGGAAAAAGGGCATTCCTGAGGGGGGACTACGAGGAGGCCTCAAAGCTCCTAAGGGGATGGAGGAGGAGAGTTGCCGAATTTATGAGGAGAGGAGGGGAGCTGAGGGAAGCCTTCAGGTTAATCCCTAAAGGGGAAGTTGAATTTCAAATGAACGTCCTCCAGTCCCTCCTCTTTAACGAAAGGCTGAAGGAGGTTGTTAGGGAAAGCGGAGTTAGAGCTCTGAAACTAAAGTACAGAATGGGGGAGCTCCTATACCCTACCGAAAAAATAGAAATGCCCTTAGAGCTCCCCTCGTACAGACCCTTTTCGGCCGAGTACAGGGATGTTGTTGAAAAGCTGGAAATTGATGAGGAGACGCTGAAACCCTACGCCCACCTCTTTCACGACTTTAAACGAAAGACCCTGATAAAGCCGGGAGACCTTACGATTGAGGAAAGAGACGGGGGAGTCCTCCTCCGATTTAAACTGCCTAAGGGAAGCTATGCAACAAACGTCCTGAGGTTCCTTTTTAATGCAGTATAATTCCTTTCCTCAACAGGGAGGAAAACATGGAGAAGTACAGAGTTTTAATAACCGAACACATAGCCGAGCCGGGCATAGAGCTCCTAAAAGAGCAGCCCGATGTTGAGGTAACTTACGACCCGGAGCTCTTTCGGAACTTTGAGAAAATCCTTGAAATCATTCCGGATTACGACGCCCTGATAACGAGGAGCGGAACCCCCGTTACTGAGGAGCTCCTTGCGAGGGGAAAGAGGTTAAAGGTCGTAGGAAGGGCCGGAGTCGGAGTTGACAACATAGACCTTGAGGCGGCCTCAAGGAGGGGAATCTTAGTAGTAAATGCACCTACCGGAAACACGCTGGCCGCAACGGAACACACAATGGGAATGATGATAGCGGCCGCAAGGCTAATCCCCTACGCCCACAAGTCCTTAAAAGAGGAGAGAAAGTGGGAAAGAAAGAGGTTCATGGGCGTAGAGCTTGCAGGGAAGACACTCGGGATAATAGGATTCGGAAGGATAGGCTCAAGGGTTGGAATAAGGGCGAAGGCCTTTGACATGAAGGTGATAGCTTACGACCCCTACATAAAGAGGGAAAAGGCGGAAAAGTTGGGGGTTGAGCTCGTTGATGAGCTTGAGGAGCTCCTCACCCGTTCAGACATAATAACCGTCCACACTCCCCTCACAGAGGAAACGAGAAACATGATAACGAAGAGGGAAATTGAGAAGATGAAGGACGGCGTAATCCTTCTAAACATTGCGAGGGGAGGAATAATAAACGAGAGGGACCTCTACGAGGCCCTTGTGAGCGGAAAGGTTAGGGCTGCGGCCGTTGACGTCTTTACAAAGGAACCGGCAACCGACAACATACTCTTAGACGCCCCGAACATCGTTGTAACCCCCCACATAGGGGCAAACACGTTTGAGTCCCAAACAAACGTTGCAGTAATAATTGCCAATCAGGTTCTGTCTGCTCTAAGGGGCGAAGAGGTAGAGTTTGCAGTGAACGCTCCCTTTGAGGACACAGCCGCAGCAAGGGTCCTCAAACCGTTCATGGAGCTTGCCGAAAAGTTGGGGCTCTTTGCCGTTCAGGTGGCATGTTCCAGGTCTAAGGAGATAGTTTTGGAATTTAGGGGAGACTTAGGGGAGGAGACAAAGCCTCTGACAACGGCATTCTTAAAGGGATTCCTCCAAAAGGTCGTTGACATCCCCGTAAACCTCATAAACGCACCCTTTTTGGCAAGGGAAAAGGGGATTTCAATCGTTGAGGTTAGGAGGGAAGAGGGAATCAACTTTAAGAAATTAATTAGAGTCATATGTAAGGGAGAGGGAGGAGAGGAGTTCTCGGTCTCCGGAACGGTAATGGACGGAACGTTTCCCAAGATTGTTGAGATAAATAACTTCCTCTTTGACCTTACGCCCGAAGGGAAGCTCCTCCTAATAAGGAACTTTGACGTTCCGGGGGTAATAGGGAAGCTCGGTTCAATACTCGGAAAGTACAACGTCAACATTGCAGGATTTCAACTCGGAAGAACAGAGAAGGGTAAGGAGGCAAAGGGAGTTATTCTGATAGACGACGACGTTCCGGAGGAAGCAATAAGGGAGATTAGGGAAATTCCGGAAATTTTAGAGGTAAAGCAGGTTAATCTCTAAAAAGTGAGGGTTGGAGGGCCATTCCTATGGCTTCCAGCCCCTTTTCCGTAATTCTCCTTCCCCGAGGAGTCCTTATCAGAAATCCCATCTCTATCAGGTAGGGCTCATGGACCTCCTCTATCGTATCAACGTCCTCCTTCAAAACGGTCGCAAGCGTATTCAGGCCTACGGGTCCTCCCTTGAACTTCTCCGCAATTACCCTAAGGAGCTCCCTATCAAGCCTGTCAAGACCGTAGGAGTCTATTCCGAGCTCCTCCAAGACCTTCCTTGCCCTCCCCTCGTCAACAACGTCCCAGTTGTGAACGACGGCGTAGTCCCTGACCCTCTTTAAAATTTGGAGGAGAATCCTCGGAGTCCCCCTTCCGCAGCCGGAAACGAGCTTCAGAGCTCCTCCATCAAGGGTAATTCCCAACCTCTTTGAGGCCGAACGGGCAATCTGCAACATCTCCTCTTTTGAGTAGAGCTCCAGCCTGCAGACGATTCCAAACCTTGAGCGAAGGGGAGGAGTGAGGAGGTTCAACCTCGTAGTTGCACCGACGAGCGTAAACTTGGGAACCTCAATCGTAACGGCCGTCGCTCTCCCTCCCGTTACTATGTCAACCCTAAAGTCCTCCATCGCCGAGTAGAGGGTCTCCTCCACAGCCCTGTTTAACCTGTGTATCTCGTCAATAAAGAGAACGTCCCCCTCGTTGAGGGTAGTCAAGAGGCCGAGGAGGTCTCCCTTCCTCTCTATCGTCGGGGCTGAAACGACCTTTATGTCTGCCCCCATTTCGTTTGCAATGATAAAAGAGAGGGTGGTCTTACCCGTTCCGGGAGGGCCGTAAAATAGAACGTGGTCTAAGGGCTCTCCCCTCCTTTTGGCCGACTCAACGGCAACCTGCAAAACCCTCTTTACGCTCTCCTGACCCAAAAACTCCTCAAAACTCTTAGGCCTATCTATCAACTCCTTCTCCCTGAAAGGCGTTTAACGGCCTCCTTAACGGCCTCCTCAATGCTCATACCGGTTAAATTTATGCCCTTCAGGGAGTCTATTTCACTCCTTTTGTAGCCGAGTGAGAGCAAAACCTCAACGACCTCTTGAGGAATTGAGGACTTCTTCTCAAGTCTTCCAGAGAGCTCCCCTATTATCCTGAGGGAGAGCTTCCTGCCCAGCCCAGGAACCGAGGAGAGCTCCTCAACGTTGCCCGACTCAACAATATCCATGAGCCTCTCGGGAGTTAGGTGTGAGAGGATTGAAAGGGCAACCTTACTGCCGACCTTCGGAATCTTTAGGAGCTCCCTAAAGAGCTCCCTCTCCTCCTCACTCTTAAAGCCGTAGAGGACGGGAGCTCCCTCGGGGGGAAATACGGGCTCAACGAAGAGCTCAACGACTTCACCTTCGGATAATTCCCTTAAAAGGGAAAGGGGAACAAAAACCTTAAAGCCGATACTACCGCAAAGAAGGGAGATTGAGGCTGAGTACTTTCTAAAGACCTCTCCCTTTAGGTAGTCAAACATTAGAAGAACCTCAGCGAATTGAGGTTTCCCCTAACCGTGAAGTTGAAACTCTTTCCCCTGAAACTTCCCGTCTTTACCTTAACGAAAACCTTTAAGTTTAAATAGCTCCTGTCGGGGCTTTTCAAATTGACCGACAAGTCCCCCTTGAGCTTAACGTCGGCATCCCTTCCAGAGAGCTCCCCGTCTAACCTTAAAAAGTTCTTCCCAGAAACCCTGTAGTTAACATCTCCCCCACCAAGGTCTAAAAACTTGTAGGAGAAGATGCCGAAGTTGAGGTCTGAAAGGACAACGTTTTCTAAGTTAAAGACGCCCCTACCCTTAACGAGATTCCCCCCTTTGAGGGAAAGGGTGCCGTCCCCTCCCAAAGTTCCCTTAACTTTCAGCTGAGCATTCACAGGGCAACTTTCCAATTTAACGCCCTTTAGGTGAAATCTAATATTTTCCAATTTCCTATCAAGCGAGACCTTTAAACTGCCAGAACAAACCTTCGCAAGGAGCTCAAATCGGTTCAAAAAAACGGAAGGCTTCAGCTGGACGTTTTTTAAGTCCAACTTACCTATTACCAATTCCTTTGCCGTAAAGGAGGGAGGGAAGTGGTGGAACGAGAGCTCCGAAACCGAAACTCCCCTTTCGGAGAGGAGATTCAGGGCAATCCTTTCAAAGGGAAAGGTAAGGTAGAGAGAGGCTAAAAAGAGGAGAATAAAGAGGAGTATTTGAAAAAGCCTCCTCATTTCACTCTCCTAAAGAAGAGGAGTGAAAGCCTTCCCGAGACGAGGCCGTCGCCGTCAAAGTCGGAGATTGAAATTCCGTCGGACTTAAAGTAGTAGGAGCTCCTCTCCAACCTCTCAATGAACCTCGCAACCCTGTTTAGCTCCTGCTGACTGAACTTAACAAAGACCCTGTCCCTCTCGTAATTTCCGAAAGTCTCTCCAGGCTGAAACTGCACCTTTTCCAACTTTAAGCCCACCATTCGGCCGACGGTTTCCAAAAAGGAGGGAACGTCAAGGTTTGCTCCCCTCCTGAGCTTCTCCTCCAAAGGCTCCAACCTCTTTTTCAGGCAGTAGAGCTCCCTTACCTTCGGCTCTAACTTCTCGGCCTTTTTTAAAAGGAGCTCCCTCCTCTTCTCGTAATCCCTCGTCCTTGACTCTATCGGAAGGAGAACCGCAAAGACATAGATGAGGAGAAATAGGAGGGGAACTCCGAAAATGAGGAGCTTTTTCTCCCTCTCGGGGAGCTCCGAAAAGTAGCCGACTACTAACTCTTTAAGCCTTTCAAACTCCACGATTAACCCCAAGGAGAATGGTAAAGAATATCCCTTTTCTGTCCCTCCTCTCTGCCGAAACGGAAACCTTGGCAAATAAGGTCTTCAGCTTCTTCACAAAGTCATCAAGAACCCTGCTGTTTTCTGCCCTTCCCTTCAACTTGAAAGAGCCCGAAGAGACGCTTCCGTCAACTGAGATAACGTTTACTCCCTTAACGACCGACTTTGAGATTCCGTCTAAGTAAAAGAGGAGGGAAGGAGCATCCAACCTGAGGAAGTCGGCCAACTGCTTTAGTGATTCCAACTTTTGGGAAACTTGAATGTCTGGAGCAAGAACCCTCTCACCCAAAACTCGGGAGAGCTCCCTGTTGAGCTCCCTCTTAGTTTGATAGTAGTCTCTCTTAGCCCTCAAAAGGTTTAAAACCTCTGCAGAGGTTATGAGAGTTAAGGAGAGAAGGAGGGAAAATGAGGAGAGGACGATGAGCTTCCTGTTCTTCTGGAAAAATTCCGAGGAAAAGAGGGACAAGGCCTTAAAGAAGGCCTTACAGGGGGATTTCCTGAAGTGGTAGAGGCCGTAGGCATTTAAAAAGAGCGGTGTCTTTTCTCCAAAGGGCTCAATCTCGGGAATTTCAAAGTCGGTTACCTTCCTTAAAGACTCCCTAAACTCTCTTGAGAGGGCACCTCCCCCCGAGAGGAAGACCTTATCGGACAGAAATTCCTTCAGAAAGGAAAGGTCGCTGACGTAGTAGTCAAAACCGCCCCTGAAGACCTCAAATCCCCTGATTGAGCCGTCCTGAACGTTTACGACGGCAACCTTCCCCTTTCCAGCATCTATCAGCGTAAACGTGTCAAGGTAGTGCTTAATCAGGGAGTTAATTCCGCCCAAGAGGTCAACCGTTATCTGTGAGGAGTTTAGGATTTCCTCGGGAATCCTTTGGAGGTTTTCCCTCTTTTCAACGAAAATGAGGAAGCGACACCCCTTTTGGAGCCTCTCAACGGGGCAAAAGGCAACCGATATCTCGTCGGGCTCAACGGAGAGCTCAATTGAAACGTCGTTGAGAATGAGCTTTTTTAGGGAGCTCCCCCTACATATGGGATACTCTGAGAACTTAACAAAGAGCTCCCTTGAGGAAACACCTACGTTAAAGTTCCTTCCCTTCGGAATTCCCTCTCCGAACCTCTCTCCGTCAAACCACTTTACGGAACTGCTGCCAAAGTCAACCCCTATCATTCAACAACCTTCCACTCCAAGATGTGCCTCCTGTCGGTAAAGGCCCTGACCGTTGAGGTAGAGTCGCCGTAGGACGCAGTAACGACTATCTCAAAGTAGTCACACCTGTTTGTTATGAGGGGGAGTATCTCGTAGTAGAGCTCCCTGTCCATAAACTCCTTTAAGTCCTCCAACCTCTTTATAGGGCGAGACTCAATTATACTATCGGCAATTCCCTCACTCATTCTCTCCGAAAGTGAAAGGAGAAGCTCCTTAGAGGCCGAGTTAACGTTTATTTTCCCGCTTCCGTAAACGGTTAAGTAGTTTAAGAGCTTCTTTACAGACTTTTCGGAAAATCCCTTAACGTAGTAAATCTCTCCGAGACTCTTTAAGGGAGCATTTGAGGGCCTGTAACCGAGCGATTCATAGTAGTAGTCCTCAACGCCGTAATCGGACGGCAGGTTGTCCCTGTCAATCCAGTCCTTCAGTGAATCAAGGAGCTCCTGAGAGTAGCCCAACCTCTCAAAGAGCCTCTTTGCAACGTTGTAGTATCGGGGCTGGAGTATCCTATTGACGTTTAATTTTCCGCACTCGTCGGAAATTCTCATTGAGATGGAGATTCCCCTGTAGTTGTAGTAAATCGGTTTAGCCCAGTCGTCACCGACACCGTCAAATCCGTTGTTATCGTTACGGAGAAAGTTGAGTGCAATCTTTACGGCAGAAACGGCGGCGTGGTAGGAAACGACGTAGTCCTTCAGCCCCTCCGTCCTCTCAAGGTTTTTGTTTGAGATGTAGAAAACGGAAATGAGAAAGGCAGAAACGGCCGCAACCATAGAGAGGACCAAGAATAGGACGATTCCCCTTCTACTCCTTTGCAAAGAACTCAACTACGGCTTCCTCGTTCGGTGAGGATATTACCCCCTTTTCCGTAATTATCCCCGTTATATTTTCGTGGGGAGTGACGTCAAAGGCGGGATTTTTAGCCCGAGCTCCGTAGGGAGCAATCCTGCAGTTTTTACAGTGGCAGTAGAGAACCTCGTCCTGACTCCTCTCCTCTATCGGAATCTCAAGCCCAGTGTCGATGGAGAGGTCAAAGGTTGAGGTGGGAGCCGCTATGTAAAAGGGAATTCCGTGCTCCTTGGCAAGAACGGAGAGGGCGTAGGTTCCGATTTTATTGGCGGTGTCCCCGTTTCTCGCTATCCTGTCGGCTCCAACGATTATGCACGTTATCTCTCCCAAGGACATAAACCATCCAGCCATGTTGTCTGAGATGAGGTAGTAGGGGATTCCCTCCTGCTGGAGCTCCCAAGCCGTTAACCTCGCCCCCTGAAGGTAAGGTCTCGTTTCATCAACGTAAACGGTTACCTCCTTTCCCATCTCAACTGCTGCCCTCACAACCCCGAGGGCAGTTCCGTAACCTGCAGTTGCGAGAGCTCCCGTATTGCAGTGGGTAAGGATGACCTCTCGGGAGGAGAGGAGCTCCGCACCGAAGTAACCGATTTTCTTGTTTGTCTCAACGTCCTGCCTCTCAATATTTACAGCCTCGGTTTCAAGGGCTTGAACAATATCCTCCACCTTCTTTCCGGCCTCAACGATTTTCCTCATTCTCTTTAAGGCCCAAAAGAGGTTAACGGCCGTAGGCCTTGTGGCCGCCAATCTGTTAATTATCAGCTCCAACCTGGCCTTAAAATCAACGTAACTCTTTACCTTCTCTGCCACCTCCTTTGCACCGAGAACAACGCCGTAGGCGGCAACGACTCCTATGGCGGGAGCTCCCCTAACGACCATATCCTCAATTGCCCTTGCAACGCACTCGTAATCCCTACACTCTATCCACTCCTCTTTTAAGGGAAGTTTCCTCTGGTCTAAAAGGAGAAGGGACTTTCCAGTCCACTTTAAAGGCCTTATGTCCTTTATTCTCCCCATCACTCCTCCAGCTTCTTAACGACTAAAACGGGACACTTTGCGTCCTTTATGACGGCCTTTGCGGTACTTCCCATCTCAAGAATTCTCTCTATGATTCCCTTACCGTGGTAGCCTATCACGATGACGTTTACCCTCTCCTCCTCGGCAACTCTAACAATTTCACTCTTGGGGTCGCCGACAGTCATAACCGTCTTTACCTGAAAGCCAAGCTCCTTTAACTCTTTCTCTATCTTTTTCAGCATCTCCTCGTGCCTATCCAAAATCAGCTTCTCTATCTCGGGTATGTGAGCGTAAATGGTTGCAACGTCAAGGGCAAAGGGGTCGTCAAACTGAGGAAGGGAAAACTCCAAGGGGTGTATAACGTGGAGAACAACGACCTCCTTTGCGTTTGCCTCCTTTAACTTCTTAACGTACTCCTTTGCAACCTCAGCAAGCTCCGAAAAGTCGGTCGGATAGAGAATTTTCCTGAAAAGCGGCATATCTCCTCCCATTCTTTTTGAAAATCTTAACACCTATCCCTTTCCTTTGCCTCCTGCCAGAGCTCCTCCATCTCATCAATGTCCATATCGCTCAAGCTCCTCCCCATCTCCTTTGCCTTCTTTTCCATAAACCTGAACCTCTCCTCAAACTTCCTGTTTGCCTTCCTTAACGCCGTTTCGGGGTGAATTCCCAAAAACCGCGAAAGGTTAACGGCCATAAAGAGAAAGTCCCCTACCTCCTCCTCCAACTTCTCCCTGTTTCCCCTCTTCAGTTCACTCTCAATCTCATCAAGCTCCTCCAATAACTTCTCCTTTATCCCTTCAAAGCTCCTCCAGTCAAACCCCACCTTCTCGGCCCTCTTCTGCAACTTGTAAGCCCTCTCAAGGGCAGGAAGGGAGGAGGGAATCCCGTCTAAGACGCTCTCTCTCTTCTTTCCCTCTTTCTCCTTTAACTTCTCCCACTCCCTGCTGACGTCCTCCGCACTCTTTATGTCGTCCCTCCCTCCAAAAACGTGGGGGTGTCTCTCAACGAGCTTCCTTGCAATTGAATCAACAACGTCCTCTATCGTGAAAGCCCCCCTCTCCTTGGCTATCTGAGAGTGAAAAACTACCTGAAGGAGCAGGTCGCCAAGCTCCTCCTTCAGCTCCTCATCAATTCCCCTCTCAACGGCATCAACAACCTCGTAAGTCTCCTCAATTAGGTAGGGAAGGAGAGACTTGTGGGTCTGCTCCCTGTCCCAGGGACATCCATTGGGAGAGCGCAGCCTCTCCATTATCTTCAGCAGGTCATCAAAGTTAAACTTTCTCCTCAACGCTTCCTCCAGAATTCACTTACAAACGACTCTGTCCCTTCCCGACCTCTTGGCCTCGTAGAGGTTTTCATCGGCAATCCTAATAAACTCCTCCAAAGAGATATCATCCCTGTACTCCGTAACGCCAATACTAACGGTAATCCTTAACTTTCCGCTGCAGAACTCGTGTTCCTTTACAATTCTCCTAACGGCCTCCAACTTCTTGCAGGCCTCCTTTAAACTCGCATAAGGCATGACCACAACAAACTCCTCACCTCCGTATCTGGCAACACAGTCGCTTGCCCTGAAGCTCCGAACTAAGAGTTTTGAGAGCTCCCTCAAAACGCAGTCTCCGGCCAAGTGGCCGTAGGTATCGTTAACCCTTTTGAAAAAGTCTATGTCAATCATCGCAAGGGAGACGGGAAAACCGTGCTTCTTTGCACTTTCCAAAGTCTCCTCAAGAAAGGAAAGGAGATAAGCCCTGTTGTAGAGTCCCGTTAGGGGGTCTGTGATTGCCTTCTTTAGGAGCTCCTCCCTCTCCTCCTCTAAAATTTCAAACTGGATTTTCCTATCAAAACTTGCAGCCAGAGGATACTTAATGTGGTTAAACAGTATGCGCAAGAACTCTTCCTGTTTTAATGTAACGGATTCGGAAAATACATAGAGATAACCTACAACTTCATCCTCAGTCTCTAAAATTTCTCTGTAGGAATAACCTGTTATTTCCGGTTTACCTTTTAGAAATTCCTCATTTAGGGAGTCTTCAGTTACACGAATTTTCAGGTACCTATCGTCAGGTAACTCTCTACTGATAAAGACAATCTCCTTTAATGAAGAAACTGCTTCTTTTATAGTAAAGAAAAGATGTCTGGCGACGCTATCAAAGTCCGAAGATGAAATTATGACCTTAAACAGCTTCTTTAAAGTCTCATCAACCTTGCTCAAAACGTTAATGTCCGTTTCCTCTTCATCAAGTAAAAAGAGACCGCAGTCTATGTTTCTCAGCCTCATAATTACGTTATTAATCATCTCCCTCTTAATGATGCTCCCGTGCTGAGGGGCTATGATTTCGGGATTCTTCTCCTGAATCCTGTCAAGGGCGTAATTGAGGATAACGGAGCTCGGCATATAGTGTTTGTGGAAAAGCTCAACTCCCCTGTAGTACTCCTCGTCATCTACGGCAAAGAGGAAAAACTTATCCGATATAGCTCCAAAAATGTCGCTTGAAAAGAGGACTCTCGTCTTTCTATCAAAGGTGCAAAAGGCTCCGGGGAAGTGGGCATAGGGGGTAAAGACAAACTCCAACTCCCTATCCCCGGCCTTTAACTTCCAGTCATGTCTGTCTATGAGGTAGAAGGGAGTTTTCCACATGTAGTGCTTCAACAGCGTTTTTGTTCTCCAGTGGGTAACGACATACCTTTCGTGGTTTTTAGGAAAAAGGCTCTCCAACGTAGAGTAACATCCAACAATATCAGGGTCTTGATGGTGCATTATTATGTACTTAATGTTTCTTAAAGTGGTTAGCTTAAAGATTTTCTCCAAAACAACGGGAAATGTAATCATACTTCCCGGGTCAATGAGGATGCTCTCAGTCCCGTTCCTTATTAAATAAACGTGACACTGGAAGGGGTCATTTGGAACAACATAGCCAATCCAAAATACATCCTCTGCAATTTCTATGGGTTGAGAAAGGTCTAAACTCATAACAATACTCCAAGTTTTATTATTCTAAACTCAACATTCTGCGGGGATTGTAGATTCCATAAAGGAGAAATTTACCAGATTTCCTTACCAATTCTACAACACATCCCTTTTTTATTTTAACCCTTGAAGGACTCAAGCAGGTCAAGTGGTTGAGAAAGAGGGAGATGTCAGGTTCATGTCCCACCAAAATGAGGTTTCCCCTGTATTTTTTCACCACCCTCTCGTAGTCCTCCGGCTCCGAATCGGGGGAGAGGAGCTCCTCAACTACAAGTTCAACCCCGAGCTTAGAAGCTATCATTTCTGCGGTTTTCAGAGCTCTCTCACAGGGAGAGGAGACCACCCTTACTCTTTTTGGGAAAACAGGGAGAATGACACTTAAAAATCTCTCAAATTCCTCAACTCCCTCCTCTGTCAAAGGCCTCTTACAGTCGTCCCCCTTCCACTCCTCCCTCTTCAGCGCCTTTGCGTGCCTTACAAGGAAAACTCTCTTACCCATCTCTCCAAGTACTCCTGAGAGTTAAAGTCTCTCTTTTCATACCTCTTATACGTTCCGTCACTCTGGAGAATCCTTGCCTTTGCAGTGTCCCTCAGCTGTATCTCAAGAATCTCCTTGAGCTTTTCCTTGCACCTTTCGTCCCTTATGGGAACGAGGGTCTCAACCCTCCTGTGGAAGTTTCTCGGCATCCAGTCGGCACTGCTTATAAAGAGTCTATCTCCCCTCTTAAAGTAAAAGATTCTCGCGTGCTCTAAATACTTTCCGACAATACTGATGACCCTAATGTTTTCACTCAACCCCTCTATACCCGGCCTTAAACAGCATATTCCCCTAACGAGGAGCTCTATTCTAACCCCCCTCTGAGAGGCCCTGTAGAGCTCCATTATGACCTCGGGGTCAACGAGGGAGTTCATCTTTGCAACTATCCTTCCCTCCTTCCCCAACTCGGCCTCCTCCCTTATGAGGGAGAGGATTCTATCCTTGAGGCTTACGGGGGAGATGGAGAGCTCCTTTAACTTCGGCGGATGAAAGTAGCCGGTTATTACGTTAAAAATCCTTGAGACGTCCTCACCGACCCTCTCGTCTGCCGTCAGAAAGCTAACGTCCGAGTAAATCCTCGCAGTCTCAACGTTGTAGTTTCCCGTTCCGAGGTGAACGTACCTCTTTATTCCGTTCTCCTCCCTCCTGACAATCATGAGGAGCTTTGCGTGAGTCTTTAACCCCGGAACTCCGTAAACTACGTGAACGCCGTCCTCCTCAAGCCTCTTAGCCCAAACGATGTTGCTCTCCTCGTCAAACCTTGCCTTGAGCTCAACGACCGCAGTTACCTCCTTACCGTTTTGAGCCGCCCTGCTCAGTGCCTCAACTATCGGGGAGTTTTTCCCGACCCTGTAGAGAGTCTGCTTAATAGCAAGGACGTTCGGGTCCTCGGCGGCCTCCTCAACCAACTCAACTATCGGGTCAAAGGACTCGTATGGGTGAAAGAGAACCGTATCCCTCCTCTTAACCGCCGAAAAGACGTCAACCTCAAACTGGGGCGGGTAGTAGGGAACGTAGGGGGGAAACTTTAGGTCGGGACGGTCAACTTCCCTGTAGAGCTCCCACAAATCGGAAAGGTTTAGGGGGATTCTCATCCTGTAAATGTCGTCGTCCTGGAGCTCCAACTCGTCCTTTAGGTAAGAGATAACGAAGTCTGAACCTCCGTTTATTTCAAGTCTCACAGGCCTTCCGAATCTCCTCTTTCTGAGCCCCTTTTCAACCTCCTCTAAGAGGTCGTCGGCCTCGTCCTCCTGAATCACTATGTCTGCGTCCCTCGTAACCCTGAAGGTTGCCGTTTTCCTTATCCTCTGCTGAGGAAAGAGCTCCTCAACGTGGTTGACAATCAACTCCTCAAGGTAGACGTAAACTCCCTCGTCAAGCCGAACGAACCTCGGAAGGACTTTCGGAATGGGAATGATGCCGAAGCGGAGCTCCTCGGACAGCATTTCAACGATGATGTTGAAGGAGAGAGAGGGAAGGTGCGGAAAGGGGTGAGTAAGGTCAACGGCAAGGGGAGTTAAGACGGGAAAGACAAACTCCTCAAAGTACCTATCGGCCTTCTTCTTCAATTTCTGAGGAAGCTCTCTATACTTAAAGAGCTTTATCCCCTTTTCCTTTAAGAGCTTAACGAGGGTGGAGTAGTCTCCTTCGGCCTGTTTGAGGAGCTCCCTCGTTTTCCTTGAAATCTTTTTTAGCTGTTCCTTAGGAGTTAAACCGTCAAAAGACGGCCTGTTTATTCCGGCCTCAACCTGCTTCTTCAGGCCCGCAACCCTTATCATGAAGAACTCGTCAAGGTTTGTGAAGAAAATTGCAACAAACTTCAACCTCTCAAGGAGGGGATTTAACTCATCCTCCGACTCCTCCAAAACCCTCCTGTTAAACTCAAGCCAAGAGAGCTCCCTGTTTATAAACAGCTTGGGGTCGGGCTTAACACTCTCCATCTACAACCACCCTCTTATAAACGAGGCCTTCCCTTATTCCGTACTTAGAGATTATCAACTCCTTTGATTTAAATATATCCATAAGCTCAAGGGCTACTATTGCTGCCACAGTAACGGTTTGGGCCCTGCTGATTGAAATTCCGAACTCCTTTGAAATTTCACTCGGAGTCATCCTTAAAAGTCTTTCCACTATGTTTCTCAGCGCTTTTCTCTTTATTCTCCTCTTCTTTGAGATTTTCTTTAAAGCCCTTATGCTCCCACCAACACCCACCAAATATTGACTCTCGCTCAACTCAAAGTCGTAGGGGTTGACGTAGTTTCTCACGAGCCACCTGACTCTCCTGACGTCCCTGACAACCCCACCGGAAACGGCCTCTCCAAACGAAAGGGTTCCCAGAGGATAGCTCTTACACTGCCTCGGCTCTCCCCCTAAAATCTCACAGACCTCCAAGCTGCCGCCGCCGATGTCAAAGAGGAGCGTGTCCTTCAGCTTAACGTCAAGGAGAGCTCCGACGGCCGAATAGTAGGCCTCCTCCTCTCCGGAGAGAACCTCAATGTCAAATAGGTCTGAAACCCTCCTTAAAACCTCTTCCCTGTTTTTTATGACCCTCAGAACGTAGGTGCCTACCGCAAGGACACAGTCGGGCTTAAACTCCTCAACCAACCTCTTAAAGGACTTGAGGGTGAGGCGGAGCTCCTCAATCCCCTCATCCGTCAACCTGCCTTTTTCAACGTGGTTTAAGAGCCTCAGGTAGATGGACTCGGAAAAGACCTTCCTTATCTTTTTCTTTCTAACTTCGTAGAGAAAGAGCTTTACCGTATTTGAACCGATGTCTATTACCGCAACCCTCTTCAACTTGACCTCAGGAACTTCAGAGCTCCCTCCTGAATCGGCTGAAGGAGCGGAGGTGGGGTAACCGGAGGGAATGCAACGGTATTCATACCGGCAATCCTCTCTGCACTCTCTCCTAATTCTACGAGCTTTGAAAGTAGGTCAACGAGGGAAGAGACAATCTTTGTTTCACCGATAACCTCTGCCCCCACCAACCTGCCGTTCTTTAAAAAGTAGAGCTTTAAATCAATCCCTTTAGCTCCTATTGCCTTGGGGTAGCCGTCGGTGGAGCTCACGGAAATCTCCTCAAATTCAAATTTCTTCCTGCTTAAAATCTCCTCGGTGTAACCCGAGAAGCCGTAAAAGAGCCCGCCGACCTCCGTAATACCTGCGGGAACGACTCCCCTGTCCTCAATCCTCGGCCCCAGAACGTTCATTCCGGCAATTCTCCCGTCCCTTGCCGAAACGGAGGCAACCATCCCCGGGGTAAACTCACCGTCAACGGCACTTTTGTGGAGAATGCAATTGCCGGCGGCCAAAATGTTGTCCGATGAAGTCCTTAAGAAACTGTCAGTCTTTATGAATCCCCTCTCAGTCTCTATCCCGCAGTCAACTGCCAGCTTTGAGTTCGGCAAAAAGCCTATGAATACGAGAATTAGGTCTGCCTCAATCTCACCGCTTGAA
Organism: uncultured bacterium; assembly: GCA_964511045.1. GTDB lineage: Bacteria > Aquificota > Aquificia > Desulfurobacteriales > Desulfurobacteriaceae > Balnearium. The sequence goes on from CAZEDJ010000015.1 coordinate 16,046, forward strand.
AGGACAACCTTCTCAACCCTACTTTTCCCCTCAAAGGCCAAGACCTTTTCACCCTTTAAAATCTCAACTCCTTGAGACTTAAGGGCTTCTTCTATTCTTAGAGCCGTAGCAGATGAAAAGGCTCCGGACGCTATCCTGCTTGAGGCCTCAACTACCGTGATTTTCTTCCCCAACTCCCTGCTTATCAAGTCGGCAAAACCGATGGAGATAAAACCACCGCCCACAATAACGATTTTTTCGGCCCTTCTAACGGCCTCTGCTATCCTTGAAACGCCCTCAGTTGAGGTATCAATGTAGTAGATGCCCTCCAAATCCTCTCCCTCTGCCCTTAACCTCCTCGGAATCCATCCCGTTGAGAGAATGAGCCTTTCGTAAGAGACGATTTTTCCCGATTCAAGAAAGAGCTGAGACTTCTCGGGATTTACGGAGATGACCCTGTCTATTAGGAGCTCTGCCCCCAAATCCTTCAGTTTTTTGAGCGGATACCTGTTTTTATCAAGGGGAATCCTTCCCGAGACAACGTAGGGTATGGAACAGGGAATCTGGAGGTCGTCCCTGTCGTTCACAACCAAAATGCTCCTGTCGGGGTAGAGCTCCCTCACGACCTTTGTCCCGTTAAAGCCTGCGGGACCACCGCCCACTATGACAACATCGTAAAGCTCCATCTCTCCCTCCTTCAATATAGCTTTCTACTATTTTATAAATTCTAAGCACTTTTCAACTTCCCACCTGCTTCCGAGGAAGACGGGAACTCTCTGGTGGAGCTCTTGAGGAACAACGTCAAGGATGCTTTCCCTACCCGTTGAAGAAAGCCCTCCTGCCTGTTCAATCAAGAAGGCCATAGGCTTTGCCTCGTAGAGAAGCCTGAGCTTACCGTTTGTGTTCTTCTTATCGGCCGGGTAGATGAAGATACCTCCCTTTAAAAGGGTCCTGTGAACATCGGCAACCATTGAACCTACGTATCTCTGAGTGTACTTGTTCTCCTTCAGAAAGTCTATAAATTGGGCAAGCCCCTCAGTTATCCACTTTTTCCTGTTTGCCTCGTTTATTGAGTAAATTTTCCCCTTCTCCGGCATCCTTATGTCGGGGTGAGAGAGGAGAAAGTTGCCCGATTCGGGGTCAAGGGTAAAACCGACAACTCCATTTCCGAGACTCATAACGAGCATTGTTGAGGGACCGTAGATAACGTAACCTGCTGCAACCTGCTCCCTCCCCCTTTCCATAACGCTCCCCTTGTGGATTGAGAAAATCGTTCCTATGCTGACATTCACATCAATGTTTGACGAGCCATCAAGGGGGTCAAAGGCAATGGCATAACCGGACTCAGAAACAATGAGGCAGTCCTCCACCTCCTCAGAGGTGAGCTGACAGACCTTTCCGCAGTTTTTCAGCGTTTCAATCAGAATTTCATTTGCAAGCTCGTCAAGTTTTTGAACCTCCTCTCCCTGAACGTTCCTCTTTCCCGCACTTCCGAGAACCCCCAAAAGCCCTGCCTTTCTAACCTTCCCCGAAATCTCCTTAGTTGCAGCAGCAATCTCGTTGAGAATGAGGATTAACTCGTCCTCAACTCCCTGCTGAAAGAGGTAAGCTGTAAACGGAACGGCCATAACTCCCCTCCTCTATTGGTTTTCTAACTGACAACCACACCTGTGGTAACAGTGGCAGTGTCTGCAACAGGGACAGCAAGATGTAAGGGTTAAAAGGACTCCGAGGAGAAGAAGGAAAGTCCTAACCATGATACCCTCCTAAGCAGGCTTTCTCTCCTTTGTCCTCAGCATTCCGCAGGCAGCGGATATGTCCTGACCCCGAGATTCCCTAATAAATGCCGCAATATTGTAGTCCCATAGGATTTTCTGGAACCTCTCAATCTCCTCCCTCGGGGTTGGTTCAAAGGGAGCTCCGGGATAGGGGTTAAACGGAATCAGGTTAACCTTAACGGGCAATCCCCTAACGAGCTTAGCGAGTCTGTGAGCGTCCTCGTCGGTATCGTTTACCCCCTTGAGCATAACGTACTCAATCATTACTCTCCTGTTGTTGTCTGCCGGGTACCTTTTCAGAGCTCCCATAATATCCCCAATCCCCCACTTCCTGTTTAGGGGAACTATCCTTTCCCTGACCTCATCGGTCGTTGCGTGGAGGGAGACTGCGAGCTTCACTCTGTTGAGCTCCTTCGCCATTCTCTCAATTCCGGGAACGACCCCGACGGTTGAAATGGTTATCTTCCTCGTTGAAAGGTCAAGCATGTCCCTGTGGGTCATTATCTCAACGGCCTTCTTAACATTATCAAAATTCAACAGGGGTTCTCCCATCCCCATAAAGACGACGTTTGATATTCTCCTCTCATCTCCAACGTCCCTCTGAACCTGTATGTACTGGTCAACAATCTCGCCGGCCGTTAAGTTCCTCGTAAAGCCGTCCTTTGCCGTAAGGCAAAACTTACACCCTGCAGGACAGCCGACCTGCGTTGAAACGCAGAGGGTATTCCAGTCCTTCTCAGGAATAAATACCGATTCAATTCTATTTCCGTCGGGTAGCTCAAAGAGGTACTTCCTCGTTCCGTCCCTTGATTCCTCAACCTTAACGGGCTTTAAGATGTCTATCTTTGCCCTCTTTGAGAGCTCCTCCCTTGCCTTCTTACTTAAGTTTGTCATATCACTAAATGAGGAAACCCTCTTTTTATAAACCCACTGAGCTATCTGCTTTGCCCTGTAGTCCTCAAGTCCCAATCCCCTGACAAACTCCTTTAACTCGGCCAAATCCAAGTCCTTTATATAAACCATCTACTTCTCCCTATTGCGTTTTCTGAGTGTCCTTAAAAGACCGTAAACGGTTGAACCTAAAAAGACCACCGTTATCAAAAGGGAAAGGAAAAAGCTGACCTCACTCACTTAACTCCTCGGCCTCGTCAATCAACATCACGGGAATGTCATCAACTATCGGGTAGGCGAGCTTACACTTGTGGCAGACGAGCTTCTTCTCCTTTTCCCTGTACTCAAGGTCTCCCTTACACTTGGGGCAGACGAGTATCTTTAGGAGCTCCTCCGGAACCATCTACTCCTCCAAAATACTATTAACAGTCAGAAATTTAGAAGAATAAGAGGGAAACTTCAAACTCCAAAATTGCCCATTGAA
>CAZEDJ010000016.1:0-4936 GCA_964511045.1 uncultured bacterium
GTTTTCCTGACAGACTTAGCTCTTCTCATTTCTCACTCCCTGAAACCGGCAGGATAGGAACCCAAAATCCTGAAGAAACTGCAACCTTTCTCAAGCTCTGAAAGGGCTTTTGAGACCCTCTCCTCCTTCCTGTGTCCCTCAATGTCCACAAAAAAGACGTACTCCCAAGGTTTCTTCTTCGTCGGCCTCGACTCAATCTTTGAAAGGTTAACATCGTAAACCGCAAAGGGCTGAAGGGCTTTGAAGAGAGCTCCGGCCTCGTGCCTCGTGCTGAACATAACGGAAGTCTTGTCCCTTCCAGAGGGAAACTCAGAATCGCTTTTTCCGATTATTAAGAATCTGGTAAAGTTCTTTGATATCTCCTGAATGTTTTTGGCAAGAATGTTGAGGTCGTAAAGGTAAGCGGCAGCCTCGCTGGCTATTGCCGCCGAATTGGGCTCTCTACTTACGATTTCGGCGGCCTTTGCAGTACTTGAGACCTCCTCAACTTCAACGTTCGGAAGATTTTCAGAGAGCCACTTTCGTGCTTGGGCTATTGCGTGTCTGTGGGAATAGATTTTCCTTACCTTATCTAAGCTCCCCTCTTTGCTCATCAGGTGAAGGTTGACCGGAACGAAAACCTCACCGCTTATTTTCAAGTCGGTTTCAAGGAACATGTCTATCGTGTAGTTGACGACTCCCTCAATTGAGTTCTCAATGGGAACTACACCGTAATCAACCCTTCCCTTTTCAACCTCCTCAAAGACATCCTCAATTGACTCCATCGGCCTCAAATCCGATGAAGTCCCAAAGTGCTTCAAAGCTGCCAAGTGGGTAAAGGTTGCCTTGGGTCCTAAAAAGGCAACTTTCGTCGGTTCCTCAAGGGCCCTACATGCCGATATGATTTCCCTGAAAATTGCCCTTATACTCTCGGGGGGAAGGGGTCCCTGGTTTAACCTCTCAAGCTCTGTGAGTATCCTTGCCTCTCTTCCGGGAACGTAAAAGGGAAGTCCCTTACTCCTCTTTATTTCCCCCACCTTTTGAGCAATCCTCGCCCTTCTGTTTAAGAGAGAGAGAATCTCCCTGTCTATTCTGTCTATCTCCTCCCGGAGCTCCGAAAGATTCTCCATCACCTACCTCAAAGTCGCAAGTTTCCCCACACTCCTCCCTCCGTAAAAGGAGAAAAGAGAGAACTGAGAGGACAATTAACGCCGAAACAACCGCACCTGCCATAAGTTGAAATTATACCTATATTATTAGCCACAAAAGACCTCAGGAGGAGAGGAATGCCGATTTACGAATTTAGGTGTGAGGAGTGTGGAGAGGAGTTTGAAAAGTTCGTAATTTCAGCATCTCAGGTAAATCAAGTTAAGTGTCCCAAGTGTGGAAGCGAAAAGGTTGTTAAGAAGATTTCGCTGTGTTCAATCGGTGGTAGTGACTCAGGAAGTTCCTGCACTGCGTTTGGCTGAGGCATCTAAAGGCGGGAGTTTCCCGCCTCAAGGACAATCTCCCTTCCGCACACCCTTAACCTTCCCCACTCGTTAACAATCCCATTAAGGCTCAGTTCAATTCCCATATCCTTCAGCGAAACGCCGATGCCCGTTGCAACCTCAAGGATTAACTCCTCGTCGCTCAACTCCTTAAACCTCTCACAGGTATCCAAGTCAACATCCCAAGAGGCTATGAGATTGTCCCCCTTGTCGTATATCTCAATCCTCACCTTCTTCCTCCTTTAACCTCTTAAGGATTTCCAACTCCTCATCGGTTAACTTTCCCTCCTTTAAAAGCCTTTCAATAACTTCAGGCTTTCTCTTTAAGGTTTTCCTCAAACTCTGCTCCTTTCTCCAGAGCTCTATCCTCCTGTGGTGTCCCGAAAGGAGAACGTCCGGAACCTTCATTCCCCTAAATTCGGCAGGCCTCGTATAGTTGGGATACCCTAAGAGCCCCCTATCCATAAAGGAGTCTGCCCTCAAACTCTCAACATTTCCTATGACTCCCGGAACTAAGCGGATAACGGCATCCATTATCACCATTGCGGGGAGCTCCCCTCCGGTTAGGACGTAATCGCCTATTGAAACTTCCCTATCAACGATTTCCTTCACCCTCTCATCAACCCCCTCATACCTCCCGCAGATTATCAAGAGCCTCTCCTTTTTAGAGAGCTCCAAGGCCATTTCCTGATTAAAGGTCTTACCCCAGGGTTCAGTAAGAATGACGAAGGGCTTAGGCCCCTCCTTTGTCAGCTCGTCGTAAGCCCTAAAGATGGGTTCCGGCTTTAAAACCATTCCCGGACCGCCGCCGTACGGAACGTCATCAACCACCCTGTGTTTGTCGGTTGTGAAATCCCTGATGTTTAAAACGTTTACCTCCACCTTCCCCGACTTTAAGGCCCTTCCGATAATACCTTCCCTCAAGAAGCACTCAAAAAGCCCCGGTAGAACCGTTAAAACGTCTATTCTCAACTACTCCTCCATCCCCTCAATGAGGGAGACGACAATCCTCCCCCCCTCTAAATCAACCTCCTTAACAAACTGTTCTATGAAGGGGATGAGAACCTCCTTACCGGACTCCGTCTCAACCTCAAGAATGTGGCTTGCAGGCTGTTCAAGTATTGACTTAACCTTTCCCACTTTCCTGCCAGTCTCGTCAAGAACGATTAGTCCGATTAGCTGGTCGTAGTAAAATTCCCCCTCCTCAAGGGGAACCTGTTCCTCCCTATCTATCCAGAGCTCCCCGCCAATCCTCTCCTCGGCCGAACTCCTGTCCTCTATCCCTTCAAACTTTATTAGATAGATGTCCTTGTAGGGCTTGACTCTCTCTATCTTTAACCTCTCCTTCCTCGCTCCCCTGTAGAGGAAGACCTCTGAAGTCTTTTCCAACTGCCTCTCAAAGACGTCGGACTCGGACTTAACTTTAAGGTCTCCCCTTAAACCGTGAACTCCGACAACCCGCCCTATGATTACCTCGTTAGAGTGGTCAAAGAGCCTCCTCTTCCTCCTCTCAAGTATATCCTTAACGCTCCTCTTTCTCTTCATCCCTCACCTCAAGCCACTCCCTTAAAATTAGAGCCGCGGCAACGTCGTCAACAACATCCCTTCTCTTACCGAGGCTCCTCATAAGCTCCTCGGCCTCAATGGTGGAGTAGGACTCATCAAAAAAGTGAAAATTAACGCTTACTCCCCTCTCATCAAGAAAAGCTCTAAATTTTTCCGCAAACTTCTCAATCTTCTCCCCGATTTTCGTCTTTTCCCCCTTCATGTTTACCGGAATTCCGACAACAATGTCGGACACTTCCTTTTCCTCAATTACCTTTAGGAGCTCCTCAAATGTCTCCCTGTTAGTTCTCCTGTATATAACCTTGTAGGGAGAGACGGTTATCCTCAAAGGGTCTGAGAGGGCAACTCCTATTTTTTTAAATCCGACGTCAAGCCCCATTGCCCTCTTCATCACTACCCCTTTGAGGTTGCCACAACAACCTTTATTCTCTCCCCGTCCTGAACGTAGTCGTCGTCGCACAGGAGCTCCCCATCCTTAACAACGACTGCCGTTTCGGGATAAATCCCCATCTCCTCCAGCAGCCTGTCAACCCTTATCTTCCTTCCCCTTATCTCCAACTCCCTTTCCCTTCCATCAATTTCAATTAAAATTTTCCCCAAACCAACCTCCGGAGGAATTTTGAAGGTCTACTTAGACGACTGGAGAATGCCTCCTTCAAGTGATTATATACTCGTAAGGAGAGTTGACAAACTGAAGGAGCTCGTGAAGAAACACGGCAAAGAGATAGAGCTCCTTGACCTTGACAACTACTTGGAGGAGTTTTCAAGGTTCGGCGGAAACGGAATTGACTTCGTAAGGTGGCTTGAGGAGGCCGTCTATACGGGAGAGGTTGAGCTCAATCCCGATGTTAAAATAGTTTCCCACTCATCAGACCCCTACATGAAGAGGCTGATTGAGGAGATAGGTGAAAACATAAAAGCATATTTGAGGAGTAGGAGATGAAGCTGAGCCGTGAGGAAGTCCTCCACATTGCAAAACTTGCAAGGATAGAGCTCTGTGATGAGGAGATAGAAAAGTTCAGGGAGCAACTCTCGGAAATCTTAACGTTCGTTGAGAAGTTAAACGAGCTGGACACTGAGGGAATTGACCCCAAGTTTTCAGTAGTTCCCCCAGAGAACGTTTTGAGGGAGGACGTTCCCGGAATGAGCCTTCCGAGGGAAAAGACCTTCATGAACGCCCCGGAAACCGACGGGGAATACTTCATAGTTCCCAAAGTTGTAAAGAAGTAGGAGGAGGAAATGGAAATTCTGAATAAAAGTCTGAGGGAGCTCCACGCGCTGATAAAGAAAAGGGAGGTAAAACCCTCCGAAATCTTAGACCGACTTCTCAAGAGGATAGAAGAGACGGAGGATAAACTCAACGCTTACATAACGGTAGCCGAGGAGAAGGCAAGGAAAAAGGCAGAGATTGCAGACAGGGAAATTTTGAAGCTCTCTGAGGACGAGGTTCCGGAGCTCTTCGGAATTCCCCTCTCAATAAAGGACAACATAAACGTTGAAAATGTAAGGATGACTTGTGCTTCAAGGATTTTGGAAAACTTCGTATCGCCCTACGATGCCACGGTTATTAAAAGGCTAAGGGAAAGGGGAGCAATCTTTGTAGGAAAGAACAACTTGGACGAATTTGCAATGGGTTCCTCCACAGAGACCTCATACTTCGGACCTACGAAAAACCCTTGGGACTTGGAGAGGGTTCCCGGAGGTTCATCGGGAGGTTCGGCAGCCGCAGTTTCAGCCCGCTCGGCAATTGCTTCACTCGGCTCAGATACGGGAGGTTCAATAAGACAGCCTGCGGCCTTCTGCGGCGTTGTGGGACTCAAGCCCACCTATGGAAGGGTATCCCGTTACGGACTCACGGCCTTTGCCTCTTCCCTTGACCAGATAGGCCCGATAACAAAGAG
>CAZEDJ010000016.1:5036-19126 GCA_964511045.1 uncultured bacterium
TCCTTGAAAAGTTAGGAGTAGAGGTCAAGGAAGTCTCCCTTCCAAATACAAAGTATGCCGTTGAGACCTACTACATAATAGCTCCGGCAGAAGCCTCCTCAAACTTGGGAAGGTACGACGGAGTGAGGTATACCTACAGGGCTAAGGATTACAAGGATTTGGTTGACATGTACTGTAAAACGAGGGCTGAGGGGTTTGGAGATGAGGTAAAGAGGAGGATAATGATTGGAACATACACCCTCAGCGCCGGATACTACGATGCCTACTACCTCAAAGCCCAGAAAGTTAGAACACTGATATATCAGGGATTTCAGAACGCCTTTAACGAAGTTGACTTCCTCATAACACCCGTAACGCCGGAAACGGCCTTTAAGTTGGGAGAGAAAACGGACGACCCCATAAAGATGTACCTTTCGGACATCTTCACCATTGCAGTTAACCTCGCAGGGCTTCCTGCAATATCCGTCCCCTGCGGTTTTGACAGTAAGGGACTTCCCATAGGTGTTCAGCTGATAGGAAAGGCCTTTGACGAGGAAACGATTCTGAAGGTGGGAGACGTTATAGAGAAGGAACTTAAATTAAACAGAATGCCGGAGCTCTAACCTCCGGCTCCTCCTATGTTTTCAAGGAAAGTCTATCTCCTATTTCTCTCAATTTCCCTCGTAGTAAATCTCTCTCTGATAGCTTTCATAAAGACTCCGAACTTTTTAAGGAAAAGGGAGAATTCGGAGCTCCAGTTAAGTTTAGAGAGCTTCTCCCTTAAAGACCATAAAACCAAAGCTGAGAAGAAATCCAATTCAAATACTAAACCTGAAAAAGTGAATAAAAAGGAAAACATTCAAAAACAGAAAAGGAAAGCAAAAATCAGAGATACTGAAAAATTTAGAAAAACTAAGAACGTAAAACCCAAAATTAGAAGGGAAATCAAAAATCCAACGAATTACGAAAAACAACTTAAAACTCACAACAAATTAAACTCAAAAGAAGCATCCCATAAAACTCCAAAGGTAGAGACTACGACAAAAAACAAATTAACAAAACCGTCAGGAGAAAAAAACAACTTAAACAGCAAAGGCAAATCACAAAACTTAAAAGAAGATAAACAAAAAACCTTCAAAGAGGTAAGGGAAAATAGAATCGGATTGAAAACAGAAAGCGGTAAACCCCTTAGAAAATCGGACTACTTAAAGGAAGTTTTAAGGGAGATAGAAAGGAACAAATATTATCCTCTAATTGCAAGGAGAATGGGAATTGAGGGGAGCGTTGAGCTCCTGATAGTCATTAACGATAAGGGAAAACTGGAAAGAGTAACTGTTTTGAAAGCAAGTTCAGAGATTTTAAGCAAGGCGGCCGTAAAAACTCTTAAAAAGTGCTCCTTTCCAAAACCACCGGGAGGAAAATTTAAGGGAAAAATTAAAATCAACTATGTTTTAAAGTAGGGAGCCCGAAGGCTCCCGATTTTATTCTTCTTTCTGGTTTTCGCAGTAATCCCAGGTAACTTTTCTGTACTCCTTCCTTCCCGTTCCGGCGGGAATGAGCCTTCCGATAATCACGTTTTCCTTCAGTCCCCTCAGATAGTCCCTCTTGCCGGCAATGGCAGCCTCTGAGAGGACCCTCGTCGTTTCCTGGAAGGAAGCAGCAGAGATGAAGGAGTCGGTTGAGAGGGCAGCCTTCGTAATTCCCGTAAGGACGGGCCTTGCCTTAGGAGGCCTCTTACCCTCCTTAAAGAGCTTCTCCCTTACCCTCTCAAACTCTTCCCTATCAACAACTTCCTCAACGAGGAAGTTTGAATCTCCGGAGTCCTCAATCCTCACCTTTGAAAGCATCTTCTTGATTATTACCTCAAAGTGCTTGTCGTTGATATCAACCCCTTGAGCCCTGTAAACGGACTGAATCTCGTCAAGGAGGAACCTCGCAACAGCCCTCTCCCCTAAGATGCTGAGTATGTCGTGGGGGTTGAGCTGACCGTCCGTCAGAGGTTCACCGGCCCTAACAAAGTCTCCGGTCCTAACGTAAACGTACTTACCCTTGGGAACCTCGTACTCTCTCTTAACTCCCGTTTCGGGGTCAACTATCGTGATGATTATCTTGTTCTTCTCAGTCTCAACGTAAACCTTTCCGCTTATCTCCGCAAGAATTGCAACGTCCTTTGGTCTCCTTGCCTCAAAGAGCTCAGCAACCCTCGGAAGACCTCCCGTAATGTCCTTCGTTCCTCCTATCTTCCTCGGGAGCCTTGCAAGTTGAGTTCCTACCTTAACCCTCTCACCCTCCTTAACCATAATCCTTGCACCGACGGGGAGGGGATAGAAGTCAATAACGTTGCCCTCGTCATCAAGGAGCTCTATCGTAGGCTCGTAGGGGAGAGTCCTGTATTCAAGAATAACGGGTTCCGTTTCGGAAACGGTTACTCCCGGAATGATGTCCTTAAACCTTACAGTACCGCTCCTTAGAGCAAGAATGGGAATGGCGTGGGGGTCCCATTCGGCAAGTATCTGTCCCCTTTGAACTTTTTGGCCGTCCTTAACCCTCAGAACGGCGGCATAGGGAATGTCATACCTCTCAAGGTGCTTACCGGTCTTCTCGTCAACAACGGCAATCTTACCGGCCCTGTTTATAACGATTTCCCTTCCTTCCTCGTCGGTTATGAGGTTAACGTCAAATATCCTGACGATTCCGTCGTGTTTAGCCCTGTACTCCGAAACCTCCGCACCGCGCATAGCAATACCACCGATGTGGAAGGTACGCATCGTCAACTGAGTTCCGGGCTCTCCGATTGACTGGGCAGCAATAATTCCGATTGCCTCACCAAGCTGAACCGGTCTCTGTCTTGCGAGGTCTCTACCGTAACACTTTGCACAGACTCCGAAGGGAGCTCTACACGTAAGAACGGAGCGAATCTTAACGGTGTCTATTCCGAGGTCCTCAATCCTCTGAGCAGCTTCGTCGGAAATCTCCTCATTCTTCCTTACCAAAACTTCACCGGTTACGGGGTCAACAATGTCCTCGGCCGCAACCCTTCCGGCTATCCTCTTTGAGAGGGGAATGACGACATCACCGGCCTCTATGAGGGCAGAAACCTCAATTCCGTCCTCACAACCGCAGTCCTCCATCGTGATGAGGAGGTCCTGAGCAACGTCTGCGAGCCTACGGGTCAGGTAACCGGCGTCGGCCGTCTTTAGGGCCGTATCGGCAAGACCCTTCCTTGCACCGTGGGTTGAGATGAAGTACTCAAGAACTGTAAGGCCTTCGCGGAAGTTTGAAATAATCGGAGTTTCAATAATCTCACCGGAAGGCTTAGCCATTAGACCCCTCATACCGGCAAGCTGGCGAATCTGGGTCTGGCTACCGCGGGCTCCCGAAGTAAGCATCATGAAGACGGGGTTAAAGGTTCCGTCGTTAGGAAGCCTTCCCCTTCCGTTGATGTCGTGACTCCTCATGTAATCCATCATGTCTCTCGTCAACTGCTCAGTGACTCTCGTCCATATGTCAACAATCTTGTTGTAGCGCTCGTCCTTTGACAGGAGCCCCTGCCTGTAACCTTCCTCTATTTCCGCAATTTCCCTCTTGGCCTTCTCAATGAGCTCCTTCTTGGTGGGTGGAATGTGAAGGTCATCTATTCCGATTGAGAGCCCTCCGAGTGTAGCCTGGATGAAACCGGCCTCCTTCAGTCTGTCCAACATGTCAACCGTAGTCTCGTTTCCGAGCTTTTTGTGAACGTCGGCGATTAACTCTGCAACGGCCTTTTTCGTCATAACCTTGTTTATGAACGGATAGTTCTCGGGAAGGAGCGTGTTGAACTTGACCCTTCCTGCCGTTGTAGTAACTATCTCCTCCTTGCCGCTTTCAGTCTTGCTTGCCGGAACCCTGACCTTTATGCGGGCGTGGAGCTCTATTTCACCGAGGTCAAGGGCCTTTAAAACAGCATCAAAGTCGGGGAATACCTTTCCTTCACCTTTTGCCCCAGGCTTTTCAAGGGTCATGTAGTAGAGTCCTAAAACCATGTCCTGAGAAGGAACTGCAAGGGGCTTTCCGTGGGCAGGTGAGAGAATGTTCTGGGTTGAGAGCATCAGCGCATAGGCCTCAAGCTGGGCCTCAAGGGACAGGGGAACGTGAACGGCCATCTGGTCACCGTCAAAGTCGGCGTTGAATGCCGGACAGACGAGGGGATGGAGCTGAATCGCCTTACCCTCAACCAAAACGGGCTCAAAGGCCTGAATCGATACCCTGTGGAGCGTCGGAGCCCTGTTTAGGAGAACGGGGTGCTCCTTAATGACCTCCTCAAGGCACTCCCAAACCTCGGGCTCCTGGTTTTCAACCATCTTTTTGGCCTGCTTTACGGTATTGGCGTAGCCCTTCTCCTCAAGTCTCCTGTAAATAAAGGGCTTAAAGAGCTCCAGAGCCATAATCTTCGGAAGTCCACACTGGTGCATCTGGAGCTCCGGACCGATAACGATAACGGCACGGCCGGAGTAGTCCACACGCTTACCTAAGAGGTTCTGTCTGAACCTTCCCTGCTTACCCCTGAGAACGTCTGAGAGTGACTTTAGCGGATGTCCCTTTGATGACTTAACGGGCCTTCCCCTCCTTCCGTTATCTATGAGGGTATCAACGGCCTCCTGAAGCATCCTCTTTTCGTTTCTTATGATGATGTCGGGGGCATCAAGCTCAATGAGCCTCTTTAGCCTGTTGTTCCTGTTTATAACTCTCCTGTAGAGGTCGTTGAGGTCTGAAGTTGCAAACCTTCCTCCCTCAAGGGGAACGAGGGGGCGGAGCTCCGGCGGAAGAACCGGGAGGACCTCAAGAACCATCCACTCGGGCTTGTTATCGGAGTTGAGGAAGGACTCAACAATCTTCAGTCTCCTTACCAACTTCTTTAACTTAGCCTCAGTCGTGTCCTTCCTCGTAGCCCTCCTAATCTCCTCCTTAACGAGCTCCTTACTCGGAATCTTCCCCTGCTCAACCAAAAAGTCAACGTACCACTCAAGGGCTCTTCCGCCCTTTTCTACCTCTATGTTTACCTTCTCCCTGAGCTCCTTGTACTGTGAATACTCTATTATCTGTCCCTTCTCAAGGTTAGAATCTCCGGGGTCCGTAACGACAACAAGGACGTTCTTGACGATTCCGACTATCGTATCCTCTGAAAGCCCCGTGTAGTAAGAGAGAGTGTCAACTGCCGCCTTAAAGACGTTGGGGAGCTTTTTCTGGAGGTCGGCGTTTATTGAGGAAATCTCACCGGAGTACATCCTAATCTCTTCCCTGAGGTCCTCGGCAAGCTCCTCAAGGTTAACCCTCTTTAAGGCCTCCTTTATGCCCTCTGCTCCTATTCCTACCTCAAAGGCCTCCTCTCCCAACTCCTCAACCTTTTCCCTGTACTCCTCCTCCGTTAAGAGCTGAAACTTCTCAAGCCCGGTCTCCTCCTCGTCTCCCGGGTCAAGGACGATGTAGCTCTCAAAGTAAACCACCCTCTCAACCTCACGAACAGAGAGGCCTAAGAGAGCTCCAATCTTACTGGGAACAGACTTTACGTACCAAATGTGGGTGCAGGGAGCGGCAAGCTCAATGTGTCCAAACCTTCTTCTCCTCTCCTTAGAGAGCGTAACCTCAACCCCGCACCTATCACAGATAACGCCGGCATACTTTGACCCCTTGTACTTTCCACAGAGACACTCCCAGTCCCTTATAGGACCAAATATCCTTGCACAGAAGAGACCGTCCTTTTCCGGTTTTAGGGTTCTATAGTTAAGGGTCTCGGGAAGTTTCACCTCCCCGTGAGACCAAGCCCTGATTTGCTCCGGAGAAGCAAGTCCTATCTCAACGGCATCAAAGTCAAACGTTTTGGGTTCCTCAGAGAAGACAATCTCTCTCTTACTCACTACGGATTCCTCCTAAAAGGGGTTTGAGGGGAGCGGAGCTCCCCGAAATTAAGCGTTCTCTTCCTCTTCAACTTCCTTTATGAACTTAACGTCAAGGGCAAGGGCCTTGAGCTCCCTAACCAAAACGTTGAATGACTCAGGGAGGCTCGGCTCGAAGGAATACTTACCCTTAACAATTGCCTCGTAAACCCTTGAACGCCCCTCAACATCGTCGGACTTAACGGTCAACATCTCCTGGAGGGTGTAGGCAGCACCGTAGGCCTCAAGGGCCCAAACCTCCATCTCACCGAACCTCTGGCCTCCGAACTGAGCCTTACCACCGAGGGGCTGTTGGGTAATGAGGGAGTAAGGACCGGTTGAACGGGCGTGAATCTTATCGTCAGCAAGGTGGATGAGCTTGAGCATGTACATGTATCCGACTGTAACGTCCTGGTCAAAGGGCTCACCGGTCAGACCGTCGTAAACCGTAAGTTGGCCGGTTTCCGGAAGGCCGGCCCTCTTGAGGAGAGCCTTTATCTCCTCCTCCTTTGCACCGTTGAATATCGGAGACTCAAACCTTATACCGTTACTCAGCTTCTTCGCAACCTCCCTGAGTTCATCGTCAGAGAGGGAGTCAATCAGCTTACTTATCTTCTCGTCATTGTAGATGGCCTTTATCTCCTCCCTTACCTTATCAAGGCCGACCTTTAGGAGCTCCTCAATCTTCTTACCCAAACTCTTTGCAGCAAGTCCGAGGTGAACCTCCAAAATCTGACCCACGTTCATACGGGAAGGAACGCCCAAGGGGTTGAGGACTATGTCAATCGGAGTTCCGTCCTCTAAGAAGGGCATGTCCTCAACCGGCCTTATTTGGGAGATAACGCCCTTGTTTCCGTGGCGACCGGACATCTTATCACCGATTGTCAGCTTGCGCTTCGTCGCTATGTAAACCTTGACCTTCTTGTTAACGCCTGCCGGGAGCTCATGCCCCATCTCTATTGCGGCCTTTTTCTCCTCGTAGATGTTTTCCACGAGGGCAATCTTATCCACGGCCTGGAGCCTTATCCTCTTCAGCTCCTTGGCCACCTCCTCATCGTCTATTATTGAGGGCTTTCTGAGGGCAAAGAAGACAAGCTCATCCACCTTCTCCTCAGTAATCTCCTCTCCGGCTGAGATGAGGAGCTTCCCGGCAGCATCATAGACATCTTCCTTAACCTTCTTTCCGAGAATGAGCTCTGCAGCCCTTCTGTCCCTATCCTTCTTTATGAGCTCAATCTCCTCCTGTTTTTCCCTCTCTAACTTCGCCTTTTCCTCAGCCTCAATGAGCTGAGTCCTGGCGTCCTTCGCCTCACCCTTTCTTGATAGTATCTTCACGTCAATAACAACTCCCTCAACACCGTGCGGAACGCGAAGGGAGGTATCCTTGACTCCCTTAGCCTTCTCACCGAAGATGGCTTGGAGGAGCTTTTCCTCAGGAGTTAAAACCTGCTCTCCCTTGGGAGTAACCTTTCCAACGAGGATGTCACCGGGCTTTACGTAAGTTCCTATCCTCACGATTCCCGACTCGTCGAGGTTACTCAGAGCTCTCTCCGAAACGTTCGGAATGTCCCTCGTTATCTCTTCCCTTCCGAGCTTTGTCTCAACGGCTTCGCACTCAAATTCCTGAATGTGAATAGAGGTGTAAACGTCATCCTTGAGGAGCCTCTCACTTACCAAAATGGCGTCCTCAAAGTTGTATCCGCGCCACGGCATAAAGGCAACCAGAACGTTCTTTCCGAGTGCCAACTCGCCGTTCTCCATTGAGGGACCGTCGGCAATAATCTGTCCCCTCTTAACCCTCTGTCCCTTCTTAACTATCGGCCTCTGGTTTAGGCAGGTTTTCTGGTTGGACTTTTGGAACTTCTTGAGGTTGTAAACGTCAAATCCCGTATCAACCGAAAGACCGCTCTCCTCAATCTCCTCCTGGTCAACCCTGATTATTATCTTGTCGGCAGTAACGCTCTCTACAACTCCTGAGCGCTTTGCAACAACCGCAGAACGGCTGTACAGGGCGACCTCCTTCTCCATTCCCGTTCCGACAAAGGGAGCCTCGGTCTTTATGAGGGGAACGGCCTGACGCTGCATGTTTGAACCCATAAGGGCACGGTTCGCGTCGTCGTGCTCAAGGAAGGGAATGAGAGACGCAGAAACCGAAAAGACCTGCTTCGGTGAAACGTCCATAAATTGAACTTCCTCTCTCTTGACCAGCTTAAACTCGGCCTTGTGGCGGGCCATAACGGTTTCTGCGGTTATGTAACCGTTCTCATCAACCGGAGCGTTTGCCTGAGCAATGACGTAGTTCTCCTCCTCGTCGGCCGTCATGTAGACAATCTCGTCCGTTACCCTTCCGTCAACTACTTTCCTGTACGGCGTTTCAAGGAAGCCGAGCCAGTTAATCCTTCCGTACGTAGTCAGCGAGTTTATGAGACCGATGTTCTGACCTTCCGGCGTCTCAATAGGACATATACGGCCGTAGTGTGAGGGGTGAACGTCGCGGACCTCAAATCCGGCCCTCTCCCTCGTGAGTCCGCCGGGACCTAATGCCGAAAGCCTCCTCTTGTGAGTAGTCTCGGCAAGGGGGTTTGTCTGGTCCATAAATTGACACAGGGAGGTGAGAGTGAAGAACTCCCTGAGCGGATTGAGGGCGGTTCTCGGGTTTATGAGGTCCTGGGGCATAACGGAATCTATGTCGGCAGTCGCAAGCTTCTCCTTAACGGCCTTCTCAATCTTAAAGAGTCCCGACTTGAAGG
This sequence comes from uncultured bacterium, assembly GCA_964511045.1. GTDB lineage: Bacteria > Aquificota > Aquificia > Desulfurobacteriales > Desulfurobacteriaceae > Balnearium. The sequence goes on from CAZEDJ010000016.1 coordinate 13,678, forward strand.
CAATCTCTGCAAGCTCACCGACTCCCCTTACGCGCCTGTTGCCCAAGTGGTCTATGTCGTCGTAGGGGCGGAGCTCCGCATGAACCTCCATCAAGGCCTTAACAGCACCGACAATGTCGGCCTTGTGGAGAAGCCTTCCGGCATCGTCGTAATCGGGCTCAACGGGAATCTCCTCAAGATTTAGCGAGGAGAGCTTAAGAGCAACCTCGGGAGTTATGAGTGTTCCTGCCGGAACGACAATTTCACCTTCATCGTTGTAGATGTCTTCCCTGACCCTTAGCGGAGGCAACCACTCAATGTTCCTGAGATCCTCCTTCGTTAACTTCTCAAGCTTTTCCTTCGGATAAATCTTCTCGTTTACCTTTGCCCTACCTACCCTTGAGAGGTCGTAGTTTTTGGTGCTGAAGAACATTGACTCAAAGAGGTTCTTGGCTCCCTCTACGGTTGCAGTATCGCCGGGCCTTACCTTCCTGAATATCTCTATGTAAGCTGCAACGAGCGAATCCTCAACCTTTTCCCTTACCTTATCCCTCTTTTCCTTCCTCAGGGTATTTACAATTACGGCACCGTAGGGCGTCTTCTTCTTGCTTATGGCCTTAAACTCTGCTCCCTCGGGGAGTTTCCTTGAGCTGAGGGAGAGCTCCTCGTAAGCCTCCTGAATAACCTCTCCTGTTTCGGGGTCAACAACGTCGCTCACCAAGTAGTAGTCGGAGAGTTCTTCGGGCGTCTTAACCTCTCCCGTTTCGGCATCAACTATCTCACCGTTAACAACCTTTAGTGTCTCAATTACGTCACCGTAAAAGACTTCAAGTATCTCCTCGTCCGTCCTCAGGCCAAAGGCCCTCAGCAGATACGTTCCGACAAATCTCCTCTTCCTGTCTATCTTTGCGTAGAGTATGTCGTTGTGGGGAATTTCAAACTCAAGCCAGGAACCCATTGCAGGGATGATGCTCGCTATGTCAATGATTCTCGCAACCTGTGTCGTTTTAGAAACTTCACTCTTAAAGAAGAGTCCGGGTGAGCGGTGGAGCTGGCTGACAACAACCTTCTCCGTTCCGTTTATGATAAAGGTGGCCCTGTCCGTCATAAGGGGAATTTCGCCAAAGTACATCTTGTTCTCTTTTATAATCGGAGCAATCTTCTCCCCGGTCTTTGGGTCCTTCTGCCAGACGTGGAGCTCAAAGAGGACCCTTAGGGGAGCTCCGTAAGTAATTCCCCTCTCCTTACACTCGTCTGGAGTGTACTTGGGACGGAAAACGACCTCCATTCCGCACTTTGGACAGACAACTCCCTTTCCGCCGAGCCCCTGAAACCTTCCGCACTTACAGTACCAGTCTCCAATCTCATATCCCTTGTAGTGAATCTCAACGCCCGTTGACTCATCAACTATCGGAAAGGCCTGTCTGAACGCAGATTCAAGTCCTACGTTCTCCCTTTCGTGTGGAGCTTTATTAAGCTGGAGGAAGCGCTCGTATGACTCAAAGGGAAACTGAAGCAGGTCTGGAACTGGAAAAGTCTCCTTTCTCTTTGCAAAACTTTTCCTCGGAAGTGAAGTTATTTTTTCTTCTTTCTTAGGAGGGGTTACCTTTTGGACTTTTCCCATAGTCGTCCTCTTCCTTCTTAATGTGGTTTTTGAGTTGAAATAACAGAAGGGAGACTACCCCACAGGCAGTCTCCCAACTGAGAAAATATAACCTTATCAGAAACCGATTTCAAGGCTTACTTGATTTCTACTTCGGCTCCGGCTTCCTCAAGCTTCTTCTTGATCTCCTCGGCCTCTTCCTTAGATACGCCTTCCTTCACGGGCTTCGGAGCATTGTCAACGAGCTCCTTAGCTTCCTTAAGACCGAGTCCTGTAATCTCCCTAACAACCTTGATAACCTGAATCTTCTTAGCTCCCGGAGACTTGAGAATAACGTCAAACTCTGTCTTCTCCTCCGCGGCAGCTCCTGCAGCTCCTCCGGCAGCAACGGGTCCTGCAGCTGCAACAACAGGCATGTCGGATACGCCGAACTCTTCCTTAATGGCATTGATGAGGTCAACAAGCTCAAGAACGGTCATGTTCTTGATGGCCTCAATAATCTGCTCCTTTGTGATTTCAGCCATTTCGCTTCCTCCTTTATAAAAGTCTAAATTTTAAGCAGCGCCTTCCTTTTCAGCCTTAATGTTTTCAAGAACCGTAACGAGCTTCGTAAAGAGGTTTTCAAGCGACCAAGCAACGGCATTTACCGGATACTTGAGGGTAAATGCGAGCTGTCCGAGGAGTTCCTCCCTTCCGGGGAGCTCTGCAAGTTGCTTTATCATCTCGTAGTCTGCTACCTTACCCTCAACAACGGCAGCCTTAAACTTTAACTTTGAATCCTTATCCCCCATAAACTCCTTGAGGGCCTTTGCAGCAGCAACTATGTCTTCAAAGGCAAAGACAATTCCGGTAGGCCCGACAAAGGCATCCTTTATCTGTTCAACGGGCGTTCCGGGATAGGCATAGCGCATTAGGGTATTCTTAACAACTTTATACTCGGCTCCCGCCTCCCTGAGCTTTCTCCTGAGGGCGTTTGACTCTGCAACGGTCATACCCTGAAAGTCTGTAAGAATAACCAAAGGAGCCTTTTCAAACTTCTCCTTTAACTCCTTTGCTATTTGTTCTTTTAGTTTTCTCGTTTTCAACGGAGTTACCTCCTCTCTTTTTTGGCGGGATGAAGAGGGCGGGCATAGTAAGGCGGGAAACTTCCCGGTCTCAGTAGGCTGCCCTTAGGGCATTTAAGCTATGCACCTACCCTCTTCAACCGGCCATCTCTTTGGTAGCGGTAATTCTATTCAGAAAATCTCCATTGTCAACCTTACTCAACAGACTGAGCAGAGGCAATAGCCTCGTTAACGTCAACCTTCACGCCGGGGTCCATCGTTGCGGCCACGGCTATAGTCCTAACGTACTGTCCCTTTGCCCCAGAGGGCTTAGCAGCAAGTATTGCTTTAAGGAGAGCTACTGCGTTTTCAAAGAGCTTCTCCTCGTCAAAGGAGACCTTTCCTATCGGAGCGTGAACGATTCCGGCCTTCTCAACCTTAAAGTCAACCTTTCCTCTCTTTGCCTCCTTAACAGCCTTGGCAACGTCAAACGTGACGGTTCCGGTTTTCGGGTTAGGCATGAGTCCCCTGGGACCCAAAATCCTACCCAACCTTCCGACCTTTCCCATCATGTCGGGGGTAGCAATGAGAACGTCAAAGTCCAACCAACCCTGTTGAATCTTCTGGATGAGGTCGTCTCCGCCTACGTAGTCGGCACCTGCCTCCTTGGCCTCGTTTAACTTCTCTCCCTGAGCAATAACAGCAACAACTCTCTCCTTACCGAGACCGTGGGGCAAAACAACGCTTCCCCTTACCATCTGGTCTTGGTACTTGGGGTCAACGCCGAGCCTAACGGCCATCTCAACCGTCTGGTCAAAGTTTCTCTTTGTTACGTCGGCCATCTTCTTCACTAATGAAATGGCTTCCCTCAAGGGATACTGCCTGTTCCTGTCAACGAGGGCAAGGGCGTTCATATACTTCTTTCCGTGCTTTGCCATCTTTACCTCCTTCGGCTCTTTTGCCTCCCACCAAACTGGTGGTAGTTACTGATTAGTCAACGATTTTTACTCCCATGTTCTCTGCAGTTCCTGCAATTATCCTCATCGCTGCTTCAATGTCGTAGCAGTTGAGGTCCTGCATCTTCTGCTCTGCAATTTGTCTGAGCTGTTCCTTAGTAATTTGACCGACCCACTCCCTCTTGGGCTGGTGAGCTCCCTTCTCAATTCCCGCAGCCTTTTTAATGAGAACTGAAGCAGGGGGAGTCTTGAGAACAAAGTCAAAGGACCTGTCCGCATAAATGGTTATAACGACCGGAATGATTAAGCCCTTCTTGTCGGCCGTTGCGGCGTTAAATGCCTTAACAAACTCCATAATATTTACGCCGTGCTGACCGAGTGCAGGACCCACCGGTGGTGCAGGACTGGCCTCTCCGGCAGGTAACTGAAGTTTTACCTCAGCTACTACTTTCTTCGCCATTCTATCCTCCGAATACCCTTAGCTAATTTTCTCTATCTGGTCAAACTCAAGCTCAACGGGAGTTTGCCTGTCAAAAATGTTAACCAAAACTATAACCTTTTCGTGTTCTGGGTCAATCTCTGAAATGGTACCTTCAAAGCCGATGAATGGCCCTTCCTTGATTTTCACCTTGTCGCCGATGTCAAACTTGAGCTTCCTGACCTTTGGTACTCCCCTCTTGAGCCTCTCCCTTATGCGGTTGATTTCGGCCTCCGGAACGACAACCGGTTCACCGCCCGCACTAACAAAGCCCAATACCCTCGGAACCCTCTTTATTAAACTTTGAACGTCCTTGTCAAGGTCTGCCTTTATGAAGATGTATCCGGGGTAGAGTTTGTCGCGGAGCTCTATCTTAGCCTCAACCCTGTTCTCAGGGCACTTTATCTTCTGTCCTATCTTCTCTATGGGCTTTTCTGGAGTACATCTCTTCTTTTCACACTGACACGACTCAACCCAAACCTTACCGTCCTCAATCCTAAAGACAACGCTCTTTCCCTCTTCCCCCTCAACTTCAAAAACCTTAGGCTCTCCCCTTAAGGGAACCTCTCCCTTTTCCTTACCGAGAGCCTTAAAGACCACCTTCTCAACGGCAGGAATAAAAATCTCCTCCACCTTTTCGCTCTTTCCCGCTTCCCTCAAGGCCTTTAAGATGTTAGCCTTAACCCTGTGCTCAAATCCGGACTGGACGTGAAGGGAGTACCACCTCTTTTCCGCCATTACTTCAGCTCCTTTATTTAACTATTATTAATTCCAATAACCTCGTTAAAACTGAATCCAAAACCCAAAAGTAAAAGGCCAGGAAACCACAGAAGACAATAACCCCCAAAGTAGCCTCAACCACTTCATCCTTTGAAGGCCAAGTTACCCTGTTTAACTCTTCCCTCACCTCTTTTAAAAATTGAATAGGAGACATTAAAACCTCTTAATTTTGATTTTTGAGGGGAAATTTTAAGAAAAAAGAAAAAAATTAATGGCAGGCCAGGAGGGACTCGAACCCCCAACCGCCGGATTTGGAGTCCGGAGCCCTACCAATTGGGCTACTGGCCTACCTGCAGGTGGTAATATATCCTACTTTACTTCTCTGTGCAAGGTGTGTTTGTTGCACCAGGGGCAGTATTTGCGGAGCTCCAGCCTATCGGGAGTGTTCCTCTTATTCTTTGTAGTTGAGTAATTTCTCCTCTTACACTCCGTACAGGCAAGCTGTATTATCTCACGGGGTCCCTTCTTAGCCATTGCTCTCTCCTTTAGTCAAGAATTTCCGTAACGACACCAGCTCCAACTGTCCTTCCACCTTCCCTTATCGCAAACCTCAATCCTTCCTCTATCGCTACAGGCTTCAATAACTCCACCTCAAACGTTACGTTGTCTC
>CAZEDJ010000017.1:0-10240 GCA_964511045.1 uncultured bacterium
AGGTATTCCCTTATCAACCTCTTCAGTATTCCCTCGCCGTAGCCGTGGACGATTTTTACCTCCTTGACTCCTACGATGTTTGCGTCGTCAAGGAACTTCTCAACAGCCCTCAGTGCTTCCTCTCCCCTCATTCCTAAAACCTTTAGCTCCGGGAAGAACCTTTTGGGCTTGGGAACGTTTATGCTTACGCTTTCCGCTTTTTTCTTTGCCTCCTCGGTTGGCTCTAACTGTGAGAGCTTTACCTCAACCTTTAGTCCTCCGATTTGAACGGTTGCCGTTTTTCTCTCCCTATCAACGGAGATGACCTTTCCCTTTCTTCCGCTACTTAAAATCCTTACGGTATCTCCCTCCCTCACCTCTTTCTTGGGCTTTACTTCGCTCAATACCTTTGCCCTGTTCTTTACGCTTACAACTACCTTTTTGAACTTCTCCCTTGCCCTCTCTGCTTCCCTTTCTCTCAGTGCCTCCTCAGTCTTCCTCTCCAACTCCTCAATGTAGGCCGAGAGCTCCCTCCTCAACCTCTCTCCGACCTCCCTCTCCCGCCTTCGGAGCTCCTCCTCCCTCCTCTCAAGCTCCCTCCTCAGCCTCTCAACCTCCCTCCTTTCCCTCTCAAGCCTCTTGTACTCCTCCTCAAGGGCTTTGAGGATGTCGTCTGCTAACCTGTCCTCCTTCGTTAAGAGTCCCCTTGCGAGTCTTATTACCTCTTGGGGAATTCCGTATTTTTCTGCTATTACGAGGGCGTAGCTCCTTCCGATTATTCCGTAGGCAAGCTTATACAGGGGCTTTAGAGTCTCCTCGTCAAAGAGAACGGTTGCGACGTCGTAGTAGTCATCCCTGTAAGCAAAGAGCTTCACGGGAGTAAAGTGGGTGGTCGCAACGGTTTTTGCCCCTTTCTCCTTTAGGTAGGAGAGGATGGCCACTGCAAGCGTTGAGCCCTCTATCGGGTCTGTTCCGGCACCGAGCTCGTCTAAGAGGACGAGGGACTCACTGTCGGCTTCTTTGAGGATTTGGGAGATGTTTTTTATGTGGGCGCTGAAAGTTGAGAGTGACTGCTCTATGCTCTGTTCGTCCCCTATGTCGGCAAACCACTTTTTGAAGAGCTTAACGGAGCTCCCCTCAACGGCGGGAATGAGGAATCCCGACTGCGCCATGAGGGATAGTAGCCCGACGGTCTTTAGGGTTACCGTTTTGCCTCCCGTATTTGGTCCCGTTATGACGAGGCCTTTACTGAGCCTTACGTCAACAGGGACAACCTCCTTGTTTGAGAGGATGAGGAGGGGGTGTTTTGCCCCTTTTAGATTGAGGGAGCTCCCTATCTCCGGCCTCGTTCCCTTGAGCTTTAAGCTCATATAGGCAACGGCGTACCTCTTGTCAATTTCTGTAAGGGTTCTAAAGTTTTCGGAAATTTCTTCCCTGTGTTGAAAGGCAGTTTGGGAAATTTCCCTCAGGATTCTCCCTATCTCCTCCCTCTCCTCGCTCCTCAGTTCCCTCAGCCTGTTGTTCTCCGAAACTACCGATAGGGGTTCAACGTAGAGGGTCTGTCCCGATGAGGACCTGTCGTGAACGATTCCCTGAAATCTCTTCTTAAAGTGGGGCTTAACTAAGATTACGTATCTTCCGTCCCTTTCGGTTATTATCCTGTCGGGGCAGATGTCCTCGTTTCTGTTGACTATTGACTGGAGTTTTTCCCTTATTTTTCCTGCCGTTAGGTGGATGGAACGCCTTATAGACCTCAGTTTGGGCGATGCCGAGTCAAGGATTTCTCCCGACTCGTCAACCGTTTTGTTTAACCTCTCCCTCAGCTCCCTTGGGTCTGAGAGCCTCTCTCCGAAGTATCTTATCCTCTCAAACCTCTCCTCAAGTGAGGAGAAAAACCTCTTTAGGATTGAGGACTGGTTCAGGACTTTTGAGAGGTTGAGGAGCTCCTCAACCGACAAAACGCTTCCGGGGACTTTTAACTTCTCAAGGGTTTCGGTAATGTCCGGAAAGCTCTCAAGGGGAAGGTTTCTCTCAGAGAGGAGCTTTACGAAGGTTTCGGTGATTGAGAGCTCCCTCTCAACCTCCTCCCTTGTCGTTTTCGGCCTTACTTTTAAAACTTCTCTCTTTCCGCCTTCACTCTTTGCAAACTTTTCCGTTTCGGTTAAGAGTTTGTCAAATTCCAGGACTTTCAGGAATTTATCCATTTTGGGGAACTTACTCCGGGGATTTGCTTGAAAGAGGAGTGCCCCGCTCCTTTGAACGTACTATAAAGACCCCCCTCCAATTGACCAAAGAAGCAGGGCACTACTTTCATTATATCAAAACTTACGACAGGAGCTCCCTTGCGATTCTGTTAACGAGGGAGCCGTCTGCCCTTCCCTTAACCTTCGGCATTACGGCCTTCATCACCTTTCCGATGTCTTTAGGCGAGGATGCACCGGTCTCCTCAATTGCCCTCTTTACGACTTCCCTTAACTCCTCTTCGCTCATCTGCTTCGGGAGGTAGGACTCAACTATTTCAAGCTCGGCCCTTTCCTTCTCAACTAAGTCCTGCCTTCCTCCCTTTTCGTACATCTCTATTGATTCCCTTCTCTGCTTTGCGTACTTCATGAGGAGCTGGACGATTTCCTCGTCTGAGAGCTCTCCCCTCTTCTCAATTTCGGCATTCTTTATCAGTGAATTAATCATTCTTATCGTTGAGAGCTTCAGCTTGTCCTTGGCCTTCATGGCCTCTTTCATGTCGGCTTTGAGGCGCTCTTTAAGACTCATCTCATCTCCTTACTTCTTCTTTTTCTTGCCCTTGGGAGGAAGGAGACCGCGCTTCTTCAAGGCCTTTATGAGCCTCTTTCTTGCAGCCATTGCCTTTCTCTTTCTCTTTTCGGAGGGCTTTTCGTAGTACTCCCTCCTCTTTATTTCAGTCAGGATTCCTTCCTTTTCGCACAGTTTCTTAAACCTTTTGAGGGCTCTCTCAAAGGTCTCTCCTTCCCTTACGTAAACTGTTGCCATTAAGCATCGCCTCCTTTATTGAGTTTTTCGGTTGCCAATTATATGCTCAAGGGCTCCTCTTGTCTACAATTTCCTCCAATTTCAGAACTTTAAACTGGGTCTCGGTGTCAAGGAGGAGGGAGAAGGGGTCGGGCTTGCCCTTTTTCGGGAGTGCAACGGTAAAAACGGGTTCTTTTCCGTAGTCCTCTATTCCGAGGGCTTTTGCTCCGGATGAGGTTATCAGCGGAAAGAGCTCCCTCAACTTCACCTCCCCTTTCAGTTGGTAGTAGAGAACTCGGAGCTCCTCAACCACAGAGAGGTCAACGTTGCTGCTGAGTCCGTCGGTTCCCAATCCGAGCTTTTCGTATCCCAATATGTTCTTGACCTTTGGAAATCCCACTTTCAGGTGGAGGTTGCTCCTCGGACAGAGGACTATTGAAGCTCCCCTTTCCGTGAGCCTCTCAATCTCTTTCTCCGACAGGTTCGTGCAGTGGACGGCTATGAGGTTTTCGTTGAGAGCTCCAGCCCTTTCAATGTAGTCCACCAAGTTTTCGGCACAGACCTTCTCGTACCTCTTTCTCCTTAAAAAGGGGTAGATTTTCTCCTCAAAGAGGTTCCTCTCACACCTTACAAACTTCTCCTCCTCAAGGGTTTCTCCGAGGTGGAGCTGGAACTTGAGTCCCCTCTTGGAGCTCTCCTCCGAAATCTTTCTGAGAGCTCCGAATGAGACAGAGTAAACGGAGTGTGCCGAGACGGGAAAGGAGAAGTCCTCGGGGTGAAAGTCTTTTCCTATAAATTCTGAAAAGACTTCTGCCCTTATGCTTTTGAATCTGTACCCCTTTGAAATTCCGAATGAGGAGATGTCCCCTACGTAGAAGGTTCCTCCCGATGATATTTCCTCCTCGGCCCTTTCCAATCCCCTCTCAATCTCTCCTTTTGAGAGTAGAGGCCTTTTGCCGATTATCCAGAGGAGCCAGTCAAAGAAGGAGGAGAAGTCGTCGGGGTTAAAGTTGAGGTTTGAGAGCTCCAAGTGTGTGTGGGCGTTGACAAAGGGAGGATAGAGGTATCCCTTTATTCTTACTCTCCTTTCAAACTTTCCCTCTGGGGGCTTTTTAAAGTAGCCGTCAATCCTATTTCCCCTTATGACGACTGCACCGCTCTCTAAAATTCTTCCTTCGGGCGTTACTATGCAGTCGGCCTCAACGAGAGTCTTCACAGTTAATCCCCTTCACAACGGATACGGCCTCTTCCCTCGTTTTTACCCTTCCGATGGCCTGGAGCTCCAAAAGTTTCTCCTTTATGAAGCCTACACACCTGTCAGGCTTTTCAATTCCCTTAATTTCCATTATTTCCTTTCCAGAAAGCAGCGGCTTTAGGTTGTGAATTCTCTCTGCGTAAAATTTAACGAGCCCTTTCACAAACTCCTCGTACTCCTCAATTTCCCCAAACATCTCCTCAGACGTTGCCCCAAAGTCTGCAACCGACAGTAGGAGAGTGTGGAAAGAGTAGTTTCCCGAGTCCCTGAAAAACCTGTAAACGGCCCTGTCGGTCAGCTCTCCCCTTTTGTAGAGCTCATAGAGGAAGAAGGGCCTCAGGTGGTTTCTAACTACTGTGTATCCTAACCTTGCCGCCTTTTTTCCGAAAGTAAGCCGTATCAATGCATCCCTAACAATTTCTGCACCCAACTTGTCGTGGTTGTGAAATGTCAGTCTTCCGTTTACCTCCTTAACCGTTAAGGGTTTTGCAACGTCGTGGTAGAGGGCGACGATTTTTAGGCACTCCTCGTCCGAAAAGTTGGGAAGGAGTTTCTCTGAACCCACAAGTGATGAGAACTGTGAAAGGAGCTCTTCCTTTCTCTTTAAAACGTAAGTTTCAAGGAGCTCAACGGTTTTTAGTGTGTGTTCCTTTAGGCTGTACTGGTGGAGTCCCGAGGGCGGAATCTCCTCTATCTTGGAAAGCTCCTTAAAAACGCCGTACAGAACCTTTAGGCTGTCTAAGTCCCTCAGCGCCTCGTGGAACTTTTCGGTATTGAGGATTTTTATCAGCTCCTCCCTCAGTCTCTCTGGAGGGGAGTTTTGGAGCTCCCTCTCCTTCCCCTTTGATTGCTCTATGAATGAGGGGTGGAGTTTAAAGTTTAACTGGAGCTTTAGCCTCACTCCCCTCAAAACCCTTACCGGGTCGTCGGAAATGGCCTTCTCGTAAACGGGCCTTATTATTCCCCTCTGAATGTCCTCAAATCCCCCGGTGGGGTCAATTATCTCTGCATCGTCGTTAAAGGGGAGAAAGAGCTCTCTTATATCAACGGCCATTGCGTTTATCGTAAAGTCCCTCTTTCTCAAGTCCTCCTCAATCGTTTCCCCGTCTAAGCTTGAAACGTCTATCCTGAAGTCACTCCCTACAAATGAGAAGACCTCCTTCTCCCTCTTAAATGAAAACGGACTCTTTCCGAGTCTCTCTTCTATACATTCGGCAACTTTTTCTAATTTGTCTTTGGTTACGAGGTCAATGTCGGTAAACTCCTTCCTCACCCCCAAGAGGCGGTCCCTGACAAATCCCCCTACGATGTAGCACGACTCAAAACAGTCTGATATCCTTTCAATCTTTGGGTGGTAAAAGGTTATCCTGTGGACTCTCTTATCCATAAAGTCTCTCCGGAGGTTGTTTTGGAAGTTCTCAGGGCTGAAAACTTAATTAAAGTTTACAGGACGGAGAGTGATGAGGTTGTGGCCCTCCGCGGTGTAAATATATCACTTGAGAAGGGGGAGTTCTCCCTCCTCATGGGAGCTTCAGGTTCTGGAAAGTCCACTCTCCTCCACATCCTCGGAACCCTTGACAGGCCCACGGAAGGGAAGGTCTTTTATAAGAATAGGGAGCTCTTTTCGCTCTCAGAAAAGGAGCTTGCCCTCTTTAGGAACAAAAAGGTCGGTTTTGTCTTTCAGTTTCACTACTTGATTGGGGAGCTCTCAATCGTTGAAAACGTAATGGTTCCCCTCTTAATCGGGGGAGTTAGCGAGGAGGAGGCCAGGGAGAGGGCCGAGGAGGTGTTGAAATCTGTGGGATTGGGACATAGATTTTCTCACAAACCGTTTGAAGTCTCCGGAGGGGAGAAGCAGAGGGCTGCGGTTGCGAGAGCTCTCGTAACGAATCCGGAGATAGTACTTGCAGATGAGCCAACGGGAAACCTTGATTCTCAGTCTTCCCACTCCGTAATCTCCCTCATGAAGGAGCTGAACAGGAAACTCGGCACCACCTTCCTGATAGCCACTCACAATCCGGAGTTGGAAAAGTATGCAGACAGACTATACTTTATAAAGGATGGAGTAATAGTCTCTTAAACCAAATTAAAGGGGTATGTATGTTTGAAAGGTTCACTCAAAAGGCAAGGAAAATTATAATCAATGCAAAGGAGCAGGCGGTTGCTCTCAGGTGTGAAAAGCTCGGAACGGAGCACATTTTGCTTGCTCTTTTAAGGGATGATGAGATTACAAACCAAATTCTTTCAAAGTACAACATTTCAAAGCCGAGAATTCAGGAAATAATCATCTCTCAGGTTCAACCTGCACCCTATGAGGTTGATATAAATACGATTACCTTCTCAACCGAGGCAAGGAGAGTTCTTGAGCACGCCCTTGAGGAGTCAAAGATTTTGGGTCACGCATACGTAGGCCCTGAGCACCTGTTTATTGCCCTTGCTAAGGAGAAGTTGGGGCTTGCAGGCAGGATTTTGAGGAGCTACGGCTTAGACCACTATACGCTGAGGAGGGAGGTTTCAAATCTCCTCAAGGGAATTGTAAGTGAGAGGAGGGCTTCAAGGAAGTCCAACACTCCGAACCTTGATAAGTTCGGCCGCGACCTAACAAAGCTTGCAAGGGAAGGGAAGCTTGACCCCGTAATCGGAAGGGACAAGGAGATAGAGAGGGTTACTCACATCCTTGCAAGGAGGAGGAAGAACAATCCCGTTCTCATCGGAGAGCCGGGAGTCGGTAAAACGGCAATCGTTGAAGGTTTGGCCTTGAGGATTGCCAAGGGCGAGGTTCCCGAGAAGCTGAAGGACAAGAGAATCGTTTCGCTTGACATGGCCTCACTGATAGCGGGAACGAAGTACCGCGGACAGTTTGAGGAGAGGTTGAAGGCCATAGTTAAGGAGCTTGAAAACAATAGGGACGTAATCCTTTTTATTGACGAGATTCACACGCTCGTCGGGGCCGGAGCGGCCGAGGGTTCAATGGACGCCTCGAACATCCTGAAGCCTTCACTTTCAAGGGGAGAAATTCAGGTAATCGGTGCAACTACGATTGACGAGTACAGGAAGCACATAGAGAAGGACGGAGCCCTTGAGAGGAGGTTCCAGCCGGTAATGGTTGAGGAACCTTCAATTGAGGACACTATTGAGATACTCAAGGGGCTTAAGAGCAAGTTTGAGGAGTTCCACAACGTCGTCATAACGGACGGGGCAATTGAGAGGGCTGTAAAGCTTGCCGTTAGGTACATAAACGACAGGAAACTCCCCGACAAGGCGATTGACATAATTGACGAGGCCGGAGCAAAGGCTCAGCTCCAGACGGCCGTTAAGGACAGCAGGGAGAAGGAGATTGAGGAGGAGATTGAAAAGGTCAGGGCAATGAAGGAGGAAGCCCTTGCAATGGCCGAGTATGAGAGGGCTCACGAGTACAAGCAGAGGGAGCTCCGCCTCTTAACCGAGCTTGAGGAGATAAGAAGGAAGAAGAGGGTGGAGAAGGAGTCTGAAAAGGTTGTTATTGACGAGTCAAAGGTTGAGGAGATTGTTGCAAATTGGACGGGCATTCCGGTTCAGCAGCTTCAGGAGAAGGAGGCCGAGAAGCTCCTCAAGCTTGAGTCGGAGCTCCACAAGAGGGTTGTCGGTCAGGAGGAGGCCGTCAGTGCAGTTGCAAGGGCAATTAAGCGTTCAAGGCTCGGAATAAGGTCTAACGTAAACAGGCCGATAGGGAGCTTCCTCTTCTTAGGACCTACGGGGGTCGGTAAGACGGAGCTTGCAAAGGCACTTGCCGAGTACCTCTTTGGTGACGAAAAGTCCATGGTTAGGATAGACATGTCTGAGTACATGGAGAAGCACACCGTTTCAAGGCTCATCGGAGCTCCCCCCGGATACGTAGGGTACGAGGAGGGAGGTCAGTTAACGGAGGCCGTTAGGAGGAGGCCCTACAGCGTTATCCTCCTTGATGAGATTGAAAAGGCCCATCCCGACGTCCTGAACATCCTGCTCCAGATTATGGAGGACGGAAGGTTAACGGACGGCCTCGGAAGGACGGTCTCCTTCACGAACACAATCATAATCATGACGAGCAACCTTGGGGCTAAGCACCTCATCTCCGCCCAGAGGGGAATGGGATTTGAGATAAGTGACGGAAAGGAGGACGAGCGCTCCTTTGAGAGGATGAAGTCGCTGGTCCTTGACGAGGTTAAGAAGTTCTTCAAGCCGGAGTTTATAAACAGGCTTGACGGAATTGTCGTTTTCCATCCTCTGACGAGGGAGGACGTTAAGGAGATAGTAAGGAGGCAGGTTGAGAGGTTGAACAGGGAGCTCTCGGAGAGGAACTTGAAGGTTCACGTTACGAACAGGTTCGTTGAGTACGTCGTTGACAAGGAGTTCAGGAAGGAATACGGAGCAAGGACTATAAGGAGAGCTCTCCAGAACCTCATAGAGGACAGGTTGACCGATGAGATTCTCATGGGAAGGTTCACAGAGGGAGGAGAGGTCGTATTTGACATAACTCCCAAGGGGAGAATTTCGGTCAGGGAAAAGAAGAAGAGGAAGAAGGAGACGACCGGAGTTAAGTAATGAGGCGATTTAAGATAGACAGGGTGAGAAACGGCGAGGCCTTCCTGAGGGGGCAGGAGGCCCGCCACGCCCTTAAAGTCTTAAGGTTAAAAAAGGGAGATGAGATAATAGTTTTTGACGGGGAGGGTAAGGAGTACTTGGCCGTAATAGACGCAGCCTCTCCTACTTCGGTAAGGGTAAAGGTCATACAGGAGATAAACGTCAACAGGGACAGCCCTTTAAAGTCAACTCTCTTTATGGGAATAACGAATAAACTTCAAAAGTTTGAGCTTGCAGTTCAAAAGGCAACCGAGCTCGGGGTTACGGAAATCGTTCCGGTTATATGCAGGCGCTCCTCAAATGCCCAGTTGGTAAAGAACTGGGAGAATAGACTCCGCAGGTGGAGGGAGATTGCAGTAAATGCTGCAAAGCAGTGCGGGAGGAACGTTTTACCGGAAATAACATATCCCATCGGGATTGAGGACGTTGAAGCCGATTCGGAGCTCTCTTTTGTCCTTTGGGAAAAGGGGGGCAATTCGTTTAAGGACTTTCAAAGTTACAGTGCAGACTCCGTTTCCTTTCTCGTGGGACCCGAGGGAGGGCTTGAAAAGGAAGAGATTGAGATTTTGAAGGAAAAGGGGTTTAAGCCCATATACCTCGGAAAGAGGATACTGAGGGCCGAAACGGCGGCAATTGCCGGAATGGCCATAATCCAGTTTATATGGGGAGACTTGGGGTAGTGGAGATTTTGGCAGAAAAGAGGATTGGAGATAAGGTCTTAAAGGTAGTCCTCGGTGATATAACGGAGGAGGAGACCGAGGGAATAGTAAATGCCGCAAATAGCCTCCTAAAGCACGGTGGAGGCGTTGCCGGAGCGATTGTTAGAAGGGGAGGGGAGGAGATTCAAAGGGAGAGTGACGAGATAGTTAAAAAGTTTGGTCCCGTTCCGGTGGGAAAGGCGGTTTACACAAAGGCCGGGAAGTTAAAGGCAAAGTACGTCATACACGCAGTTGGTCCCGTTTGGGGAGAGGGGAAAGAGGAGGAGAAGCTCAGGAGTGCCGTAAGGTCTGCCCTTGAGGTTGCCGAGGAGCTCAAGCTGAAGTCCATTTCCCTACCTGCAATCAGTACGGGTATTTTCGGCTATCCGAAGGAGGAGGGAACGAAAGTCATTCTTGACGAGGTGGTAAAGTACTTGAAGAGCAATAGAAAATCCACCATTAGGGAAGTTCACCTAACGAGTATAGATAGGGAGACTGCGGAACTCTTCTTAAAGCACCTGAAAAACTATTCCGATTGAGGGGATTTTTACCATCCCCTCCTCCAACCGCAGAAGCCCCTACCTCTTCCTGCTCCTCTACCGAGTCCTCTACCTCCGAATCCCTTTCTCCATCCCCATCCCCTGCATCCTGCTGGGGCGTCGGCTCTCACCACATTTTCGCTTCCGCACTTTGGACACTTAACCATCCAGCGGGGTTTTCC
>CAZEDJ010000017.1:10340-18825 GCA_964511045.1 uncultured bacterium
GAATGGAGATTCTCGTTTTAGGTCCCGTTTCGGGTAATTTGGAGCGCTTTTTAGGGCTCGTTGAGGTTTCAAATCCCGACATCGTTGTTTCCCTCGGAAATCACGGTTTGAGGAAGCCCGTTAAGCTCTCAAAAACTTGGTTTTACTCAAGGGGAAGGGACGACGACTTAGAGGTTCTCTCAAGGAGCTCCGGCATAGACTTCATGTCAAGGATTTTCAGGACGAAGGAGGGGATTCTCTTTTCCGGAATAAGCGGGGTTTACAATCCTTCAACTGCAAAGTTTACCCGTTCCGAGTGGTTGAAGATAAGGGGGAAAATTGAAAGGAGAAAGGTTAATGCAATTTTCAGGGAGGACGTTGAAAACCTCTTAGAGCTCTTTCTGAGAACGGGGGAGGGGAGGTTGGACTTTTTGGTTATTTCCGATTCACCCGAGAGGCCTATTTTCAGGGAAGTAATTGAGGTAACTAAACCAAAGTACCTTTTCTATCCCTCGGAAAGCTACAAAAAGGAGAGGATAGGGGATACCCTCTTTGTCGGCCTTGAGCCGATAGACTCGCCCTCCGGGAAGTACATTCTCAGGCTTTGATAGAATTAATTCTCATTTAATAAATCGGAATAAAGGAGTGGCAATGGTTTCAAGTGTTAAGGACTCCTGTGGTGTCGGTTTTGTGGCTTCTGTAAACGGAGAGAGGAGCTACGAAATTGTAGATATGGGACTGAGGGCTGTTTCAAATCTCACACACAGGGGGGCAGCCCTTGCCGACGGGAGAACCGGTGACGGTTCGGGAATTCTCTTTCAAGTTCCCCACGACTTTTTCTCCTCTGAGGCAAGGAAAATTAGGGGGGATTTTAAACATAGAGAGGTAACGGTAGGAACCTTTTTCCTAAAGGGAGACATTGACGGAGCCCTTAACCTCATAGAGGAGAGTGTAAAGGGAGTCCTCGGTGATGCAGTTTTGAGGGAAGTTCCAATAGATACGAGAGAGTGCGGCGAAATAGCGAGGAGGAGTTTGCCGGTTATCTATCAGGTCATAGCTCCGAGGGGAGGTAGAGTTGAGACTTACTTATTGAGGAGGCGTTTAGAGAAGGAGCTCCGCAAACTGAATCCCGAAAACTACGTCGTTTCCCTCTCCTCAGATTTAGTTGTTTATAAGGGGATGCTTCTTGCCCCGGACCTTAAGCGCTTCTTTTTAGACCTTCAAAACGGCGAAGTTTCATCCTCAATTGCAATCTTTCACCAGAGGTACTCAACGAACACAGAGCCCGAGTGGAGGTTGGCTCAACCGCTGAGGCTTATAGCTCACAACGGAGAGATTAACACCATAACGGCAAACAGGAACTTCATAAGGGCTGTGGAGCCCCTTTTAAAGTCAAGGGCTTTCGGTGAGAAGATAGCAGAGGTTCTTCCCTTGGTGGAGTTTGACGAGAGCGATTCGGCCTCACTTGACAGGGTCTTTGAGCTGATGGTCGTTTCCGGAATTAGGCCTGAGGTTGCAATAACCGTTCTCATTCCTCCGGCCTACGAGCTTTTGGACGACCTTACCGATGAGGAGAGAGCCTTCTTTGAGTACATCTCCCTCCTTATGAAGCCCTGGGACGGTCCTGCCGCCGTTGCCTTTACGGACGGTAAGGTGGTGGGAGGGAAGCTTGACAGGAACGGTTTGAGGCCTGCAAGGTACGTTGTGACGGATGAGGGATTGGTGATTTTCGGTTCCGAAGTTGGAATGGTTGAAATTCCCGAAAGGAAGGTCTCTGAATTTGGAAGGCTCATGCCCGGAGAGGTTTTCCTCGTTGATACCGAGGAAGGGGAGATTAGGAAGAACGACGAAATCCTGAGGCAGATTGCCGACGAGTTCTTGGTTGAGAAGGAGGTGAGGAGAAAGCTATACAGGTTAAAGGGGAAAAAGTTTGTAGAGCCAAAGCCCTCTGAGCGTTTAAGCAGGGAACTCGTCAAGTTCTGCTACTCGAGGGAGGACTTAGAAGAGGTCGTTGAATATATGGCCGAGATGGGGAAGGAGCCCGTCTTTTCAATGGGGGACGATACTCCCATTCCCAACCTCCTTGAAAGGCCTTACCTCCTCTTTAGGCACTTTAAACAGAGGTTTGCCCAGGTTACAAACCCACCGATTGACCCCATAAGGGAAAAGGCGGTAATGAGCCTGAAGCTCCGCCTCGGTTCAAAGGTGAACTTTTTGGAGCTCTCTGGGAAACTGAGAAGGAGGATAGAGATAGACTCTCCCCTGCTGACGCCGACGGAGTTTGAGGAAATTCGGGGGAGCTCCTTCGTCAACGTCAAGGCCTTTAAGATGGAGTTTAGAAATTCATTAAAAGAGGGACTGAATTCCCTCTTTGAGTCTGTTAAAGAGGCCATTTTAACTGAGAATGTTGAGATTGTAATCCTTTCGGACAGGGATGTAGAGTATCCGATTCCCTCCCTCCTTGCAGTTTCGGGTCTGTGTTCCTTTTTGGAGAGGGAGAGACTCCTTCACAGGGTCTCAATAATCGTTGAGACTGGGGAAGTTCGCGATACACATCAGGTTGCCGCACTTGTGGCCTTTGGAGCCTCTGGTGTATATCCATACCTCGTCTTTGAGTACTTAAAGTCAAAGGAGCTTGAGCTCAACAAGCCCTACTCTGAACTTGAGAGGAACTACAAGGAGGCCGTAAATGCAGGGCTTTTGAAGATAATGTCAAAGATGGGAATTTCCGTTATCTCCTCCTACCACCGCTCTCACCTCTTTGACATTCTCGGCATTTCCGAGGAGGTGGTTAAAGAGTACTTTCCCCACACGGCCTCTCCGATAGGGGGAATCACCTTAGAGGATATAGAGAAAATCGTTAGGGATAGGGTGGAGCTCTCCTTAAGGGTTGAGGAACCCGAATACTCCGGGGAGCTCCGATTCCGCCCCGGCGGAATCTACCACTCCTGGAGTCCGGAGGTTGTTAGGGGAATCTTTAAAGCGGCAAAGAGCGGAAGTTACGACGAGTTTAAGGGCGTTGTAGAGGCCGTTGAAAAGAGGCCCGTTTACATAAGGGACTTGCTCAGGATAAAGTCCGACAGGGAGCCTATACCCGTTGATGAGGTTGAACCCGTTGAGTCAATAGTAAAGAGGCTGATGGTTCCCGGAATGTCAATAGGGGCTCTCTCAAAGGTTGCCCATGAGGTCATTGCCGAGGCCATGAACATTTTGGGAAGTAAGAGTTGCTCCGGTGAGGGCGGGGAGGACCCGGAGAGGTACGGAACGATTAGGAACAGCAAGATAAAGCAGGTTGCCTCCGGAAGGTTTGGCGTAACGCCGGCCTACTTGGCATCTGCCGAGGAAATTGAGATAAAGATTGCTCAGGGAGCAAAGCCCGGAGAGGGTGGACACCTGCCGGGACACAAAGTTACTCCCTACATTGCCTCGCTGAGGTTCTCCGTTCCCGGAGTTGCTCTCATCTCACCCCCTCCCCACCACGATATCTACTCAATTGAGGACTTGGCACAGCTCATTTACGATTTGAAACTCTCAAATCCCAAGGCGAGGATAGCGGTAAAGCTCGTCTCGGAAGTGGGAGTTGGAACTGTTGCCTGCGGCGTTGCAAAGGCTAAGGCCGATGTTATCCAGGTGAGCGGAGCTTCCGGGGGAACCGGAGCTTCACCCCTTTCCTCAATTAAGGGAGCAGGTCTTCCGTGGGAAGTGGGGCTCTCTGAGACGCAGAGGGAGTTGGTGAACAATCGGTTGAGGGAGAACGTCTCCCTTAGGGTGGACGGGGGATTTAAGGTAGGAAGGGACGTTGTTATTGCTGCCCTGATGGGGGCCGAGGAGTTTGGCTTTGGAACTGCTGCAATGATTGCCGAAGGTTGTGTGATGGACAGGGACTGCCACACGAACAGGTGTCCCGTAGGGATTGCCACTCAGGACGAGAGCAGAATTAAGAGGTTTAGGGGAGCTGTTGAAACGGTTGTTAACTACTTTAGACTCGTTGCAGAGGACGTCAGGAGAATTCTTGCTCAAATGGGTTACAGGAGCCTTGACGAAATAATAGGAAGGTACGACCTCCTTGAGGAAAACGAGGAGCTTAAGGAGAGGTTCCCCCTTGCAAGAAACCTCAATTTAAGGGCGATAGTTGACAACCCGATTTATAGACTGAAAAGGCGGGAGCTCCCCTACAATCCCGTTAAGTCTGAGCTCAACGAGAGGATAGTGAAGGACGTTCTCCCGTACCTTAAAAGGGGGGAGAGGGTCTTCAGGGAGTACGAAATCAGAAATACCGATAGGAGCGTCGGCGTTTCACTCTCCTACCACATCGTTAACCTCTTTGGAAAGGAGGGGCTTCCCGAAAACCTCGTCCACCTCAGGTTTTACGGTGTTGCCGGCCAGAGTTTTGGTGCTTTTGTTCCCTCCGGAGTCCTGTTGGAGGTTGTAGGTGAGGCAAACGACTACGTGGGTAAGGGGCTCGGAGGAGGAACGATTGTTCTAAGGTTTCCGGAGGAGTTTAAAGGAGCTCCAACGGAAAACGTCATAGCTGGAAACACCCTCCTTTACGGGGCAACGGGCGGAGCTCTCTTTGCTTCCGGAGTTGTGGGTGAGAGGTTTGCAGTCAGAAACAGCGGAGCCGTTGCCGTCGTTGAGGGGGCGGGACAACACGCCTGTGAGTACATGGTAAGGGGAATTGTCGTTGTTCTCGGAAAGGTCGGAAAGAACTTCGGTGCCGGAATGACCGGAGGAACGGCCTTCGTCCTTGACAGGGACATTGAGGAGAAGATAAATCCAGACTACGTTGAGGTTAGGCGGCTTGAACCGAGGGACTACGACGTTTTAAAGTCCCTCCTCTCCAAACACTACAAGTTTACAAAGAGCCCTACGGCGGCGAAAATTCTTGAGGATAGAGCTCTCCTTGAGAGCATGAGAAAGGTCGTTCCGATAGGTGTCAGGGAGTTGGAGTTAAAGGTTTCCGGTTACGATAAACTGCCGGATTAATGGGGAGGAGCTCCTCCCCTTAATGTCTAAAGTGTCTTATTCCCGTAAATACCATTGCCATGCCGTGTTCGTTTGCGGCCTGAATGACCTCCTTATCCCTTATTGAACCTCCCGGCTGAATTACGGCCGTAACTCCGACCTTGGCGGCCTCGTCTATGCTGTCCCTGAAGGGGAAGAAGGCTTCAGATGCAAGGACAGAGCCCGAGAGGTCAATTCCCATGAGCTTTGCCTTTTCAGCTGCACACCTTGCTGAATCAACCCTTGACGTCTGTCCCACGCCGATTCCGACTGCAACTCCGTCTTTTGCATAAACGACCGAGTTTGACTTAACCCACTTAACGACCTTAAACGCGAAAATCAGGTCCTTCCACTCCTTTTCGGTAGGTTCCCTGTCCGTTACAACATTTAACTTCTCCGGGTCTAAGGTTATCAAGTCCCTGTCCTGAACTAAGAGTCCCCCCGTAACCCTTCTGTAGTCAAACGGGGAGTCCTCTCCCCTCCTCTCAATGCCTTCCAGTCCGTTTGTCGTTAAAACCCTGAGGTTTTTCTTACTCTTTAGTATTTCTAAGGCTTCCTCGTCATATTCGGGAGCTATTATGCACTCGTAAAACCTCTCGGTTATCAGTTTTGCCGCCTCGGGAGTTACCCTCTCGTTAAAGGCGATTATTCCGCCAAAGGCCGACAGGGGGTCAACCTTTAAGGCCTTTTCGTAAGCCTCCTCCGGAGTCTTCCCGAGGGCTACTCCACACGGGTTTGCGTGCTTTATGATTGCACAGGCAACTCCCTCACTCTCTGGGTCAAATTCAAGGACCAAGTTGAGAGCTCCGTCAAGGTCGTAAATGTTGTTAAAGGAGAGCTCCTTTTCTCCGTGGAGCTTTTGAGCCCTCGTTACACAGGGTTCACTAACGAAAACCTCCCTGTAAAAGGCTCCCCTCTGGTGGGGATTTTCCCCGTACCTTAAGTCTTGAACCTTCTCAAAGGTAATCGTTAAGGGATTTCTCATCTCCCTGCAACCTACCCTCTTACCCTCCTCGTCAATTGAGTAGAGGTAGTCCGAAATTACGGCGTCGTAGTGGGCGGTGAGGTTGAACGCCTTTCTTGCTAAATAGAACCTCGTTTTAAGGGAGATTTCACCGGTTTCCCTCAGCTCGTCTATCACTTTTTTGTAGTCGGCCGGGTCTGTAACTATTGCAACGTGTTTAAAGTTCTTTGCCGCAGCCCTCACCATCGTAGGCCCGCCGATGTCTATGTTCTCAATTATCTCGTCAAGGTTGGCTCCCCTCTTTACCGTCTCCTTGAAGGGATAGAGGTTTACGACCACCATGTCTATTCTCTCAATCTCAAGCTCCTTCATTGCCCTCAAGTGTTCATCCTTGCTCCTATCTGCAAGTATTCCTCCGTGGACCTTCGGGTGGAGAGTCTTTACTCTCCCCTCCATTATCTCGGGAAATCCCGTAAGTTCTGAAATCTCCCTTACCGGTATTCCCGAGTCCCTCAGCAGTTTTGCCGTTCCCCCCGTTGATACGATTTCAACTCCCATTTCGCTCAGGGCTTTTGCAAATTCAACGATTCCCCTCTTATCTGAAACGGATATGAGAGCTCTAACGGGCCTCATAATACCTCCCGAAGCTGATTTTAAGACCTTGCGAATTCTATCAGAGAAAGGTTTAGAATTAGGGAAAAGTTTTTGGGAGGAAGTGTGGAGAATCTCTTTCCCTTTCTTTTAGTTTTGGCCGTTTTCCTTGTTATTATCGTTGCCGCCTCCGTAAAAATTGTCCCTCAAAAGGAGGCCTGGATTGTTGAGAGGTTGGGGAAGTATCACAGGACTCTAACTGCGGGCCTTCACTTTCTGGTTCCCATTTTAGACAGGGTCAGGGCTAAGGTGAGCCTCAAGGAGCAGGTTCTTGACATTCCGAAGCAGGAGGTAATTACAAAGGACAACGTTCTCGTCAGGATAGACGCCGTCTGCTACTTTACAGTCGTTAAGCCCGAGGATGCCGTTTACAATATTGAAAACCTTGAGTATGCAATTATTCAGACCATTCAAACGAACCTGAGGGACATAATAGGGAGCATGGAGCTTGACGAGATTCTCTCTTCAAGGGACAGGATAAACGCAAGGATAAAGGAGGTTCTCCAGGGGGCGGCAAGTAGCTGGGGAATACTCATAAACAGGGTTGAAGTTAAGGAGATAGAGCCTCCGGAGAACATCGTTGAGGCCATGAGCATGCTCATAGAGGCCGACAGAAAGAAGAAGGCAATGATTACGGAGGCCGAGGGTAAGAAGAGGGCTGCAGTACTGGAGGCCGAAGGGTATAAGCTTGCCAAGTGGCAGGAGGCCGAGGCCATAGAAAGGATAGGTCAGGCGAGGGCCAATGCCATTAAGAGCGTTGTTGATGCCGTAGGTAGTCCGGAGCTCGCCGGAAGGCTCCTCCTCGGAGACGACTTTGTTAAGTCCGTTGAGAAGTTGGCATCGTCGGGCAGTTCAAAGGTGGTTCTCCTTCCTCCCTCAAT
The DNA here is from genome assembly GCA_964511045.1 of uncultured bacterium. Lineage (GTDB taxonomy): Bacteria > Aquificota > Aquificia > Desulfurobacteriales > Desulfurobacteriaceae > Balnearium. The sequence continues at coordinate 17,820 of CAZEDJ010000017.1, forward strand.
AGATTCCCTCCTTGAGCTCTTGGGGAGGAAGAATGGAGGTTAAGTTCGGAGCTCTCCTCATCTTCTTTGGAGTTCTCCTTTTGGCTTTGGAGCTCCACCTCTTTACCGCCTACATCTTTCCCGCCGGTTTGGGCCTCATCGTTTCCGGGATTTACCTCATCCTCTTTAAGGGTTACTTGGGAGCTCTCGTTTCTTTCCTCCTAACGACCCTCCTTTTCTACTACCTCAGCTTTAAGTACATTAAGAAGGTTAAAGGGCTTAAGGACGTTTTGGATGAGCTCAAAACTCAGGAGGGAGTTGTAATAGGGAGGTTGGACGATTTTACCTATCAGATTCGCTTTCCCCTCGGAGCGGCCGGTGAGGAGGTTTGGAACGGTTACTGTGAGGAGGAGCTGAATTACGGCGACAGGGTCAAGGTTGTCGGGATGAGGGGAAATAAGTTGGTAGTGAAAAGGGTGGTTGATGCTCAGGTGGGCTGAGGTTCACTTAGATAGACTCGTCAGAAACTTTAGGAAAATTGAGGAGCTCTCTAAGAAGAAAATCTACGCCGTTGTTAAGGCAAACGCCTACGGACACGGGAGCATTGAGATTTCAAGGGTTTTAGAGGAGAGAACCTCTGTTTACGGCTTCTGTGTTGCCACCTATGAGGAGGGGGCGGAGCTCCGCCAGTCGGGAATAAGGAGGCCGATTCTCGTCATGTCCTCCACCCTTTCAGAGGGGAGGGAGTTTTTAGCCGAATACGACCTGACACCCGTTGTTTACGACTTTGAGGAGTTGAAAATCGTGAAGGAGCTCTCGGTTCCCTTCCACATAAAGGTTGACACCGGAATGGGGAGGCTCGGCTTTGTTGAGTCCGAGTGGAACGGTTTATTAGAGGAGCTCCGCGGAACGAAGCTAAAGGGAGTGATGACTCACTTTTCATCTGCAGACGAGGACGAGGACTACACCCTCTATCAGCTTGATAGATTCAACGCTTTTTTGTCTAAACTGAAAGGGGAATTTAAAC
>CAZEDJ010000018.1:0-18726 GCA_964511045.1 uncultured bacterium
AATCTGCCAAAAGGAGAGCTCCGAAGGCTCCACTGAACTCGCCAAGCTCAGAGAGTTTAAGTGAAAAGTCGGATGCAGGCTGTTTAAATGCCCTCTCTTTAACCTTTTCCTCCGTCAGTCTTATTATTTCGGGATAGGTTGAAGGAATTCCGCCCGATAGGGAGATAACATCGGGGTTAAAGAGGTGGAGCAGGTTTACAATTCCAAAGGAGAGGTAATCTGTCATCTCCAGAATAGATTCTAACGCCAATTCATCATTCCCCTTTGCCAAGTTTATAATCTGAAAGGAGGAGATGCAACTCCCGGTTTTCATGAAGTAGAACCTCTCAAGGCCGTAGGAAGAAACGTAGGCCTCAAGACATCCCCTCCTTCCGCAGTGGCAGGGCCAGCCGTTTACGCTTACGGTCATGTGCCCCACCTCCATTGCGGTCCCGGAAAAACCAAAAAGGGGCTTTCCCTCTATAACCGCCCCTCCTCCCAAGCCCGTTCCAAGGGTTAAACAGATAAAGTGAGAAGTTCCCCTTCCGGAACCGAGAATGTACTCACCATAAGCTGCCGCAGTTGCATCGTTAAAGACCGAAACGGGAACATTTAAAATTCCTTCCAAAGTTTCCCTTATACGGAATCCGCTTAAAAACTTTAGGTTAGGGGAATCGGTAACCATTCCCTCCCTTGTGTTTACAAGGCCTGCAACTGCAATCCCGAGTCGGGAAACACTGAATTTCCTACACGTTGAGACAATAAGGGACAACAGGTCTTCCCTGCTTTTAGGGGTTCTCTCCTTCCACTTTCTCTCTCCGTCCGTGAACTTCAAAAATGTCCCTCCGATGTCAACGCCTAACCTCAACCCCAGTCCTCCCAGAAGGAGAGCTCCTGAAATATTGAGTTCTTCTCCTCTACTTTTTTGAGTTTACCTTCGTCAAACTCCCCGTTCTCAATCATTCTCCTGAGGAGCTCAAAGTTTGATATGTGTTCCCGGAGTCTCCTTTCGGCGTATTTTGAGGCAGTCCCGGTCGTTATGAGAAATGTCCAGTCGGAGCTCTGGGCCAAGAGGAGCTCCCTCAACATTTGGTTCAGTATCCTCGTGTTCCTTTCATTTCTACTAACTCTCCGCTTCAACCTGTTTAAAGTTTTCGCCATTCCGATTAGGTGGTAGTAGACCCAATCGTTCCCTCCGTTAACCCAAACGTCAAAATAGCCCCTGTCTCCCCAGGATGAAACGGAAGGCTGACTCTTGGGATTCTCCGGGTAAAGGGACAGGTAATCCCTCAAGAGAACCGGACTCAGGACCTTGTATCTATCAAAGCTCCTAAAGAGGTGGTAGAGGAATTCGGGACCCTCAAACCACCAGTGGCCGAAGAGCTCTGCATCAAAAGGAGCAACTATCAAGGGTTCCCTACCCATCAATTCCTTTAAATACTCAGACTGCTTGTCCCTACAAAAGTGGAAGTGCTCGGCGTGGACCATTACCCTCTCAAGAGCTCTCTCCCTGTCGTAGGGCTTTTTACTACCCAAGTCAACGTCGCCGGTTATTCTGTAGTACTTTATTCCCGTATAGGTCCTTGAACCGTCGGGATTTATGTAGGGGGAGATGTAGTCAAGCGGAAGGTCAAATCCTATGTCCCTGTAAAAGTCCCTGTACCAAGGGTCTCCGGGATAACCTTCTTTGGCACTCCAGACCTGCTTTGAGGACTGAGGGTCCCTCCCGAGGGCAATCCTTTTAAGGGGGGTAATGACGGGAGAGTAAACGCCGTACTTCGGAAAAGGCTTCCCGTAGAGGAGACCGTGGGAATCAAGTATGAAGTACTCTATACCAAAGTCCCTCAGAACCTCCTCAACTTCTGGATAGTAACCACACTCGGGAAGCCAAATCCCCTTAGGCTCCCTACCAAAGTGCTTTTTGTAGTTCTTTACCGCAACCCTTATCTGGGTCCTAACAGCCTCCTCAACGGGCTGGAGAACGGGAAGGAGACCGTGGGTAGCTCCGCAGGTGAAGATTTCAACAAACCCCTCCTCCGAGAGCTCCCCGTAGGCTCTGAGAATGTCTCCGTTGTAGCTTTCGTAAAATTCTGCAACGCTCTCAAACTTTTCCCTGTAAAACCTCGCAAGGCGGTTAAAGGTTTCATTCCCTTCTGTCCGCCCTATCTCCCTTTCGCAGAGCTCCAAAGTCCTCTCAAGGTACTTTCTGAACTTTTCGGTTAAAACATCATCCCTGAGCATTTCGCAGAGGGGAGGAGTGAGTGAGAGCGAAACCTTAAAAGGGACTCCCTCATCCCTCAATTTAAAGAAGGTCTGAAGGAGGGGAATGTAGGTTTCGGAAATTGCCTCAAAGAGCCAGTGTTCCTCGTGAAAGTACTCGTATTCAGGGTGTTTAACAAAGGGGAGGTGGTGGTGGAGGAAGAGGAAAAAGTAGCCCTTAACCATTCCTTCCCCCGTAACCGAGACGGACCTCCCTAAAGCCCCCCTCTACCTCTTTGAGAATTCCCTCAATGAGAGTCCCCTCAACCTCAAGGACAACAACGTCTGAGGGAAGAGTAATCGGCTTTGACCTGAGGACTTTTTTTACTCCTTTTGAAAAGACCTCAAGCTCTGCTGAGACTCTCCCGAAGGGAGCTCTATACCTTATGTAGTATCTCCTCCATTCGGGATTAACCTCAACCTGGAAGACCAGTCCTTTTTCGGAGTAGAGCCTTAAAACCGCCCTCTCTCCCTCAACGTTCCAGACGGCAAGTGAGAGCTCCGGGTTTACCGGTATGAGAGAGAGGAACTCATCGGAGTAGGTAGGGAGCTCCCCGCCTCCGACCTCCTCCTCAACGGGCTCCTGCAGAATGAAGTTGCTCGTAATTGACTCCTCCTCCGAAGCCATCTCAATCAGAAGGAGCTCCCTCTTTATCTCCTCAAGGAGCTCTCCCTTACGCATCCTTGAGCGCCCCCTTATGTTCAGCTTTTTTGCAATTTCGTAGAGCTCCTTCTTTGTCATTTTCTCTATCTCGTCAATCGTAAAGTCAAACCTCATCTCATCCTTCCCTCAATTAGGTTTTCGTAAAGCCTTAAATACTTAAGGGCGGAAGCATTCCAGGAAAAGTCAATTCCCATCACAAACTGCTTTAACCTCAAAACCTTCTCCCTGCTCCCGTAGAAATCAACCGCCCTCTTAACGGCTTTTAAAAACTCTCGGGCGCTAAATTCCTCAAAGAGGAAGCCGTAACCTCCGGGCTCGGAAATGTCCCTAACCGTGTCTGCAAGGCCCCCAGTTTTCCTCGCAACGACGAGAGTTCCGTACCTCATGGCTATCATCTGGTTTAAACCGCACGGCTCGTAGAGTGAAGGCATGAGGAGAAAGTCTGCAGAAGCGTACATCTTTCTGCTCATCGGCTCATCGTAAGCAACCTCAACGAAGATGTTTTTGAACTTCCCCCTTATTGACTTAAAGAAGTCGTTGTAGTAAGCATCGCCCGTTCCGAGAATTGCAAAGTTTGCAGGGAGCTCCGCCATCTCCTCAACGGCCTCAATAAAGAGGTCCACCCCCTTTTGTTTTGCGAACCTCCCTATAAAGATGAAGAGGGGGAGCTCCCTCCCCTTTAGTCCTGTCTCCTTTAAAAAGTATTCCTTGTTAATTTCCTTATTTCCTATCGTGTTTTCGGTGTAGTTGACGTAGATGTACCTGTCTGTTTCGGGATTCCAAACGTCGTAGTCTATCCCGTTTAAGATACCAAACAGCTTGTAACTGTACTTTCTCAGAACGCCGTCAAGTCCGAATCCGAACTCCGGAGTTGTGATTTCCCTTGCGTAGGTAGGACTGACCGTATTTACTGCATCGCTGAATACGATTCCTCCCTTCAAGAAGTTAACCTTTCCCCAGAATTCAAGGGCTTCCATGTTAAAGAGCTCCCAACCGAGGTTGAGCTTTTCAATTGCATCCTTAGGGAAAATCCCCTGATACGCCAAGTTGTGAATCGTCTGTAAGGTTTTAACCCGAAGTCCCCTCTTTTTAATTAAAACGGGAATCAGTGCCGTCTGCCAGTCGTTAACGTGGACTATCTCCTCCCTGAAAAAGCCCTCCTCAACGAGGTTGACAACCGCATGACAAAAGGCTCCAAACCTCAAATCGTTGTCCGAATAGTCTCCCTCGGGAGTTCCGTAGAGGTACTCCCTTCCGAAGAGATAGTCGTTTTTTAAGAAGTAGTGCTCAACGCCGTCAGAAACGGAGTAAACCTCAAAGTCAAAATCTCCGGCGTTCAAGGAAACGGAAACCCTCTTTCCGGTATTAGAAATTCCAAACCTTTCAACGTCAACACACCTGTAGAGGGGCATAACCGATTTTACACTTACTCCCAACTCATCAAGGGCCTTCGGAAGAGAGTGAGAAACGTCCGCAAGCCCTCCGGTCTTTGCGAAGGGATAAATTTCACTTGAAACAAAGAGAACCCTCATAGCAGTACCTCTCTGAGAAACTTTGCCGAAGTTTCGGGGGAAGTCGGATTTATGTACCACCCTCCCCCGATTTCAAATCCAGCCCAGACCGTTATTCGGGGAAATATCTCAATGCGCCAGTGGAAGAAATCGTCCATCCCGACAAAGTAGTCGGGCTCCTCAGGGTAGAACCTCTCGGGAGGACGGGTGTGGATAAACATGTTGTAAGGGGGATTTACGAGAGTCTTGTGGAGCTTTTTAAAGACCACCCTCATGAGGTCTCCGAGGATGTAGAGCTCCCCGTCTGATAGCTTTGAAAAGTCGGACTGGTGCTCCTTTGGTACTATCCTTATTTGAAACGGAACTGTGGAGGCAAAGGGGCAGTAAGCAACAAACTTTTCGTTTTCGTAAACAATTCTCACCGTTTCGTTTAGCTCGTAGTCAACTTCGTCACAGAGATAACACCTACCGTGTTCCCTAAAGAATTTCCTTGACTGAAAAACAACAGTGTCAACGTTTTTTGGAATGGAAGGAGTTGCAATAATCTGGGAGTGTGAGTGGGTAAGTGAAGCTCCGGCTTCCCTTCCGTAATTTTTAAAGACTAAAACGTATCGGATTCTCAGGTCTCCGTAAAGGCTCCTCATCCTCTCCCTGTAAACGAGTAGGAGGTCCTTCATCTCCTCGGTTGAGAAGTTGTGGAGGTGCTTGTAGTGGTCGGGAGTATCAATCACCACCTCGTGAGCTCCAAATCCCCCAATTAGGTCGTATATGCCCCTCCTTACCCTAACGGGGGGATTCTCTATTCTCAGTGCCGGGTACTTGTTGGGAACTACCCTCACCCTCCAGCCGGGAGTGTCGGGAGCCGTTCCGAGCTCCCTGAGGGCAAATATTTCGTGGGGGGCAAGGTACTCCTTTCCGGGCTCAAAGGGGCACTTTGACGGGTCGCTCTTTGTGGGGTAGATGTGAACGGGGTAGTCGTGAGGCCTCCTCTCCCTCTCCGGAGCAATGATTACCCAACTGTCGGTTAAAAAGTCGTGTCTAATCTCGGACATCCCTTACCTCAAGAGTCACTTTAAGCTCAAATTCACTTTTCACTTTAAAGCAAAGTCCAAAGCAGTGTCCTTGAACCGTGAAGTCAACTCCCCTCTCACTCTGACTGACCGTTTCTATGGGGTAGCTGAGAAGCTCAAAGGGAAGTGAAGTTTGAATGAGGAGCTCCCTCTCCAGTCCATAGTCAAGGATTCTCAACTCGCTTTCACCTAATTTAAATTCAAACCCATTAGGGTTTAGAAAGTGGAAGTTGAACTCAAGAATGTGAATCAAAGGAAGCGGGTAATCGGTCTTAAACTTTTCTGAAAAGGAGAGAGTCTTTCCGTTTAAAGAGTAGGTCTTCTCAAGGAAGGATTCATACTTTGAGTCCATGTAAATTCCGCCACTCCGAAAGAGCCTGATTCCTCGTCCGAATAACTCTATGTTAAATGGCTGATTTACAAAGTCCGAAACCTCCCTAAATTCCTCCCTCCTAAAGGTTTCACCGTCTATGGAATACGTAAAGTGAGAGACGAAAGAGCCCCTTAAGTGCCAATCAAACGAGAGTCTGCGGAGCTCCTCTTTGGAAAGAGAGGGCAACCTCTCGTGGATGGTCAAGATTCCTTCTCCCTTTCCCTCACTTTCCTCATTCTTAAATAGGTAGTGGTAGCCCTCCCTGTGCCTTGATAAAACGTTCTGATAGTTAAATGCCTCCTTTAAAAGGGAAAGCTCAAAGAGGGAACCTCCCTCCTTTGGAAAGACTACGGCGAAGAGCTCTCCCGACGACAAAACTCCCTCTTCGTAACCGTCAAAGTTTAAGTCCTTCAGGAAAGTCCCCTCCTCGTTAACCTCCCTCTGAGCCGAGAGGAGAAACCGCCAAAAGTTGTCCCTCAGGTTGGGCAGGTATATGCCGCCAAATATCCCGTGCCAAAAGACGTCGTTACACTGAGATTTTGCCAAGTTATCCTGAAACTCCTTTCCACCCTCTTTAAAGGAGAGGTCCAGCATTCTTTTGTGCATGTAGTTGCTCTCGGGGTACTTTACGAAGAAGTTCTTCCAGATGCCTCCCCTTAAAAACTTCTCAACGTAATCTCCAAGTCCAGCGTTTTTGAGGAGCTCCTCAACCTCCTTTAATTCCCTGAACCTCTCGGGTGGGAGAGCCCACTCTCCCATTTCGTAGTAAGAGGTAGTGGGGAGATAGGCCACTCCGAGGGGCTTTTCCGATGAGACTACTTCTGAAAAGAGGAAGGTCTCCAAGTTTTTGGATTCAATCTCTCTCAGGAAACTCTGGAGCCACCCTTTGGTGTAAACCCAATCGTAGGTTCCCGGCCAGATGCCGAACTTTTCCCCGTCGTCAAAGAGAACCCTCGTTCCCCACGAAGAGGAGAGGTAGTCTTTTAGGTTTTCAACGGGTTTAAAGGGAACGAGATAGCGCAGCTTTTTGTCTATCGGGAAGACCTTGAGGGGTTTTCCCTCACTCTCCGTTATAAAGTATCCTCCCAACTGCTTCCTATCAAATCCAGAGCAGATAAAGTGGTAGTCGTCAACAACGACGTACTCAATGCCGCAGTCAACGAGGTCCGGAACTATTGAATCGTCCCACACCCTCTCTGTGAGCCACAGACCTTTAGGCTCAACCTCAAAGAGCTCCCCTAAAAGGGAGTTTAATTTCTCTATCTGATACCTCCTCCACTTTGAGGGAACTGAAACCAAAACGGGTTCGTAGTACCCTCCGGTAAAGAACTCTACCCGCCCCTCCTTAACCATTGAGCGGAGCATCTCTATTAAGTCCCCGTGCTCCTTCCGAATGTAATCTAAGAGCCAACCGCTGAAGTGGACGGAAAACTTGAAGGACTTAAAGGGAAAGACCGATTCAATGAAGGGTCTGTATGCCTTCCTTACGGCCTCCTCAACTACCTCCCTGAAGTTGTCAACGGGCTGGTGGTTGTGAACTCCAAAGACCAATCTCGCCATCTCAAACCATCCAATCGGAGTTAAAGTCCTTAGAAACGTCAAGAACCGCAGGGGTAAAGGGCGGAGCCGTTTCAAGGAGCTTCCCGTCAACAAAGAGCTTGAGAATCAACTTCAACTTCCCGTCAACGGTCTGGGGCAGACAGTTTGAGGGAATTAGGAGCTCCAGAACTCTTCCGAGCGAGGAGAGAGCTCTGCTACACTCTTTGGTTTTTCCGGTTTTCAAGTCAAAGACCAATTCCTTCTTATCTTTCCCGGAAATTTCAACTACGAGCTTTAAATTCCTTCCCTTAACGCCCTTCCAGTTCCCATCAACCCTTAGAAAGAGGTTCCCCTCCTCATCGTAGCCGTAAAAGGCCCTCCTCATAACAAACGAGGAGGAGTCCATCGTTGAGAGCTCCAAAAGGTCAACCTCACCGGCGTTGAGCCACTCAAAGTAATTAGAAACCTCCCCGTCAACCTCTACCCTCAGGTATCCCTTTGGGGGAGTTGAAGAGGGCTCTGACGAGAGTTTAACGGGGCGGAGGAGTTCGTCGGGAACGTCCTCTCCCAAAATCCTATAAACTTCTATGAGGTTGCTCCGAAAGAGTCTGTCAAATTCCGAGGAAAAGGGCGTGTAGTGTCCCTTACCGAACCACCAAAACCAGTCGCTACCCTCTGCTATGAGGACGTGCTCCCTCGCCCTTTCGTCTCCTTTTTTCCTCAAAACTTCAGCCTTTGTGAGGCTGAGGAGCTCCCACGCCCTGTTCTTCTCCTCATCGCCAATCCAGGTGAGGAAGTTCCCGCCTATCCAACTTCCGGGAAAGAGCCTCCTCAGTTTCCCCGTCGGTTCAACTTCACAAGGGATAGAGGTCTCTATCCAATCGCAGTTTGAGAGCTCTTTGTAGAGCTCCTCCCTAAAGTTAAATCCGTTGTTTTCGTAGTATTCCCAGCAGTTTTCCCCGTCAAGGATTACCGAAACAACGGGATTTTCAAAGCTCTCATCTATTTTCCTCAACCTTTCCAAAAAGTCCTTAACTGCGTCGGAGCTCTTCCAGTTTTTGTAGGTAAAGCCTATTAAGTCTGAGAGCTCCCTGTCTCTGAAAAAGAGCTTAACTCCCTCAAATTCGTAAACCCTATAAAGGGGCTCCCTCGTTCCCGTTTTAACGTCAAGGGATTTAAACAGTATCTCCTCGTCGGTTGCAGTCCACTTAACGCCGAACTGTGAGAGGAGGGAAACTGCCTCCTGGCTCAGAGCTCCCTCCGAAGGCCAAACTCCTTCGGCCCTTCCGAACCTCTCCTCGTGAAAGGAGAGAGCCTTCCCAACCTGCTCCAAGGCGTCGTCCTTAAACGAGGTGTGAACCGCCGGGAGCCTCACGTTTGGAGTTGATTCCTTTGCTACCGAGAGGTCTAAGAGAAGCGGAACAATGGGGTGGTAGAAGGGGGTCGTTGAGAGCTCCAAACGTCCCGAGCGACGGAGCTCCCTGTAGAGCGGAACGATTTTCTTTAAGTGATTTATCAATTCCCCTATTAGTTTCTCTTTGTCCTCCTCCGTGTAGGCCGAAACGTCCTCCCTTAACTTTCTGACGACGGGGTTGTTTTCCCTGAGGTAGTTTCCGCACCAGGAGAGGAGAAAGAGAACTTGAAGGTTTAAAAAGTCCTGATTTGAGAGTTTTTTTGAGAGCTCCCTTTCCGAGTTTCGGTAGCTCAGGTAAAGTTTATTCAGAAGCTCAAACTCCTCAAGGAGTTTAGGAGAAGAGGAGAAGAAGATTTTCAGGAGATACTCCCTCTCGCCCGCCGAGAGCTCCCTCACTCCCTTCCTCATCAACCTGAGAAACCTGCAGTTTGCCCTTCCCGAGGCGTACTCCTCAATTTGGCGGACGAGGGATGGAGTCAGGTTGAAGGTTGCCCTTAGATTCTCAAACTTGCTCAAGTGGTAGGGCATGTCGTAGTAATCCTTTATCCCGTGAAGGAAAGTAAAGGGCAACTCGTACTCACCGGTAATGCCGTTTTTGTAAAGGGGCTGGTGCATGTGCCAAATAAAGAGCAGCTTCACTCCCTCTCCTCAATCCACTTTGATACGAGCTCACGGTAGGTTTTTAGGAGCTCCTCACCCTCCTTTCTATTTTCGGACTGAACGAAGATGTGGAGCTTATCGGTAAACTGGTCCGGAATGAAGAGAATCCAGTCTCCGTTGAGGAATATCTTTACGCCGTCTATAAAGGAGGCCCGCCTCTCCATAGCCTCCTCAGAGAGCTTCCTCATCAGCTTCGCCTTCTTTGCCGCAGGGCAACTGACAATTACGTGAACGAAGAAAAACTCGGGAATCTCCGAGAGAATTTCCGAAACGGACTTTCCGGCGTACGAAAGGAGCTCCAACAGCTTAATGCTGGAGTAAACGGCGTCGGGGGAGAATGAAAACTCGGGAAAGATAAACCTTCCCTCAAGGTCCCCCACAAAGTAGTACTTTTTCAAGAGGGAGGGGGAAATTCCCCTAAACTTTCCCCTCTCAACGGAAACGTTCGTTAAGACCTTATCAATAACGGAAGGGCAACTTACCGGGACGTAGGCCTTCACCTTCTCATCTACGGCCTCATCAATCACCTTCAGGAAAAAGAGGGTAAGGAGGTGGTTGTCAATAACCTTTCCCGAGTCTGAAACGACCGTGAGCTTTTCGCCTTCCGGGTGAATTATGAAGCCGACGTCTGACTCGGTTGATTTGACTATTTCGGGAACGTCCTTCAGGGACTTTGACTTAACTGAGGGAAACTGCATCAACTTCTCTTCCGACTCGTAAGAGTTGAGAATTATGCTGTTAACCTTGAAGTGGGCAAGGAGCTCCGGATAGACGTCCGAAAAGATTCCGTTCATCAGGTCAACGACGATGCTGAACCTCGGTTCCCTTATCTTATCGTCAACCCTCTCCTTTATGGCCGATATGTACTTTTCTATTCCGTAGGTCTCGTCCTTAATAACGCCTACCTCTGAAGGGCCTACTCTCCTAAACTTTTCCCTGAAGAAAATTCTCTCTATCGCCTTTTCCTTGGAAGTGTCAATCTGGATTCCCCTCTCGTCAAAAAAGAGGATGTCGTTGTGTCCCGGAACCGAGGAGGAGGCCTCAAAGTGGATTCCGGAAAAGGCATCGCAGTTTTGTAAGAGATACCTCATTGCAGGCTGGGGAAACTCCCTCAGGTCTATGACGTTAACCCCGGTAGAGAGGAGACCGGAGAGGAATGCCCTCTTTATCATCCTTGAAGCCCTGTGGTAGTCCCTACTCATGAGGACGGAGCTCCCCTCGGGAAGGGTGGTTCCGAGAGCTGCCCCAAGCTTTGCGGCAAGCTCGGGAGAGAGCTCAACGTTCGTCCTTCCAGAGATTCTCCCTCCCTCAAAGATGGAACGCTTCCACTTTTCTCCCCAAACGAGGTTCGTGCTCACAATTGAACCGCTCTCAACGAACTTCTCAGGCCAAATGACGACGTCCTTCTCAATCCTCACGTCACTCTCTATCTTTACCTTTTCCGCAATTACGGCCCCCTTGAGGGCAAGGAACCTGTCCCCAATTTCAACCCTGTTGCATACTACACAGTTCCTCACCCTTACATCGCTGCCTAAGATTGCTTCCTCCCAAATCACAGTGTCCTTTAACTCACACCTCTTGCCTATCCTCGTCTTCCTACCGACAACGCAGTTTTCAAGGAGAGTCCCCTCTCCCACCTCAACGCCGTCGCCCAAAACGACCATTCCCCTCACCTTTACAGAATCGGGGAGTTCTGCCTCACCCTGAAGAAAGAGGACTCCCTCGGGATACTTAACGGCCCTTCCGGGAAGCTGGAGCTCCACGCTCCCGCTAAAAATGTCCCTGTGAACCTCCCTGTAGGCGTCTGGATTTCCGACGTCCTTCCAGTATCCCGTAGCTTCAAATCCGTAGAGGGTAATTCCCTTCTCCATGAGGAGGGGAAAGAGGTCTCTACTGAAGTCAAAGGGAACGTTTTCCGGAATAAAGTCAAGAATTTCTGGCTCAATAACGTAAATCCCCGTGTTTATCGTGTCGCTGAATACCTCTCCCCAGCTCGGCTTTTCAAGAAACTTGAGGATTTTCCCGTCCTTGTCCTTTATGACAATTCCAAACTGAAGGGGATTTGAAACTGAGGTCAAAGTAATGGTCAACTTTGAGTGTTTAAACTCGTGAAATCCTACAACCTCCCTCAAATCAAAGTCGGTTATAACGTCACCGCTTACAACGATGAAGGTCTCGTCAAGATAGGGCTGAGCCTTCTTCACAGCTCCGGCAGTCCCAAAGTCTGCCTCCGGAAGGACGTAGGTTATTTTTGCCCCTATCCTCTCACCGCTGCCGAAGTAGTTTTTTATGACGTCGGGTTTGTAGTAGAGGAGAACTACTATCTCCTCTATTCCGAGGAGAACTAACTCTCTCATTATGTATTCCATCATCGGCAGGTTCATAACGGGAAGCATGGGCTTCGGTCTTGAGCTCGTTAGTGGCTGAATTCTCGTTCCAAATCCACCTGCCATTACAACTGCCTTCAACTCTCCCTCCCACACATGTATTCCCTCGTAAGCGGAAAGCCGGACTCGCCGTCGGGGCCCGTTTTTACCAAGAGGGTCTGGTACAGACCAATCCTGTTTGTCAGGAACTGGTAGGCACTTGAGGCCATATAGAGCCTCCAAATCCTGTACCTCACCTCTCCGGCAACCTCAACGGCCTTCTCGTGGTTTTTCTCAAGGTTCTTAACCCAGTGCATAAGCGTTAGGGTATAGTGTTCCCTCAGTGACTCTACGTCTCTGACCTCAAAACCGGCCTCCTCGGCCTTCTCAATCGTCAGGTAAATGGGAAGGAGCTCCCCGTCGGGAAAGACGTACTTCCTTATGAACTGTGAGGGTGGCTTTCCGTACTCGCGGTAGTTTGAACTTATGGCGTGGTTGAGGAAGACTCCCCTGTACTTTAGGAGCTTGTAGGCCTGTTCAAAGTAGGTGAGAGCTCTCTTTTCTCCCACGTGCTCAAACATTCCGACGCTTGCAATCTTGTCGTAGTAGTTCCAGTCTGAGAGCTCCCTGTAGTCTGCAAGTAAAACCGTGCACTTATCCTCAAGTCCCTCTTCCTTGATTCTCTCCCTTACAAACTCGTACTGATTCTCGCTCAAGGTTATTCCGACGGAGTTCACGCCGTAATTCTTTGAGGCGTGGATGATGAGGGCTCCCCAACCGCAACCGATGTCCAAAAACCTCTCACCGGGCTTTAGCCTCAATTTTCTGCATATGTAGTCAATCTTCTGCTCCTGTGCCCTATCAAGGGAGTCCTCAGGAGACTTAAAGTAGCCGCAGGAGTAAACCATGTTTTTGCCAAGGAAGAGCCTGTAAAAGTCGTTTGAAACGTCGTAGTGGTACTGAACGGCCTGTTTGTCCCTCTCAATGCTGTGGAGCTCCCCCTTCACCTCAGCCCTGCACTTTTTAAACTGTCCGAGGTTAGGTATTTTCCTGAGGACTCTCCAGAGCTTCAGTTTCTCCCTTAAAGAGCTAAACCTCTGAATCAGCCAGTCTGAGATTGGAAAGACGAGGTATATGTCTCCGTCCAAGTCTATGAGACCGTAGATGTAGCTCTCTGCAAGTGAGAGGTCGGAAAACTCGCCCAACGCCTCCTTGAGAGCCCAGGGCTTGTTTATCCTTATTCTCAGTTTATCGCCACTTCCCCAGACCCTATCTCCGTTCCAAAGGTAAACGGACACTTCGTTTTCTAAGGGAGCTCCCGAAAGGAGCTCCTCTATCAATTTCCTGTTTAAGTTTAAGAGTTCCCCCTCGTTCAAACACACGTTACGAGACACCCTCTACTCCTCCCATCAACATTTCGGTTGCATACCTCTTTCCGATTTCAACGGCCGGCTGACCGTAAGGGTTGATTCCCATCAGCTTTGCCATAACAACAACTGCAACCATGTAAAGCATAAAGAGGTAGCCCATCTCGTACTCACACAAACTCTCAATCTCAAACCTGACTATCGGCCTTCCCCTCTGCCTCAGGGCAAAGAGCGTTCCCTCAAACTCGGCCCTCATAACCTCAGAGACCCTCTTTCCGGAGAGGAAGGGCAAAACGAGAGTCCTTTCGGGGAGTTTCGGGTCGGAAGGAAAGTCTTTTACGAAGAAGAGCTGGTAGAACTTGTCGTCGGGACCGTCAATGAAGAGCTGAAGAATTGAGTGTTGAGATGACGTTCCAATTGCCTTTAAGGGCGTCTGTCCCTCTCCCTCCTTTCCCAAGGACTCGGCCCAAAGCTGAGCATACCACTCTGTAAACTCTGAAAGGAATGAGGAGTAAGGCATAACTACTGATATATTCCTGCCTTTCTTATAGTTGAGGTACTTAGAGGCAGCAAGGTAGAGTGCCGGAAGGGGAGAGTTTATGAGGTCAAAGGCTCCCCTAAAAAAGCTATCAATGTCGTAACCTGCAAACATAAGAGGTAACAGGCCTACGGCAGTGAAAACCGAGAACCTCCCTCCGACCTCCTTGGGGATTTCAACGAAGGGAGCTCCCAACTCCCTTGCAATCCCCTCAAAGCTGTTCCCCCTGTCCCCGACAAAGGCAACTCTCCCCTTTAAGAGGTTCCTCTCCTCCAACTCTTTGAGTATGAGGTTCATAACGGTAACCGTTTCAAGGGTCCTTCCGGACTTGCTTATAAAGGCAAAAGAGGTTCTACTCCAGTCAATTTCGCCCAGAGTTTTCTCAATGAGAATCGGGTCAACGTTGTCTATGAAGAGGAGCTCTGAACGCTCCCTCCCGACGGCCTGGTGGAGAGCCTTTGCCCCCCTTGAGGAGCCACCCATTCCAACAACGACGAGCCTGTCTGAGACGCTCCTGAGTGAATCTGAAACCTCTCTAATCTTTAAGAGCTCCTCCTCACAGGGAAGCTTTACAAAGGGCATAACTCTGTCGTTGACCAAGGACTTTCCAGAGATTTCCTCTATTAGCTCCCCATAGGATTCCGTCGGAAAACCGGAGTCATCAAAGACCACTTTCATCTTCCCTCCCTAAACGACGCGATAAACGCACTTACCCCCTTCCTTAAAGGAGAGTATGTTTTTCAGAGTTTTCTGAAGAATCCTCATAACCGCCTCGTGGGTGTTGTAGGCGTTGTGAGGTGAGAGGATTACGTTTTCAAAGTGAGTTAGGGCAAAGCTCTCAACTGCCTTCTTTAATATTTCGGGGGAGATGTCCCTCCCTCCCCTGAAGATTATCAGCTCCTCTTCTGCCCAAACTTCCTCACCTTCAAAAGTGTCAAGGGCAACGCCCGAAAGCCTTCCCTCCCTGAGGGCTTCAACGACTGCCTCAATCTCAACAACTGCTCCCCTTGAGGTGTTTACGAGGAAGGAACCCTCCTTCATCAGCTTTATGTTTTCCCTGTTAATAAGGTGGTGAGTTGAGGGTAAGTAGGGAACGTGGAGGGTTACGATGTCGGAGTTTTTCAGGAGCTCCTCAAGGGAAACGTATTTGACCCCGAAATTTTCTACCAATTCCTCCTTTGGCTTCACGTCAAAGGCGAGGATTTTTAGGTCAAACCCCGAAAGGAGCTTTATGAGCCTTGAACCTATCCTTCCCGTTCCGACAACGCCGACGGTCTTTCCCTCAAGGTCGTTCCCCCTTAAACCTTCCCTTGAAAAGACGCCCCTGCAGACCCTCTCCAAAGTGGGCCTCAACTTCCTCAGGAGGGCGAGAATAAGCATGAGGGTGTACTCTGCAACGGTCTCCATCCCGTAGTCTGGAACGTTGCAAACGCTAATTCCCCTTTTCCTTGCATATTCAACATCTATGTGGTCAAAACCGGTTGAGCGGGTCGTTATGAGCTTCAGGTTTGGTAGGGAGTCCATTACCTCCCTATCAATTTTTGAGTAGATGAAAACGGAGAGGACTTCAACGTCTTTTATCTCACCTAAATCCCCCTTTTCTAAGGGCTTTTTCTCCAATTTGAGAATTTCAAATCCGCGGAGCTCCCTCTCAATGTAGGGAACTTCCCACCCCTCAAGCTCAAAGAAGGCAACCTTCATCTCTCCCTCCATCAATTTCCCATCTTCTTCTCTATCTCGTAAACGGCCCTTATTACGTCAATGATTGAGTCTGGATTGATTGAAATCGTGTCAATGCCCTTTTCAACGAGGAACTGTGCAAAATCGGGGTGGTCTGAGGGAGCCTGTCCGCAGATTCCGACCTTTCTGCCGTACCTCTTACCCTCCTCTATGGCCCTTCCGACCATCCACTTAACTGCTTCGTTCCTCTCGTCGTATATGTGAGAAACGAGGGAGGAGTCCCTGTCAACTCCGAGGGTAAGCTGGGTAAGGTCGTTTGAGCCGATTGAGAAGCCGTCAAAGTACTCGGAAAACTCCCTAAAGAGAATGACGTTTGAGGGGATTTCACACATGACGTAAACTTTTAAACCGTTTTCTCCCTTCCTTAAGCCAAACTCCTCCATAACCTCTAAGACTCTTTTACCCTCCTCAGGCGTCCTGCAGAAGGGAACCATAACTATCACGTTTTTAAGCCCCATTTCATCCCTTACCTTCTTTATGGCCAAACACTCAAGGCCGAAGGCTTCCTTAAACTCAGGAGAGTAGTACCTTGAAGCTCCCCTCCAGCCCAACATGGGATTTTCCTCCTTAGGCTCAAAGTACTTTCCGCCGAGGAGGTTTGCGTATTCATTTGACTTAAAGTCTGAAAACCTGACAATTACGGGCTTTGGGTAAAAGGCCGCGGCTATCCTTCCGATGCCGAAGGCCAACTTATCAACGTAAAACTGCTTCTTGTCCGAATAACCCTTTGTTCTCCTTAAAATCTCCTCGTAGAGCTCCCCGTCCCTCTCCTTAATCTCATCAATTTTTATGAGGGCATTTGGGTGGATTCCTATGTAGTTGTTTATTATGAACTCCTCCCTTGCAAGGCCTACGCCGTCGTTGGGAAGGAAGGAGAGGTCAAAGGCGTTTTCGGGAGTTGCAACGTTAAACATTATCGGAGTTTTAGGTTTCGGGAGTTTATTAAGGTCAACCTCCTCAACCTCATAGTCAACGTGGCCGTCGTAAACGTAACCGACGGTGCCTTCGGCACAGGAGACGGTAACGTACTGCCCCTCCTTTAAAACCTCAGTTGCATTTCCCGTTCCGACAACTGCAGGAACTCCCAGTTCCCTTGCAACAATTGCGGCGTGGCAGGTTCTGCCTCCCCTGTTTGTAACTATTGCAGAGGCCTTCTTCATTATCGGCTCCCAGTCGGGGTCGGTCATGTCTGTAACCAAAACGTCACCTTCATTAAACCTGTCGGCCTCCTCAACGGACATGAGAACCTTTACGTTTCCCTCTGCAATCTTCTTGCCGACTGCAATTCCAGTTACGAGAACCTTCTCCCTCCTCTTTTCGGGAGGTTCGGTTATCCTGTAAACGGTCACCTTTGAGTAGTCCTTGCGGGAGTGGACGGTCTCAGGCCTTGCCTGAACTATGTAGAGTCTGTTGATTTGGCCGTCCTTTGCCCACTCAACGTCCATCGGAGTCCACCTGCCGTTCTTTTCGGAGTAGTAGTCCTCAATCTCGCAAATCCACCTTGCAAGGGTTAGAACCTCGTCATCCGTGAGGCAGAACCTCTCCCTATCCGAAAGGGGAACGGGAACGACCTTCACGGGCTCCTTCTCCGTTTCACCGTAAACCATCTTCTGCTTCTTATCCCCTAACTTCTTCTCAATTACGGCCCTATAACCCTCCTTTAGCGTCGGCTTAAAGACGAGCCACTCGTCGGGCGTAACGGCACCCTTAACGACCATCTCTCCGAGGCCGTATGAACCCGTAACTAAAACGACGTCCTTAAAGCCGCTCTCGGTATCAAGCGAAAATCCCACCCCCGCCGAGGCAAGGTCTGAGCGGACCATCTTCTGAACACCTACCGCGAGGGCCACTTTAAAGTGGTCAAAGCCAAAGGTCTCCCTGTAGGAGATAGCCCTGTCGGTAAAGAGGGAAGCAAAGCACTTTTTGACGGAATTGAGGAGGTTCTCAATTCCCTTAACGTTCAGGTAGGTCTCCTGCTGTCCCGCAAAGGAGGCGTTCGGTAGGTCCTCCGCCGTTGCCGAGGAGCGAACGGCAACGTCAACGGCTTCGGTGTTAAACTTTTCTGAGAGCTCTCGGTAGTACTTAAAGATTAAATCCTTTAAGTCGTCGGGGAAGCGGCCGCTCTTTATGAGCTCCCTGACCTTCTCTCCCCTCCTGTGGAGGTCGTCAACGTCGTTAACGTTGAGTCCCTTTAAAATCTCCCTTATTTTCTCCTCTAAATTGTTATACTTAATGAAATACCTATAAGCCTCAGAGGTTACGACGAAACCTTCAGGTATGTTTATTCCCTTAGGGGAAAGGGCCTTCATCATTTCACCGAGCGATGCATTCTTCCCCCCGACCAAAGGAACGTCCTCAATTCCGACCTCCTCAAGCCAGACCACCAGCCTCTTCATCTCTCCCTCCACTTTTTATAGCTTTTTTCTATTTTATTGAAAAATCCCTATTAATGGAAGGTGAGATGATAAAAAAACTCAATGGAGAGACCGTCAGGAGAATAGCCTCGGGACAGATTGCCTCCTCTCCTAAGGCCGTCTTAAAGGAAATAGTTGAAAACGCGGTGGATTCAAATCCGAGGGAGATAAGGATAAGGATTGAAAGCCCGACATCATTTTCGGTTTCGGACGACGGAGTGGGGATTGACTATGAGGAGCTCCCCCTAACGGTTGAGAGGTTCGCAACGAGCAAAATTGAGACGTTTGAGGACTTGAGGAAGTTGAAGACATACGGCTTTCGGGGAGAAGCCCTCCACGCAATATCTCAGGTCTCCCACCTTACGATAAAGAGCTCCAAGGGAGGGAAATTGGGGGGAAAGTTGAGGGTCAGGGGGGGAAGGATTGAGGAGTACTCTCCGATTCCCTACAGGCAGGGAACGACCGTTGAGGTGAGGGAGCTCTTCTTTAACGCCCCCGTCAGGAGAAGGACAATCGGAAGGAGGGAGAGGAGCTCCCTTGAAGGCCTCTCAAAACTCTACGCCCTCTCAAATCCTAAAATCTCGTTTAGGATTAACGAGAAGTGGTTTCCGCCCTCCTCAATTGAGGAGAGAATAGGGCAGGTATTTGGAAAGGAGTGGGAGTTTACAAAGGTGGAGGGAAGTTTGGTAAAGGCCTTCTTTAACAGGGAAAGGAGGGGAGTAAGGCTCATTTTTGTAAACAGGAGGCCTGTGGAGCTCCCACAGGCGGAGAAAATCCTAACGGAATTGGGAGTTAAGAGCTTCATTCTCTTTATTGAAGTTCCCCCGGAAAT
>CAZEDJ010000019.1:0-18258 GCA_964511045.1 uncultured bacterium
GGAAAGGAGAGAGAAAAATTAAAGGAGAGGCTCAAGTCTTTAAGTAGCAAATCTTAAAAGGCTTTCCTATTCTCTCAGAAAAGGCCTTTAGGGACTCCTCCTCCTCCTTTCCTAAGTGGAAGTTGAGGGAGCCGAGGTACTTTTCACAGCTGATGTGAGAAATGGGAACCTTTTCACCGAACTGGGAACAAATTTTCTTGTAGTTTTTCTCGCCGTAATTTCTTGATTTAATCAACCGCTCATAGAAATCAAGAACCTCTTTCTCCTTTGTCCTGAATGAATCCCTCCTAACGGCCCAGAGGGCAAAGACGAATGGAAGTCCCGTCAGGTTAAACCACTCCTCGGCAAGGTCGTAAACAAAGGGATATCTCCTCTCCCTCAAAGTCTTTAGAGCATCATCCCCTATTGAGAGAAATGCCTTTGGACTTTTCGGAAGTCCGCCCTCTTTAATTGAGTAGTAGTGGAAGTTGGGCTCCACGCCGTAAACGTCCGTAAGCAGGTACTTTAAGAGCTCCCTTGAGGTCATGGAGCTCCTCGTTATCCAGACGTCCTTCCTGTGGAGCTGGTGAATGGGAACCTGAGAGAAGAAGAGAACGCTCATGACTCTCCTTTTGGCCGAAATGGAGAGGTCTGGAAGGAGAAGGTACTTATCCCAGTTTTCAATGTACTCGTAAGAGGAGATTACCGAGATGTCTAGGAATCCCTCCCTCAAGAGCCTGTTTAACTCCGAAGGAACGTCCTCAACAAACTCCACCCCTTCGCTGCTGACAAACCCGTCTATAAATCCGTAGTAAACGGGAACAGTGTTTAAGTACTCTATCTTTCCGACCTTCAGCATCCCTTCTTCAACCTCTCAAGAGTCCTGCAGACCGAACAGACGGGAGCAGTAGTAGGCATTCCGCAGACTTCACACTCGTTCAGCTCAAGGTTTTCCTGGAGCTCCCTCTCAAAAAGGGGCCTTGCCTTCTTTAAAAACTCCTTGTAAAACCTCAGCTTCGTTCCGGGCATCTCGTGTTCTAACATTGAGAGGGCCCTCTTATAAACTACCGACGTTGCCTCCTTGGCATTTGGACAGCCGGTTTCAAGGTATTCAATTTCATTCACTATTGCATAGCTCACTATTTCCTTTTCCTTAAGAAAGCAAAAGGGCTTAACCTTCCTCACAAATCCCTTAAATTCTGGAAGGACGGGATACTGCCTTCCCAAGTAGCCGATTTCCCACCTTATGGTATTTGAGAGGAGAAGGGCCGACTCATCGTCAAGGTTGTGACCCGTAGCCAAAACACTAAAGCCCCTTTCACTGGCAATCCTGTTCATAAGGTATCTCTTAAAAGTTCCGCAGACCGAACAGACGTCCCTCCTCCCGACTCCCTTGGCTATCTCCTCAATGGAGTAACCAAGCTCCTCCTTTAAGTTAAAAACTATGAGGGGCCTCCCTATTCTCTCCGAGAATCTCTGACAAATTTCAAGGGACTTTCTTGAGTAATCCCAACCCTCAATTCCTAAACTGACGTGGAAACCGTAGGTTTCATAGCCGAGTCTGTTTAGAACAAACCAGAGGGAGAGGCTGTCCTTTCCTCCCGAAACGGCAACCAGAACCTTTTCACTCTTTTTAAACATCTTAAACGAGTTTATAGTTTTCTGAACCTGCCTCTCAAACCACTCAACGAAGTGCTCCTTACAGAGGGCCAATCTGTGGTGCCTCAGGTAGATAACGGCCTTTTTCCTCTCTCCCTTTGACTTACAAATTCTGCAAAGCATTCAGAGCTCCTTCCAATTCTCTTACGGTAACGGTTGCCGTTCCCAACTTACCTACGACTATCCCTGCGGCAAGGTTTGCAATCTCTCCTGCCTCAAAGGGAGATGCTCCTGCTCCAACTGCCAAAGAAAAGGAAGCAATTACGGTATCCCCCGCTCCCGTAACGTCAAAAACCTGCTTTGCCCGGGTGGGAATGTGCTTAACCGCGTCCCTTTCAACTATTGAAATTCCCCTTTCACTCCTCGTTATAACGGCGTAGTCAAGTTTGAACTTCTCTATGAGGAGACGACCTGCCCTTTCGGCCTCCTCGTTTGAAGTGGGTTTAATCCCGACTGCCTGAAAGGTCTCTTTTATGTTCGGCGTCATGGCCGTCACGCTTCTGTAAATCGGAAAGTTCCTCTCTTTGGGGTCAAGGAAGACGGGAACCTCTCCCTTTATCTTTTCCGTTATCTGAAAGAGCTCCCTCGTCACAACCCCCTTACCGTAATCTGAGATAACGATAACGTCAAAGTCCCCGTAGTTTTCGGAGAGGAAGGAGAGGAGCTCCCTCCTTATATCTTCCGGAATGTAGTTCTTACTCTCCCAGTCAACCCTCAAAAGCTGCTGTGAACCGGAAATTATCCTCGTCTTCCTCGTTGTAGGCCTTGAGTCGTCGGTGATAATCAGTTTCGTATCCACTCCCCTTTTTAAAAGGAGCTCCTTTAACCTCTCTCCTCCTTCGTCTCTCCCGACTACGCCGATTACAGTAACGCTTCCTCCCAAACTCTTAACGTTAACGGCAACGTTTGCAGCTCCTCCGGGTCTGTGTTTAACGTTTTGAGCCTCCACAACCGGAACGGGAGCCTCGGGGGATATCCTCTCAACCCTTCCCTCTATGTACTCGTCAAGCATCAGGTCGCCGATTACCAAAACCCTTACCCTGCTAAACTCCCTAAGGAGCTCTCTCCTAAACAAGACCCTCTCCTTTAAAGCTGAAAAACTCTTCCTTACCTATTATGATGTGGTCAATAACCTCAACTCCCAATACCTTTCCGGCCTCTACCAACCTTTTCGTTATCTCTAAGTCCTCGGAACTCGGTCTTGAGATGCCCGAAGGGTGGTTGTGGAAGAGAATGACCGCCTCGGCCAAGTCCTTTACTGCAGGCCTAAAGACCTCCTTAGGTTCAACTGCAACCTTACCGAGGCCCCCAACCGAAACGGTGTGAATGTTGATTAGATAGCCCTTCCTGTTTAAGGTAATAATTCCAAAGTGTTCAGTTTTCCTCTCCGAAAAGAGGGGCTCAAGAATCCTGTAAGCGTCCTCGGGAGAGGTTATCCTCTCACTCTTTCCCTCTCTCCTAACTCTCTTACAGAGCTCAAAGAGGGAGATGAGGGTTATTGCCTTTGCCTTTCCGAGCCCCTTAAACTCTAAAAGCTCGTTCAGGGAAGCCTCTGCCAATCCCCTTAAACCGCCGAAGCGTTTGAGGAGCTCCCTTGACAGGTCTAAAACGCTCTTACCGACCGCCCCCGTCCTCAGAACTATTGCCAAGAGCTCCGAATCGGTGAGGTTCGGAGCTCCGAACCTTACGAGCTTCTCCCTCGGCCTCTCTGATTCCGGGAGCTCCCTCATTAGGTACACTCCCTCCCCTCTAAACTCCTAAGGACCTCTGCACACCTTTCACAAACATCGGGATACTCTCCGTCCTTACCTACCGAAGGACTGTAAATCCAGCACCTTTGGCACTTTTCGCCGGCAGCCCTCTTTGCAACTAACCTTATCCCGAGTTCCTCATCAACGATGGAGGAGCTCGGAGCCTCGTCAAGGGGTTTCACCGAGGCCTGAGAGGTTATGAATATGAACGGGAGCTCCTCCTCGTACTCCTTCAAAAGGGAGTAGAGCTCCCCGCCAGCATAGATATCAACGGAAGCCTCTAAGGAGTGGCTTATGAGTCCCTCTTTCCTTATCCTCTCAAGGGCCCTATTTACGGCACCCTTCACCTCAATCAGCCTGTTCCATCTATCAAGGATTTCCGCGTCCAGGTCGTCGCAGGCCGGGGGAAACTCGTCAAGGAAGACAGACTCCTTATCCGCTCCGGGAATCAACCGGTAAACCTCCTCTGCTGTAAAGGAGAGAATTGGAGCAATGAGGGTGGTTAAGCCGTAGAGAATCCTGTAGATAGCCGTTTGGGAGCTCCTTCTCTTTTTGGACTCCGGGTGTTCACAGTAGAGCGTGTCCTTGCTTATATCAAGGTAGATTGAGCTGAGCTCAACCGAACAGTACTCGTAAATTCTCCTGAATATCCTGTTGAACTTGTAGTCGTTGTAGTTTTCAACAATTTCGTCCCTCAGTTGGTAGAACCTGTTTAAGGCCCACCTGTCAATCTCACGGAGCTCTTCGTAGGGAAGTGCCTTCTCGGGCGTAAAGTCGTAAAGGTTACCTATCATAAACCTCAAGGTATTCCTGATTTTCTTGTAAACCTCACTCACCTTTTTCAGTATGTTGTCCGAAATCCTCACGTCCTCAGTGAAGTTTTCGCTCGCAACCCACAGCCTCAAAATCTCCGCTCCGTATCTCTTAACGACGTCAAGGGGAGAGACAACGTTCCCCACGGACTTACTCATCTTTCTCCCCTTTTCGTCAAGGGTGAAGCCGTGGGTCAAAACGGCCCTGTATGGAGCTCTCCCCCTCGTTCCGCAGGATTCAAGGAGGCTTGCCTGAAACCATCCCCTGTGCTGGTCTGAGCCCTCTAAGTAGAGGTCTGCCGGCCAGGAGAGCTCTGCCCTCCTCTCAAGGACGGCCGCGTGTGAGGAACCGGAGTCAAACCAAACGTCAAGGATGTCCGTTTCCTTCCTGAACTTATCACCTCCGCACTTGGGACACTTAAAGCCTTCAGGCAGAAGCTCCTCAGGACTCAACTCATACCAAGCGTCTGCAGACCTCTCCTCAAATATCTCTGCAACCCTGTCGGCAATCTCCTTTGAGTAGATAACCTCACCGCACTTTTCACAGTAAAAGGCCACTATCGGAACTCCCCAAATCCTCTGACGGGAGATACACCAGTCGGGCCTTCCCTCCACCATGTTCCTTATTCTCACCCTTCCCCACTCCGGTATCCAACGAACCCTTTCTATTTCGGAAAGTGCAGTTTCCCTCAAAGATGGCTTTCCCCTGTCCATCGCGATAAACCACTGGGGAGTTGCCCTGAAGATGACCTTACCCTTACACCTCCAGCAATGGGGATAGGAGTGGGTAATCTTTCCGCTGTAGAGTAAGTGAGAGGACTCCTTCAATCTCTCAATGATTAACCTGTTTGCATCCCAGATTTTCTCTCCCCTTAACCAGGAGGGAGCCTCCTCGTTAAACCTTCCGTAGTCGTCAACGGGAACCAAAACGGGAAGGCCGTACTTTAAGCCCACCTGATAGTCCTCCTCTCCGTGTCCCGGAGCTATGTGGACGAGCCCCGTTCCGGTGTCTGAGGCAACGTAGTCGGCAAGGACGACCTTACCCTTTCTGTCCAAAAATGGATGCTTGTAGGTAATTCCCTCAAGCTCCCTTCCGCTTAAGACCTTTACTACCTCTCCCTCTATGCCCGTCTTTTCCTTAAAATCTTCAACGAGGTTCTCTGCAACGATGAAGTTTTTACCGGAACTCTTCAAAACCGCATACTTCAGCTCCGGATTCACTGCAACTGCAACGTTTGCAGGAAGGGTCCACGGAGTCGTAGTCCAGATAACGAGATAACTGTTATCGGGCAATCTACCCTTTGAATCCTCAACCTCAAAGGCCACGTAGATAGACGGGGAAGTTTCGTCAAAGTATTCAATTTCGGCCTCCGCAAGGGCGGTAACGCAGGAAGGACACCAGTAAACGGGCTTTTTGGCCCTGTAAACGAGTCCCCTTTCGTAGAACTTGCCCAATTCCCTCACAATGTCGGCCTGGTATTTGGGGTCCATCGTTATGTAGGGGTTCTTCCAGTCACCGAAGACACCGAGCCTTACAAACTCTTCCCTTTGGGTGCTTACCCACTTTTGGGCATACTCCCTACACAACCTCCTGACCTCAAGGGGGTCAACCTCGTCCTTTCTCTTTTTAATTTGCTTAAATACGGCCCTCTCTATTGGAAGGCCGTGGCAGTCCCAACCGGGAACGAACGGAGCCCTGTAACCCTGAAGAAACTTTGACTTGACGACTATGTCCTTCAGTATCTTATTGAGGGCGTGACCGATGTGGATGTGACCGTTTGCGTAGGGAGGGCCATCGTGGAGGACAAAAAGGTCGTCACACTCGTGCTCCTTTAAGAGCTTCCCGTATATGTCAACTTCCTCCCAAAACTTTAGGGTTTCCGGCTCTCTCTTAGGGAGATTTCCTCTCATTGGAAAGGAGGTTTTGGGAAGATTTAAGGTATCCTTATAATCCTTACTGCTCATGAATTTCCTCCTGAGAAGTTGAGGGGTGGGGATTATTTTATCAGAGTTGAAGGGAATTGGAGGGGAGGAGAACCCTCCCCGGAAATTACTCTTCTGTGTGGGCCCTGTGACACTCTATGAGGTTGTCTATGTCGGTATCAAGGACGTAAACGTTTATGTAACCTAAAGCTTCAAGAATTCCGGCAACCCTGTTGGCAAGTCTCGTCTGCTTGCATCCGACGATTACCGGATGGTTCTTAGGCTTTGGAAGCCTATCAATCTGGTTTGGGAGCTCCGGAAAGGGAATGTAGAGAGCTCCGGGAATTCCCGCCTCCTCGGCATTTTCCTTCTCAACGTGCTGTGGAGGCCTGACGTCAAGCAGGTAAGCTCCAAGGTCCTTTATGAGCTCCCTTGCCCTCCTCACGTTAACGTGGCCAAACTCACCCTTTTCAAGGTCGGCCTTGATGGCCTCCTTGAGGTTCTCAATCAGTACATCTACGCTCATCTCTCCCTCCTTCAATTTTTTTCAAACTTATAATTTACAATCGTCAAAATCCCCTTCAACTATTACGCAACCGGTCATCTCCTCGGGAATCTCCTCACCCAAGATGTGGAGAATCGAGGGAGCTATGTCTCCCAAAATCCCCAAAACGGGAATTCCGGCAAACTCCTCCGGAAGTTTAACGTCCTCCTTTTCCCTCCTCCTCACTCCGTAAGAACCGCACGTTCCCTTTACAACGACAAACGGAACGGGATTTGTCGTGTGGGCAGTCCAAGGACCGCCGGTCTTCGGGTCTATCATCTGCTCGGCGTTTCCGTGGTCTGCCGTAACTATACAGACGCCTCCGGCTTCAAGGGTCGCTTTAACAACCCTCTTGAGGCACTCGTCAACGGCCTCAATGGCCTTAATCGTAGCCTCAAGGTTTCCAGTGTGGCCTACCATGTCGGGGTTTGCATAGTTTAGAACAACAAGTTTGTACTCCCCGCTCCTTATCCTCTCAACGACCCTATCCGTAACCTCATAGGCACTCATTTCGGGCTTTAAGTCGTAAGTGGGAACTTTAGGTGATGGAACGAGTATCCTGTCCTCACCGGGGAACGGCTCCTCCCTTCCGCCGTTGAAAAAGTAGGTAACGTGGGCGTACTTTTCCGTCTCAGCAATTCTGAGCTGCCTGTAACCCAACTTTGATATCACTTCCCCCAAAACGTTCTTTAGTTCCTGAGGGGGAAATGCAACGTCAAAGGGAAAAGTCTCGTCATAGAGGGTCATGGTTGCAACGTAGGAAGGTTTAACGACCCTCTTCCTCTCAAATCCCTTAAAGTCACCAAGGCCTAAAGCCGAAACGATTTGCCTCATCCTGTCTGCCCTGAAGTTAAAGAAGAAGAGAACGTCACCGTCCTCCACTAAACAGTCGGGATTTATAACGTAAGGCTTAACGAACTCGTCTGTCTCTCCCCTTTCATAGGCACTGTGGAGTGCCTTAATGGGGTCGGAGCACCTGTATCCCTCACCCAAAACCATAGCATTGTAGGCCTTTTCGGTTCTATCCCACCTCTTGTCCCTGTCCATGTAGTAGTACCTACCCCCCATCGTCCCGATGGAGCCGATTCCGAGCTCCTCAATTTTCTTAAGGAGCTCCCTCAGGTACTTTTCGGCACTCTTTGGAGGTGTATCCCTTCCGTCAAGGATGGGATGGATGCATACCCTCTCAACTCCCTTCCTCTTTGCAAATTCAAGGAGACCGAAGAGGTGTTTTATGTGGCTGTGAACTCCACCGTCAGATAGAAGTCCTATGAGGTGAACCTTTCTCTTTCCCTCCTTTGCAAGGTCAAATACCCTGTTTAAAACGGGATTTTTTTCTATCTCACCGCTCTCAAAGGCCTTCGTTATCCTCACGATGTCCTGCCAAACAATCCTTCCGGCTCCGATGTTCATGTGGCCGACCTCTGAGTTTCCCATCTGACCTTCGGGAAGTCCGACGGCCTCACCGGAAGCCTTTAAGAGCCCCCTCGGATAGGTCCCCCAGATGTAGTCCCAGAAGGGAGTATTGGCGAGGGCGATTGCGTTCCCTTCCCTGTTGGGACTGTATCCAAAACCGTCAAGTATTACGAGGGTAACGAACTTAGCCATAACAGACCCCTGTTAATGAAAATTGTTTTCAGTAAGGATAGTCTCCGTAAAATACCTTTTCAAGGTAGAGGCCGTCGGGGGGTGAGAGGAAGGGAGCTCTCGCCCTGTTTCTGGCCTTTAAAATCTCCTCAACCTCCTCGGGCTCCAAGTCTCTTGTTCCCACTTTGACCAAAGTCGCAACGATTACCCTCACCATGTGCCTGAGGAAGGAGCGACCGAAGACCTCAACCTCAATCACATTCTTAAACTTTGAAATCCTAATCTCATCAATCTCCCTTACGGGATTTACTTCCCTCTTCCTCTCCCTCTTACAGAAAGAGGAAAAGTCGTGAACACCGATGAGGTACCTTGACGCCTTAAACATTCTCTCGGTGTCAATTTCATGGGGGACAAACCAGCTCCTCCTAAACTCAAAGGGGCTCGGAACGCTTCTGTTGAAAATCCTGTACCTGTACTTCTTCCCCCTTGCCCACCTCCTTGAGTCAAATTCAAGGGGGACTTCCTCAGCGGCAACCACCTTTATGTCCGGGGGAAGAATGCCGTTTAGGGCTCTCTGGATTTTGTGGAGCTCCAAATCCCTATCGGTCTTAAAGTTTGCAACCTGACCCAAGGCGTGAACTCCGGCGTCGGTTCTGCTCGCCCCTACAACCTTAACTTCATGTCCCAAAATGGTTTCAAGAGCTTCCTTAAGCTTTCCCTGAACCGTGGGTTTCCCGGGGAGAATTTGCCAACCGTAGTAGTTTGTCCCCAAGTATTCCAAAGTCAGCTTTATATTCCTCATCTCCCTTTCCTTTGGTATTCTTTACCCTGGAGGTTTCCATGAAGCTTCAAACCGAAAGCTTAATTGTAAGCGTTTTAATAATACTGGCCGGAATAGGTGCCCTTGAGTTGGGATTTTCGTCTGCAATATTTGAGATTCTCGCAGGAACCGTTGCTTCAAACCTCTTAAAGTTAGGAGAGCTCAACTGGATAGACTTCCTCTCTAACCTCGGTCTCCTCGGACTCATGTTCTTTGCGGGACTTGAGACAGACCCGGACCTCATGAAAAAGCACTTTCTAAAGAGCCTCTTTATAGGTTTCTCCTCCTTCTTCTTCCCCCTCGTAAGCATCTTCTACTTATCACACCACATTTTGGGTTACTCCTTTGAGGGAGCTCTGCTCATAGGGATAGCCCTCTCCACAACCTCTCTGGCCCTCGTCTATCCCCTGCTGAAGGAAAAGGGACTGCTGAAACACCCGACCGGTCAAGTTCTACTCTCTGCCGCAATGGTAGTTGACATAGCAAGTATGATGGCTCTGAGCTTCCTCTTTGAGGGAATAAACATCTACAACATCCTCTTTTCAATCGCCCTCATTCTCCTCCTCGTGAGGCTGCCAAAGTGGGGGGAGAAACTCTTTAACAGGTATGCAGGCAATCAGATTGAGTTTAAAACGCGGTTTATTCTCCTCGTCCTCATAGCTTTGGGATTCCTTTCCGAGACCGTCCACATAAACGAGGCCGTTTTAGCATTCACCACGGGAATCTTCTTTGCAGAGCTCTTCAGGAAAGACTACACCATAGAGAAGAAGATAAGGGCAATAATGTTCGGATTTCTGGCTCCCTTCTTCTTCTTTAAGGCCGGATACTCGGTAAAGCTCTCTGTTGTAAACCTAAAGGTGATTCTCCTGTCACTGCTCCTTGGAACAGTTGCATTTGTAACAAAGTACATAGGAACAGTCTATGCAACGGCAAACCTTTTCAGGGGAACGGTCTACAAGTTGGCCGGGCTCTTTTTCAACATGAGGTTGACATTCGGGATAGTTGCTTCACTGTTTGGTCTAAAAAGCGGTCTGGTTGATGAGGAAACCTACGTTTCCCTTCTAATTATCATTGTTTCAACATCGCTAATCTCATCGGTCATCTCCCACAGAATGCCCCACGAAGTTGAAGAGGACATTCTTGAAGATATCTTTAAAATTTAACACCTTTTGGAGAGAGTGTGAAGTTTAAGGAATCTAAGCCCTTTACCGTGGGGATTGAGCTTGAGGTTCAGTTGGTTGACGGTGAAAATTTAGAGCTAACTCCAAAGTCTCCGGAAATTTTTGAAAATCCCCCGACTCCCCTCGTTCAAAAGGAGTTCCTCCAGTCAATGGTTGAGTTCGTAACGGGCGTGTGTGAGACTCCGAGGGAAGCGGTTTTGGAGCTCCACAGCGGAATATCTGCAGTTTCCAAATTGGGAAGGGAAAAGGGGTTTAAACTTTCGGCATCAGGAACTCACCCCCTTGCAGAACCCTCCCGGGTAAGGGTTACCCAAAACGAGAGGTACCTCAGACTCCTCAACGAGTTTCAGGAAGTCCTAAGAAACTTCCTCATCTACGGCCTCCACATCCACGTGGGATTTCCGAACGAAAGGGTAGCTACAAACGCATACAACATGTACGTTAAGTATTTACCTCTCTTTTTGGCCCTATCTGCATCTTCCCCCTTCTTCAGGGGAAAAAGTACCGGAATTCAGTCTTACAGGAGCAAGCTCTTTGAACAACTCCCGAGGGCCGGCGTTCCGCAGCAGTTTTCCGAGTATGAGGAGTTTGTAGAGCTCTACGAGAGGTTAAGGGAAACCGAAACGATAGAGTCCCTCAAGGACATCTGGTGGGACGTTAGAATCAGACCCGACTTTGGAACGGTTGAGCTGAGGGTCTGCGATTCCGTCTCAGACCTAAAGAGAATAGAGGGACTTTCAACACTTGCCGTTATGGTTGCAGAGCTCTCATTAACTAAAAAGGAAATTCCGGACTTTCACCAGATACACCTCCAGAACAAGTGGAATGCCGCAAGGCACGGCCTAAAGGGAAGTTTCATAACTAAAGAGGGAAGGAGCACGATTGGAAGGGAGCTCCTAAAAATAGTAAAGGAGTACGGAAAGAGATTTGGAAGGATGAAGGAGAGCGCAAGGGTATTGGTTGACCTCGTATCGGTTCCTACCGAAGCGGAGCTCCAGATTAGGGCCTTTAAGAAAACGGGGGACCTGAAGTCTGCCGTAGAGGTATCACTCTTAGAGGCGGAGGAGTAGTTGAAGGGAGTAGTAGCAGCAGGAGACAAGCTCACCGCAGAGGCAGGAGCAGAGATTCTAAGAGAAGGGGGAAACGCCTTTGATGCGGCAGTTGCGGCCTGCTTTGCCGCCCCCATGGCAGAGCCCGCCCTCACATCGGCCGGAGGAGGAGGCTTTCTCCTCGCAGTCTCCGAAACCGAACCTCCACTCCTATACGACTTTTTCGTTGACGTTCCACCTAAAAGGATTGAGAAACCGGACTTTTACCCCATAGAGGTGGACTTTGGAGATGCAAAACAGACCTTTCACATAGGGGCCGGCTCCGTTGCCGTTCCGGGATTCGTTGCAGGGCTCCTCAGAGTTCACACGGAGAGGGGAAGAATGCCCCTCAGGGAAGTCCTCTCCGTGGCCGTTGAATATGCAAAAAGTGGAGTAGTCCTCTCAGAAGTTCAGGCATCATTTGTAAAGCTCCTTGAACCGATATTTACTTCAACGCCCGAAGCCCGGAGTCTCTACGCTCCAGACGGAGAGCTGATAGACAGTAAAAGAACGTTTAAAAACCCCGAATATGCGGACTTTTTAGAGGCCCTCTCAGAGGAAGGGCAGTGGATTTTCTACGAGGGAGAGGTTGCCGACGAAATTGACAGACTTATGAGGGAGAGGGGAGGAATTTTAAGGAAGGAAGACCTTGAGAGGTACAAAGTAGTTGAGAGAAGGCCTTTAAAGGTAAACTTCAGAAATTTTGAAGTTTTCACAAATCCCCCTCCCTCCTCCGGAGGCATTCTCATAGGGTTTACGCTGAAGCTCCTATCGGAAGTTGACTTGGGGAAATGGGGCTCCGTTCAGCACGCCGGAGCTCTCATAGAATCAATGAGAACAACTCAAAAATTCAGGGAGGACTTCATAAACGGAAACCTCCACGGAGAAAAGTTAGAGGAACTCTTAGAGGATGAAATCTTTAAAACCTACCTAAATCTCTTTAAAAACAAGTTAAACCTCTGGGGAAATACGACGCACATCTGCGTTCTTGACGGTGATGGAAACGGCGTTTCGGTAACAACAACAAACGGGGAAGGTTCTGGAGTCGTCGTTCCAAAAACGGGAATAATGCTGAACAACATGTTGGGAGAGGAAGACCTCAACCCCAAGGGGTTCTTCAAGTGGCCCCCTTACGTTCGGCTTCCCTCAATGATGTCACCGACTGCCGTTTTCTCAAGGGGAAAACTTCAACTCCTCTTGGGTAGCGCCGGAAGTAACAGAATAAGGAGTGCAATTGTCCAAACGGTTCTCAACTACATTCACTTTAAAATGGAAGTTGACGAAAGCGTAAACTCCCCGAGGCTCCACTACGAAAATTCTGAAGTTTTCTTGGAACCGGGATTCCCCGAGGAAACTCTGAAGGAGATAAGGAGACACTACAAAATGACTCTCTTTCGCTCAAAAAACATGTTCTTCGGAGGAGTTCAGGCGGTTGACGGGAAATTTAAAGGAGCAGGCGACCCGAGAAGGGGAGGTTACGTAGTTAGGGTCTGAGGGCCTCCTCTATCTTCTCCTTGAGTCTCTCTATCCTCTCCTTGTCCTTTATCTTCTCGTAGTTCATATCGGTTATGTAAAAAGTGTCTATTACCCTGTTACCCTCTGTAGTTATGAGAGCTCTCCTCAGTCTCGTTCCCTCCTCAAGGAGTATCTTCGTTATCGTGTAGAGAACCCCCAACCTGTCAAGCGTTGAAACCTCAACTATCGTGTACCTGTCGGAGGAGGCATTATCAACCTTTACCTTAGTTTCGGGAACGGGAACGTTCCTCCTGAAGGTCTTCGGCTTCATCTCAAACTCAATCTCGCTGAAGTCAAAAACACCCTCGTAGAGCTCCCTCAACCTCTCCTCAAGCTCCTCCACCTTTTCACAGGGAAGGGCCTCGTCGGAAACCGTTGACACTTGAATCGTGTAAACCATACACTCACAGTCGTCCTCAATTGCCCTATTTATGTTGGCCCCCTTAATGTTTATTCCCAAAAACGAGAGTATCCCGGCAATTCTGTTAAAGAGCCCCCGCCTGTACTTTGTAACAATCGTAAGTTTTGTAAACCCGATGTCCGGGAAACTCTCGTGTGAAAACTCGTAGTCCTTACCCTCAGACCTTATCTCCTTCATCATCAGTATGTGCTTTGAAATTTCTGAGGAGGAGTAGGTAATCAGGTAGTCCCTGTCTGCGTTTTTAAAGAACCTCTCAACGGACTCGGGTCTTACTTTTCCGGCCAAAATCTCCTTTACCTTTTCCTTTCTCCTCTCCAACTTCTCCCTAATCAGCTCCTCAACAGACTTGTTCTCTGTAAAGAGGCCCAATGTTGACCTGTAAAGTTGCCAAAGGAGGGAACTTTTCCAGTTGTCCCAAGCCCCCGGTCCGACGGCCTTTATGTCGGCATAGGTGAGCAAAAAGAGCTTCTTTAACCTCTCCTCAGTTCCGCACTCCTCCTTAAATCCCTCAATGAGCTTAGGGTCGGTTATGTCCCTCCTAAAGGCGGTATGAGACATTAGGAGGTGCTTCTTTACGAGCCAGGAAATCTCCTCCACCTCATCGGGAGGAAATCCCATTGCCGTAAGGTACCTCTTTGTTATGCCGGCCCCGACTACCTCGTGTCTTCCGGGCTTACCCTTCCCAATGTCGTGAAAGAGGGCTGCAATGTAGAGGGTATGCGGTTTCTCAAGGTCTTTGAGAATTTGAGAAAGCTCCTGCTTCTCCTTGACCGACGTCTCCTTGGTTCCCCTCTCCTCAATCTTCTCAATCTCCCTAACCGTTAGGATTGAGTGTATGTCCGTTGTAAACTTGTGGTAGGTGTCGTACTGGAAGTGTCCCCTGAGTCTCTCAAAGTCGGGGATGAGAGCTCCCAAAACCTTCGTATCGTGCATAAGCTCAAGGACGAGGGAAAGCCTCTTTGGAGTCTTAAGGATTTCGCTGAATTCCTTCAGGACGCTCTTTTTCCTGTACTTGTTCCTCTGAGTCTCAGCAGAGAGCTTAAAGAGGGAGAATGCTCCGGCCGAAAGGGAGTATCCCCCCTCCTGAATCAACTTAAAGCCCTTAATGACGAGTTTAGGGTCTTTAAGGAGGGAGCTCTCCCACTCCTCCTTAACGTAGAGGGAATTTCCTTCCACAAAGAACTCCCCAAAGTCCTCCCTCCTCTCCTTCAAGAGGAAGAAAAACCTCCTTCCCTTCAGCCCCTCAATTTCCTCTATAGAGAGCTTTATAACCTCCTTCGTGTTAACGGCAACATCCGTTGCAGAGTTAAAGTAATTCTTCATGAAGCTCTCAACGCCCTTCCTCGTTTTCGGAAAGCCGAAAAACTCCGCAACCTCCCTCTGCATCTCAAATGAGAGTATGTCACTCTTTCTTCCGGAGATTAAGTGAAGCTGATTTCTCACTTTTAGGAGGAAGTCGTAGGCCGAAATTACTTCCCTGAAGCTCTGTCTGTTGAGAATTTTCCTGTCAAGGAAACCTGAGTAATTCTCTATCCCAAAGACAATTTTTGAGACCCAAAAGGCCTCGTGGAGGTCCCTCAGTCCCCCCTTACTCTCCTTAACGTTAGGCTCCTGATAATAGACGGTTCCGTAAAATCTCCTGTACCTGTCCCTCCTTGCCGAGAGAATCTCCTCAACCAAGGACTTCCTGTTCTCCTTTACAAAGTTTGAAAAGTCCACGCCCAATTTAACTTCAATCTCTTCGTCTCCTGAAAGGAACCTCCTCTGAAGGACGTTTGTAAAGACGGACAGGTCGTTTTTTGAGAGCTCCAAAACCTCGCTGAGACTCCTCGGTGAAAATCCCAAGTCGCGATTGAGAGAGAGGAGAAAGTAGTAAAAGGCCTCCACGTCCTCAATCTCGGAGCTTGAGAGCTCCCCCTCGTAAACCAGGTTAACGTCTATGTCGGAGTGAAAGTTGAGCTCTCCCCTCCCGTAGCCCCCAAGGGCATAAAGGGCAACGGGTCTATTCCAACCTCCGAAAAACTCCTTAAAGGCGGGCTTTAAGAGGTCATCAAGTGACTTTTTTAACCTCTCGGCAACCTCAAATCCCGGTTCCCTGTTAAAGTGGACTTCCTTAGCTCTATCTATTTCTTTGAAAAACCTCTCCTTCAGTGCCTCAAGGTTCAATTCGTTAAACCTGCCAACTTCCAAAGTTTCTTAAAGTTTTTCTCGTAGAGCTCCACAAGATTCCTGTCGTTCTCTATAACGACCAGGTTTTCGTCGTTCCTTTTCTCTGCATTTGACGTCCAGTTGAAGCTGCCCGTTGAAACGGTCTTACCGTCGTAGATGGCATACTTGTTGTGCATGAGACCGCCGCCGCTCCCCTTCTTATACCTGACCTCTATTCCCGCCTTCTCAAGGAGCGGACCGACGCAGAACCGAGACTTACCGTTTCCCCAATCTATTATCACTCTAACTTTTACTCCCCTCTTGTGAGCGTCAATCAAGGCCTTTGCTATCTTTTTGCTCGTAAATGAGTAGATGGCAATGTCTATCGTTTTCTTTGAGCTGTTTATGAGCCTAACGATTTCACTTGTGCACCCTCCCCGGGGGGAAAAGTAGGCCGAGGTATGGATTTCTCCGGACGGGACGTAAACTGTCTCCTTTCCGCAACCAAAGAGAAAAAACAGGATAGAGAAAAGAGTAAGAAACCTCACTTTGTCTTCTTCTCCTTTATAACCTTTTCAACAACGGAGGACTGACCAAGATATTTTGAACCAACGACCGAAAGGAGTAGGGAATTAAGGAGGAAGAGAGCTCCCAAAACGGCCGTCGTCTTCGTCAAAACCGCCCCGGTCTCTGCTCCAAAGGCCGAACCGGTCGCAGTTCCCCCCATCATCGCAACTCCTCCTTCACTCTGGCCGGGCTGAATGATTACGACCAGAATGAGGAGAATTGCAAGGAGGGCATGAATTATCAGAAGAAACGTAAACATTACTCCTCCCTATCAAACTTTACGATTTTTGAAAAGCTCTCGGCATTGAGGCTTGCTCCCCCGACGAGAGCTCCGTCAATGTCGGGCATTGAAATCAGTCCCTTGGCATTTTCGGGCTTTACGCTTCCTCCGTAAAGGACCCTAACCTCATCGGCCTTTTCCCTCCCAAACAGCTCAGATAGAACGCCCCTTATAAACTCGTGAACTTCCTGAGCCTGCTCGGGAGTGGCCGTTTTTCCGGTACCGATTGCCCAAACCGGCTCATAGGCAACAACGAAATCATCACTTGAGGTCAGTCCGGCCAAGCCCTTCCTCAGCTGTCCCTCAACAACCTTCTCGGTCTCTCCCCTTTCCCTCTCCTCAAGGAGCTCCCCGACACAGAGAATGGGAATTAGACCGTGTCTAACGGCAGACACAACCTTTTTATTTATCAGCTCATCATCCTCGCCGAAAATGTGCCTCCTCTCAGAGTGTCCCAAAATAACGTAGGAGCAACCGACATCTTTTAACATCAGGGGAGATATCTCTCCGGTAAAGGCTCCCCTCTCCTCGTAAAACATGTTCTGTCCGCCCAAGAGAACGTTAGAGCCCTCAATCTCCTTAAAAACCGCAAAAAGGGATGTAAACGGAGGGCAGACGAGAATGTCCCTGTCGGAAACGTCCGAAACCCGCTCCTTCAGCTCCCTCACAAGTGAGAGGGCTTCCGGGACGGTCTTATTCATCTTCCAATTTCCGGCAATTAGTAACCTCCTCACTCCTCCTCCCTAAGAAGCCTTTGTAAGCTCGTACTTGGGCTTTCCGGTTTTAACAGCCTCCTCGTCAATTATAACCTTCTTTACGTCCTTTCTCGTGGGAACCTCAAACATAACGTCCGTCATGAGCTTCTCCATTATAGCCCTGAGTCCCCTCGCCCCCGTTTTCCTCCTTATGGCCTCACGGGCGATGGCCCTCAGAGCTCCCTCCGTAAACTCAAGCTCAACTCCTTCAAGCTCAAGCATCTTTTTGTACTGCTTAACCAGAGCGTTCTTAGGCTCAGTTAGAACCCTTACCAAATCCTCCTCTCCCAACTCCTTGAGAGTTGCAATAACTGGAAGCCTTCCGATGAGCTCGGGAATGAGACCGAACTTCACCAAGTCTTCAGGCTCAACGTGCTTTAAGAGCTCATCCCTCTCAAGTTTCTTCTTGTCAACGTCTGCGGTAAATCCCATACTGCCCTTTCCCAACCTCTTGGCAATTATGTCCTCAAGCCCTACAAAGGCCCCTCCGCAGATAAACAGAATGTTTGAAGTATCTATCTGAATGTACTGCTGGTGAGGGTGCTTTCTACCGCCCTGAGGAGGAACGTTTGCAACGGTTCCCTCCAAAATCTTTAAAAGTGCCTGCTGAACCCCTTCACCTGAAACGTCCCTCGTAATTGAGGGGTTCTCGCTCTTCCTCGAAATCTTGTCTATCTCGTCAATGTAGATAATTCCCCTCTCTGCCTTCTCTATGTCGTAATCTGCAGCCTGAATGAGCCTCAACAGGATGTTCTCAACGTCCTCTCCGACGTACCCGGCCTCTGTTAAAGTAGTGGCATCGGCAATTGCAAAGGGAACGTCAAGGAGCTTTGCCAAAGACCTTGCAAGTAAGGTCTTCCCCGAACCCGTAGGGCCGATGAGGAGAATGTTGCTCTTTTCAAGCTCAACGTCGTCAACGGAACCGCCGGAGAGTATCCTCTTGTAGTGGTTGTAAACAGCAACGGAGAGAATCTTTTTAGCCTCCTCCTGACCTATTACGTACTGGTCAAGGAACTCCTTTATCTCTTTAGGAGTCGGCAGCCTGTCAACGCTGACCGGAGCTCCCTTCTTCCTCTCCTTCTCCTCCTCGTGGAGCATCTTGTAACACTCGTCAACACAAAAGTTGCAGATGGCAACGCCCTTAGGCCCAGTTATGAGGGCTTCAACCTCGCTGTTTCCCCTTCCGCAGAAGGAACATCTCCTTTCAGGAACCTTCGTTTCAAACATA
>CAZEDJ010000020.1:0-17900 GCA_964511045.1 uncultured bacterium
AAGATTTGCTACTTAAAGACTTGAGCCTCTCCTTTAATTTTTCTCTCTCCTTTCCTTCAAGTTGTAATGATACCTTTTCAATAAACTCTTCGAGTGAACCGTTGTTTAACTCTTTTAAAGTTTCTTCAAATACAAGAATTGCCATTATCCCGAAGAAATCTCTTAAAATTTTTAGTATTTCTTCTTTTAAATGTTCAATTTGAGTTTCTCCTGCATTAATTTCAGTAAGTAATTTTTCAAGTTTTTCAGAGAGAATTTCTCTCTCTTTTCCTGAAAGTTCTCCTAATAGTTCGCTAATGAAGCTTTCTTTTGAATAGGCTTTTGTAATTGCTTCTTCTATAATAAAAGCTGAAGCTATCCCGAAGTATGGAGAAATGACCTTAATAACTTCGTCAATAAGCTCTTCTGGTAGAGAAAACTTACCTTTTTTCTTAGGTTTTGCTCCAGATAATAGCTTTTGAACAACTTCCTTATGGAATTTTTGAACGGCTTCTTCTATTTCCTCTTTTTCTTCTAAATCTTTTTCAACTCTCTTTAAGGCTATTCCGTCTCTAAATATGTTTGAGACAACCTTTCCGGAAGAGCGATAAAACTCCGTTTGGACGTGAAACTTGGTCTTCCCTATTATGATGTCCTCGTTTATGGACGTTGCCATTTCTCCTCCTCCATATTTCGTGGTATGATTTTTATCAAATTTTCCTTGGGGTGACAAAATGGAGCTGAAGGGGGAGATAAGGTCTCAAGTAGAACTTTCTGACCTATTTCAGATTATAAATCTTGGAAAGAAAACTGGTGAGACGAAACTGAGAAACGGAGCAGAGCTTATTTCTCTCTTTTTTGAAAAGGGGAAAATTATTTCCTTTTCTTCAAACGTTGCTGTTATTAAATCTCTCTTTAAGAGAGTGTTAGACGGTAACTTGAGCTTTTGGGAGGCCATTAAATTTATTCTTCACTATGTTGACATGTGGGGAAAGGCCGATTTTCTCTTTAGGGAGGGTAGTTCTGATGGTGTAAATAAGTTGGGAGATGTTGATACTTTGAATGTTATGATGGAATATATAAAGGAATTGGACGAGCTGTCTCAGTTAGATTATAAAAAGTTATTGAGAGAAAAAAAACTATATACTCTTTCAGAAAAAGCCGAGATTCCCATAACTTTTGACAAAATTTCCTGGATTGTTTTGGTAGATATTGTTAAGGGTAATCATATTTTAAATGTAATCTTTGAAAAAGCTTCCTCATTTAAGGAGGGAGTTGAATTGATAGATAAACTTGTTAAAAAATCGGTTATTGAGGAAATTACTGAGGGAGTTGAAGATAAGGAAAAATCAAAGGTGAGGATAGAGGATAAGCTTGTTCCTGGAGAAAAAATTGAGGAAATTAAAAAATTATTGTCGGAGCTGATGGGTCCTATGGGTGAGTTTTTAATTGATGAGACACTTGAGGAGCTCCAAGTTTCAGAGCTCCCCTATTCCATGGTTGATGAATTTACGGAGAGTTTGGTTGAGAAGATTCCCGAGACCTGCTTGGTTGAAGGGGAGAGCTGTAAGGAGAGACTGAGGTCAGAAATTAGAAATATAATTCAGGGAGGTTAAAATGAAGAACCTATCAATATTTCAGAAGGTCTTCATAGTTTTTGGTATTGTTGTTCTCTTGGCCACTTTGTCCTTCTTACACCTCTTAGACAGAACTTATCAGAGTGCTTTGATTACTCAAGGTAGAAATATTGCTCAGTTCGTAATTACCTTTAGGAAGTGGATTGCCGACTACGGTACAGTTTGGACCAAGGATAAGTACGATGAAAACAAAGGATACCTTGTAGCTTTAGAGGGTGAGAACGGAGTACTAAAGAGTTATGGAACTAATGAGATTCTTGAAAATATTCCCCAATTTCACTTCTACGCCCACAACCCGGCCCTTGCAACGAGGGAGCTCTCAGGTTTAACGAGCATAGAGGAGGGATGGACATTTAGGGCGGTTTCTGACAGGTACCTTTCGCCAACCGATAAGCCCGACAAGTGGGAAGCGAAGGCCATTGCGGAAATCAAGAAGAAGTTTAAGGAAGGTGATAAGTCCGGAGAGTTCTGGGGATGGGACGGGGACAAGTTTAGGTTTGCTAAGGCTTTAAAGGTTGAGAAGGGGTGTTTAAAGTGTCACGGAACTCCCGACGAAATAGACCCGAAGTTTAAAAAGGCAATAATTGCAAAGTACGGAGAAGAGGCATTTAAGAGGGCAACTGGTTACAAGTTGGGAGAGTTGAGGGGAATTATCAGCGTTACAATCATTCCGCCCAGCATCTTCTCAATTGCCCTCTCAATGGTTGACGTTTGGAACGTCTTAGCCCTCCTCCTTGCCTTTGTCATCTTCTGGTACTTTGCTAAGAACGAAATTGTTAAGCCCATTGAGAGGTTGACGAAGGCTGCCCACGACATAAGCCTTGGAAAGTTGGACGTTGACCTCGGAGTAAGGGGACTTAAGGAAGAGAGTGTTAGGGATGAGATTACCAAGTTGGCAATCGCAATAGACAGGCTCAGGGCAAGTATTCAAATTGCAATGGAGAGGTTAAGAAAGAAAAAGTAGATGAGTTAAATTTCCTTTAATCGGCCGCCCTGCAGGGCGGCCTTTTATTTTGGGAGGAAGAATGGTTCCCTTTAAAAGAGAGAGGCAGGAGTTAATTAGAGTTGGGAGAATAGCCTTTGAGGCCGGACTTACCGATACCCACGGCGGAAACATCAGCATGAGGGTTGATGATTACATTCTGATAAAAAAGTCTGGAAAGATGTTGGGCTTTTTAAAGGAGGAGGACTTTATTCTCACTACCCTTGAGGCAAATGAGAGGCTTGACAGGTTTGCCTCGGTTGAGTTAAAGGTTCACAGGGCCCTCTATAAAGAGTTGCCGGGTATCAATTCGGTTCTCCATACACACGCACCCTACACCGTTGCCGCCTCTTTAAAGTTTGACCGGATAGTCCCCTTAGACTCTGAGGGGAAACTCCTGCTTGGTGAAGTTCCCGTCTTAAAGGCGCAGAAAGTCGTTTCTTCAGATGAGGTTGCCAAAAGGCTTCCGGAGCTCCTAAAAAGCAGCCCGGTAGCGGTTGTCTGGAGCCACGGTCCCTTTGCCGTTGGAAAGACCCCTGAGGAGGCCTTAATGTTCATCTCTGCCCTTGAAAACTCGTGTAAAATTCTCTCTGCTTATTACTCTCTAAGGGGTTGAGATTGGAATGGGGCTTTAGTGAAGTATGCGTAATTGGCTTGGGTTTAATTGGCGGTTCATTTGCCTTAAACCTCAGAGTGAAGGGATTTGAGGGGAGAATAACGGCCATAGACGTTAACCCCGAAGCAATAGAAAAGGGAATTGAGTTAGAGATTATAGACAGGGGCAGTCTAAAGCACTCCCTCGTTTCCGGAGCCGACCTCGTTGTTATTGCAACCCCCGTTGGAGTTTACAGGAGCGTTATTGAGGAGATAAAGCCCCACTTGAGGGAGGGAGCAGTAGTAACGGACCTTGGAAGCGTTAAGGGTAAACTCGTCTACATGTGTGAGGAGCTCCTTGGTAGTAGAAATCCCTTTGTCGGCGGTCACCCCATAGCAGGGACTGAGAAGTCGGGAGTTGAGAATGCCGTTGAAAACCTCTTCCTCAATGCAAAGTTCATCGTAACGCCTACGGAAAATACGGATAGGGAGGCCCTTGAGAGGGTAAAGAATCTCTGGAAAAAGATGGGGTCTGAGGTTGTTGAGATGGACCCCTTTTACCACGACGAGGTATTTGCGGCAGTGAGCCACCTTCCCCATGCGGTTGCCTATGCCATCGTTTCCGCCATAGATGAGCTTTCCCAAATGATAGGAACGAACCTCTTTGAATATACGGGGGGAGGCTTCAGGGACTTTACGAGAATTGCCATGAGTGACCCGATAATGTGGAGGGACATCTGCCTTGAGAACAGGGTGAACATACTAAAGTCAATAAAGACCTTTAAGAGGGCAATTGAGGAGGTTGAGAGTTTAATAGAAAAGGGAGACGGTAAGGGGCTTGAGGAGTTCTTTAAGAGAGCAAAGGAAAAGAGGAGTTTAATAAAATGAGACAACTCTATCCTGAAATTTACTATAAAAATGGGGAGCTCTACGTTGAAGACGTAAGGCTGAAGGAGGTTGCAGAGAGGGTTGGCACTCCCCTCTACGTTTACAGTAGGGGAGCTCTTGAGTATTGGTTTAAGGAGTTCGACTCTGCCTTTGGCGAGGTTCCCCACACTACCTGCTTCGCGGTTAAGTCAAACTCTAACGTTCAAGTTCTGAGGGTTCTCAAGGAGTTGGGAGCCGGTGCCGATACGGTTTCTGCCGGTGAGATATTCAGGGCACTCTCTGCCGGAATTGACCCTAAGAAAATCGTATTTGCAGGAGTGGGAAAGAGGGAGGAGGAGCTCCTGTTTGCCCTTGAAAGGGGAATTTTGATGGTAAACGTTGAGTCTGAAGGGGAATTGAGGGCTTTAGAGAGGGTTGCGGAGAGGGCAGGAAAGAGAGCTCCCCTATCAATAAGGGTAAATCCGGACGTTGACCCCAAGACCCATCCTTACATATCAACCGGCCTCAGGAGCTCAAAGTTTGGAGTAACCTTTGAAGAGGCTTTGGAGCTCTATAAAGTTGCGAGAGATTCAAAATGGTTAAATCCCGTTGGAATACACTTTCACATAGGTTCTCAGATAACGGACGTTTCAGTTTTCGGTGAGGCTGCTAAAAAGGTTGCCGACTTTGTGAGGGAGCTCCGCTCCTTGGGACTGGAGATTGAGTACTTTGATGCCGGCGGAGGCCTTGGAATTAACTATAAACCTAATGAGCCCGTTGTTCCATCTGAAAGTCTCGCCGGTGAGATTGTTCCCGTTGTTAAGGATTTGGGTTGTCACCTCATCTTGGAGCCGGGAAGGAGGATTTCCGGGAATTCCGGAGTTTTGGTTGCTCAGGTCCTCTATGTAAAGGAGAGGGACAAAAAAGTATTTTACATTGTTGATGCCGGAATGAACGACCTTCCGAGACCTTCACTCTACAATGCATACCACCACATCGTTCCCCTTGAAGAGAGGGAAGGGGAGGAGGTTACTGCCGACGTCGTGGGTCCCATATGTGAGACCGGTGATGTTTTGGCAAGGGAGAGGAGACTTCCTCCTCTAAAGGAGGGAGACCTAATAGCCGTTCTCAGCGCAGGTGCCTACGGCTTTACGATGGCATCAAACTACAACTCCAGGCCGAGGCCTCCAGAGGTTTTGGTTGAAGGAGGCGAGTTTAGAGTCATCAGGGACAGGGAGAGGATAGGAGACCTGATAGCGAGGGAGGAGCTCCTCTAAATTTTCACTCCTACGGCGAGAAAGAGTGGATACTCTCTGTTATTTCTGAGGAATTTCTTTACGATTTTATACTCAACCGGTTTAATGCCTGCCGATTCCATGTAGTTGAAA
Organism: uncultured bacterium; assembly: GCA_964511045.1. Classification (GTDB taxonomy): domain Bacteria; phylum Aquificota; class Aquificia; order Desulfurobacteriales; family Desulfurobacteriaceae; genus Balnearium. The sequence continues at coordinate 5,448 of CAZEDJ010000020.1, forward strand.
ATCTCCTCCCTTTCAAATCCGAAGTGGTAAACCTCTGAGTTATCCCTGTGAAATGTCCCGTCCTCCTTTTCAAGGTCGGCAACGGCCAGGTATCCTCCCTCCTTGAGGACAGATGAGAACCACTTAAAGAGCTTTTCAACTTCCTTTACGTGGTGGATAGACATGCTTGAAACTACGAGGTCAAATCTCTTGTTAAAGTTTACAGTTTCAAAACTTCCGAGAACGGGAACTACCTTTTTAACCTTGAGATTTTCCAACTTCTCCCTTAAAACTTCCACCATTCCCCTTGAGTTATCCAGTGCGTAGATTTCCTTGACAAGGGGTTCAAGGTATAGGGTTAAGAGTCCCGTTCCTGCCCCAAAGTCAAGAACACTCCACTCCCTTGATATCGGAACGGAGGAAACGATTTCACTGCCAACCAATTTTGCCGTTTCAACCCTCTCGGGCTTTTGGTCCCAACTCCTTGCCGCCTCGTCAAAGACAGACACAGCTCCTCCAAAATAGAAAAGCCCCCTAAAAAGGGGGCTCTTTTAAGTTAGTTTTCAGTTAAACGTCAAAGTAGAGCATAAACTCCATTGGAGTCGGCCTGAGCCTTACGGGGTCAATCTCCTCTTTCCTCTTGTACTCTATGTAGTCCTCTAAGAACTGCTCGGACATTACTCCACCCTTTGTGAGGAACTCGTAGTCCTTTTCAAGGGCGTCAATTGCCTCCTCAAGGGAGCCGGGAACGGTTGGAATGTCCTTGAGCTCCTCGGGAGGTAGGTCGTAGAGGTTCTTATCAACGGGCTCTCCGGGGTGAATTTTGTTCTCAATTCCGTCAAGTCCGGCCATGAGGAGCGCTGTAAATGCGAGGTATGGAGCTCCGGATGAATCCGGGAATCTCACCTCAATTCTCTTTGCCTTTGATGATGTCACTACGGGAACCCTTATTGCAGCAGACCTGTTTCTCGCAGAGTAGCAGAGGTTAACCGGAGCCTCAAATCCGGGAACGAGCCTCTTGTAGGAGTTTACAGTGGGGTTTGTGAAGGCACATACAGCCTTTGCGTGCTTGATTATTCCGCCGATAAAGTAGAGGGCCGTTTCCGATAGACCGGCATAGCTGTCGCCGTGGAATAGGTTCTCGCCGTTTTTCCAAATTGACATGTGGGTGTGCATTCCGGTTCCGTTGTCGCCGTAGAGGGGTTTGGGCATGAACGTTGCAGTTTTTCCGAACATCTTAGCAACGTTCTTTATTATGTACTTGGCCCACTGGATGTTGTCGGCAGCCTCAATGAGTGTTCCGAACCTAAAGTCAATCTCTCCCTGACCTCCTGTTGCAACCTCGTGGTGGAGGGCCTCAACTACGAGTCCGGCCTCCTCCATCTTCATTGCCATTACTTTCCTTATGTGGTCTAACTGGTCGTTTGGAGGAACGGGGAAGTAACCTCCTTTGGGCTTTATCTTGTGTCCGAGGTTGGGGTTCTCATCGGCTCCTGTTCTCCACCAGCCTTCCGATGAGTCAACCTCGTAGTAGGAGTAGTTCATTCCTACGTCGTACTTAACGTCGTCAAAAATGAAGAATTCCGGCTCTGGACCACAGTAAACTGTATCTCCGATTCCCGTTGACTTTAGGTATTCAATGGCCTTCTTTGCAATGTTCCTCGGGTCTTTGTGGTAGGGTTCCTTTGTAACGGGGTCAACGATGTCCGCTATAACCACGAGAGTGGGAATTTCCGATAGTGGGTCAACGGTTGCAGTTGTCGGGTCAAGCTTAAACATCATGTCGCTTGCGTTGATTGGCTGCCACTGTCTGATTGAGGAGCCGTCAAAGAAGAGTCCCTGCTCAAAGCTCTCCTCTGAAATCTCGTGAGCCGGGAATGTTATGTGGTGCCAAGTTCCGAACATGTCTGTAAACCTGAGGTCTACAAACTTAATCCCTTCCCTCTGGATTAGCTCTACGACTTCCTTTGCGTTTTGCGGCTTCATAGGTCCCTCCTTATATTTAAATTGCACTTTCTCCCCTCTCTCCTGTCCTTATTCTCACGGCCTCCTCAACGGGAATGACAAAGACTTTACCGTCTCCTATTCTTCCCGTTCTTGCCGCATTGACGATTGTTTCTACAACCTTTTCTGCCAGTGAATCGGGAACTACTACCTCAATTTTTACCTTCGGAATGAAGTCAACGACGTACTCGGCTCCGCGGTAGAGCTCCGTGTGTCCCTTCTGTCTTCCAAATCCCTTAACCTCTGAAACTGTAAGGCCGTGAACGCCTATTTCCGTGAGGGCGTCCTTAACTTCCTCTAACTTAAAGGGCTTTATTATTGCTTCTATTTTTTTCATGACTTCCTCCCGAGTGTTCTCGGGATTTATTTTAACAAAGGGCGTGCCAATTTAAATTTACCGAAATACTTGGGTTTATTCCTGTTTTGTGAACAAAATTTGTGCCGAAATTTTAGGCTGTGCCCAATTTCTGTGCACACTTTTTACACAGGCCGTAGAACTTGTACTCTATGTCCTCAACGATGTATCCCTTTTGCTCTACCTTTTTACAGGTGTACCTGCACAGGGGAGTTTCAACGTCCTCTATCCTTCCGCACTCCCTACATATAAAGTGGTGGTGAAAGTCGGTTCTCCCCTCAAAGTGGGACTGTTTATTTACAATGATTTCCTTTATCTTTCCCTCTGAGGATAGCTCCTTTAAAATCCTGTAAACCGTTCCGAGGCTTATTGTTGGGATTTCCCTCTTTGCCCTCTCGTAAATCCTCTCTGCCGTGGGGTGGTCCTTTGAGTCAAGGACGATTCTGTATACAACGGCCTTCTGCCTTGTATTCCTTTTCTTCCTCTCCTTGGTCTTTTCCAAACTATTCCTCCTCGGTTGGTTTATCCGAGGATTAATAATAACTGTTAACCTTAAAAAAGGGAAGCCCCAAGAGGGGCTTGAGGATTAAACTCTGATTTTCTCCTCGGGGTAGGCCGTAATGTGGTGGATGGAGAGGTCTGCTCCCTCAAACTCCTCCTCTTCAGAGAGCCTGAGGCCAAAGACTGCCTTTAGGGCTCCGTAGAGGACGTATCCGGCCAATAGGCCGTAGATGGTGGTTATGAGAGCTCCAAAAACCTGTGAAAGGAGTGAAACGCCCCCCATTCCCCAAAGGAGCTTCTGTCCGAAGATTCCGGCTGCTATCCCACCCCAGAGTCCGTTTAGGCCGTGGAGGGGAACCACTCCCAAAACGTCGTCAATTTTCAGTTTTTCCTGTTCGTAAATGAATGCCTTTATGAATATCCATGCCGCTATGAAGCCTATGAAGAATGCTCCTATTGGGTTAACGATGTCTGAGCCGGCACATATTGCAACGAGTCCGGCGAGAGCTCCGTTGTGAATGAATCCGGGGTCGTTCTTTCCGAACAGAACTCCGCCTATGATTCCCCCTGCGGTTGCGAGGAGGGAGTTTACGGCAACCAGCCCCGAGATGTCCTCAATCTTCTGGGAGCTCATAACGTTAAATCCGAACCACCCTATAATCAAAATCCAGCTTCCGAGGGCAAGGTAGGGGATGTTGCTTATGGGAATGGGCCTTGACTTTCCCCTTACGTACCTCCCCATTCGGGGACCGAGGAGGAGAATTGCCGGAAGGGCTATGACTCCCCCGAGTCCGTGAACCACCAAGGAGCCTGCAAAGTCGTGGATGGGTGCACCAAATGTGTGCTTTACCCACTCCTGAAACTGCGGAGACCACCTCTCTCCCCAGATGAGGGCTTCAAAGAGGGGATAGATGACTCCTGCAAGGAAGAAACCTGCAGTTATGTAGGACTTAAACTTCATTCTCTCGGCAACGCCTCCCGAGACGATTGCCGATATGCAGGCGGCAAACATGAGGAGGAAAAAGTACCTGACGAGCTCAAGTCCTTGAGTGGCTGCATACTCACTTGCCGGTTTTAAAAGGACTACTTTGTGGGCTAAAGGATAGCCTATGAGAAAATAGGCCAACGTGGCGACGGACACGTCAACGATGATTTTCACGAGGGCGTTTACCTGGTTTTTCCTTCTGACCGTTCCCGCCTCTAAGAATGCAAAGCCCGCGTGCATTCCCAAAATCATAACGGCACCTATGAGGAGATAGAGAACGTCAAGGGATTGAACCAAATGCTTTATCCCGGCTTCTACACCCATCTTTCCTCCCTGAACTCAAAGTATTCTCAATGAACTTTAGAGCAAAGTTAGTGCCAATTACTATTAAGGTTGACGAAACTATTGATAGACTTTAAATTTGAACTATCAAATTTCAAAGCCCTAAAGAGCGAAACCCATTTAGGAGTTGTTCTTATGAAAATTCCCGGATTTTCAAAGATTGAGGAGATAGAGTCTGCTTTTAACGTTTCAATTCCAGAGGAAGAGAGGGAAAGACTCCAAGAGGTCTTAGAGAAGCATCCCATGTTCATTCCCGACTACTACGCCCGACTGATAGACTGGAGCTCCCCCAACGACCCCATCAAGAATATCATATTCCCGAGCGTTGACGAGCTTGACGTTTCCGGTTCCTACGACACCAGCGGTGAAAAGGAGAACACGGTTTTAACGGGACTTCAGCACAAGTACAGGGAAACGGCTCTCCTCTTGGTTACCAACAGGTGTGCAGGGTACTGCAGACACTGTTTTAGAAAGAGGTTGGTCGGAATTCCCACCAACGAAACTCTGAAGCTCTTTGATGAAGCGGTTGAGTACATAAAAAACCACCCGGAGATTACAAACGTTCTGATATCCGGCGGAGACCCCCTTGTCCTTCCAACGGACGTTATTGAGTATTTTCTTTCGGAGCTCTCAAAAATCCCCCACTTAAAGTTCATCAGGTTCGGAAGTAGAGTTCCCGTCTTCTATCCGATGAGAATTTACGAGGATGGAAAACTGCTTGACGTCTTTTCAAAATACTCTACTCCCGAGAGGAGAATTTACCTCGTTACCCACTTCAACCACCCTCGGGAAGTAACGAGGGAAGCGAGGAAGGCCGTAGATTCCCTCATTAGGAGCGGTGTTCCTGTGAGTAATCAGGCCGTCCTCTTAAGGGGAGTAAACGATTCTCCCGATGTTTTGGCAACTCTCATGAAGGAGATAACGTCCGCCGGCGTTATTCCATACTACGTCTTCCAGTGTAGGCCCGTAAAGAGGGTTAAAACCCACTTTCAAATACCCCTAAAGGAAGGGTACGAGATTGTTGAGGGTGCAAAGCGGATGCTTGACGGCCATGCAAAGAGGTTCAGATACATAATGTCCCACAAAACGGGAAAGATTGAAATAGTTGGAATAATCGGAAACGAGATTTACCTTAAGTACCACCAGTGTAAGGACCCTGAAAAGGTCGGAAAACTCTTTAAAATGGTCCTAACTCCTAACGCCGGCTGGCTTGACGACTTGGAGCCCGTTGAGGAGGAGGTTGCCGTTTAAGACTTCCTCCTCTAATTTCCTGAAAAACTCCCTCTCCTTCAATCCTGGATGGGGAATTTTTAACTCTTCCGTCTCAATCTTTAGATTTCCATACCTTACTATATCAATGTCAATAACCCGCGGTCCCCATCGGAAGGTTTGAAACCTCCCCACTCTCCTCTCTATCCACTTTACGAGCTTTAGGAGCTCAAAGGGAGGGTGTATCGTTTCAACCAGTAGGCCGTAATTTAGGAAAGGGGGCTGTTTTTCGACGCCGAAGGGCTTTGTTTCAACTACGGAGCTCCTTTTTAAAACCTCTCCCACAAACCTTTCTATGAGCTCCTCCGCCCTCTTTAGGTTCTCCTCCCTGTTCCCTAAGTTTGTTCCGAGAATTAGTAAGGCCTTCAAACCTTACCCTCTAACATTTTAATCAATAACTGAATGGCCTTTTTTGCGGCCTTCCTCCTCCTGTTGTTTCTCCTCTTTACGGGGTCGGGGTCTTTGTCCTCAAATATGAATTTAAACACCTCTACCCTGTTTTTATAGCAAATGCCTATGAAGGTTAAACCTTCCGGCTTTTCCGGAGTTCCTCCGGTTGGTCCCGCTATTCCCGTTGTTGATATTGAACAGTCCGTTCCCAAGAGCTCCTTTACTCCTAATGCCATCTCCCTTGCGGTCTCCTCACTGACAGCACCGTACTTTAGGAGCGTTTCTGCCTTTACGTTCAAGACCTTCATCTTTACGCTGTTGTCGTAGGCAACAACTCCTCCCATAAAGTACTCAGAGCTCCCCGGAACGTTCACAATCCGCGAGGCGACCATTCCGCCGGTACAGCTCTCTGCCGTTGAGACGGTTAATCCCTTTCTCTTCAGTATCTCTTTAAGTTCAAATTCAACCCTCATCTCTTCCCCCAAATATTTCCCTTGCCCTTTTTATTACCTCGTTTGCCACCCTCTCGGGAATTCCTATTTTCCGGAGCTCCTCAACTGTTGAAAACTGGAGCTCCTTTAAATCGGGGTAAAACTTCTCTATGAGCTTTCTCCTCTTAACTCCCAATCCCCTTATTCCCTCAAGGGGGCTCCTTAACATCTCTTTTGTCCTCAGCTTTCTATTGTAGCTTATTGCAAACCTGTGTGCTTCGTCCCTCAGCTGGGTAAAGAACCTGAAGAGGAGAGGGTATTCCACAGTTTTGACGACCTCACCGTCGTCGGTGTAGACAATTTCCTCCCTCTTTGCTATTGAAAAGACCCTGAAGTCGAGGTTCAGCGAGTCGCGAACCCTCAAGGCAACGTTCAGCTGTCCCAGTCCCCCGTCTATCAGGACGAGGTCGGGAGTCTTTACCTCTCCTGACTTTATCCTCCGAAATCTCCTTTTGAGGACCTCCTCCATTGAAGCGTAGTCGTTTACCCCCTTTACCGTTTTGACCCTGTATCTCCTGTAGTCGTCCTTAACAAAGTTTCCGTTCTCCCAAACAACGCAGGAGCCGACCGTTGCCGTTCCCTGAAGGGTTGATATGTCAAAGACCTCCACCCTTGCCGGAAATGAGTCGTAAAAGACCGACTCGTATTCCCTCTTTAGGTCAGTTAAGTTTAGGTTTATCCTCCTCTCTTCCCTGTTTTTCCTTATTAGGGGGAGAATCTCCTCGGGGATTCTTTCCGTTTTAAACTTTTTGTCAAGGGGCTTAAAGTTTGTAAGGATTGTTTCGGGAGCTCCCTCCTCAGAGTAGGTATTTTTGAGCCATATCGTTCCAACTACGTCCTTTGATACTCTCTCCTCTCCGTAGGAAAAGAGCTCCTCAAGGAGTCCCTCCTCCCAGGGGTCTATCGGGTCAAACTGGAAAGTCTCCTTTGCGTAAACTATCCCGTTTCTAACGGTTAGTTTAACGCCGTTAAAGGCTCCGCCCCTTTCCTCAAGGTAGAAGATGTCACAGTTTGGAAACCTATCAAAGAGGAGAGAGTTCCTCTGGTAGATTTCCTTCAGTGAAAATAGCTGGTCCCTTAGGGCAGCAGCCCTTTCAAACTCAAGCCTCTCTGCTGCCTTCTCTATTTCCGTAAAGAGTTCGTCTATCAGCTTTTTTACGTTTCCCCTGAGAAAGGAGAGAGCTCCCCTTACCTGCCTCTTGTAGTCCTTTTCACTTACGTAACCGCAGCAGGGAGCCGTGCACCTTTCAATGTAATACTGGAGACACGGCTTACTCCTCTTTTTCAGCTCCTTACACTTTCTGAGTTTAAACGTTTTGTGAAGGAGCTCCTTCAGTTGTCTTGCGTTCTTAGGGGGGATGAATGGACCAAACCTCTCCCCCTCAACGTTCTCCTTTTTCCTGACCAACTTTACGGTCGGAAACTTCTCCCTCGTTATGATTAAGTAGGGGTAGCTCTTATCGTCCTTCAGGAGGACGTTAAACTTAGGCAGGTACCTCTTTATTAACTCCGCCTCAAGCTTTAGGGCTTCCCTTTCGTTTTTTACTACTATGAACTCAAAGTCCGATGAGGCCTTTACTATCTTGTAGCTCTTGTCGTTTGGGTCTGTTGAGGAGAGGTGGGTTGAGATTCTCCTCTTCAGCGACTTTGCCTTTCCTACGTATATGACGTTTCCCTTTTCGTCCTTAAAGAGGTAAACTCCCGGGAGCTCCGGAACGCTCTCTAACTTACTCCTCATAGTAAGCTGCACAGGAAGTTGGGGTTTCGTAGATTTCAACCCTGCTGCACCTCACTCCTAAGGGTTCAACGTTCTTTGAGACGAAATTGAAGAAGAACCTTGCGAGGTTCTCCGATGTGGGTGAGCCCTTGAATATTGATATTCCGTCAATTAACCTCTGGTAAAAGTCCGTAAGTGGGGACTCCTCCTCTCCTTTGTAATTGTGAAAGGTTATGAACTGGAAATCCTTTAATTTTCCAATCGGTAACCTTTTAACTCTCCCGGACTCTATCTTAAATTCCCCATTAACCGCTAAAAACTCTGCTTCGCCCTCGGGAATTAAGAAGTCGTCATCCTCAATCAGCCCCAACTTCTTAAAGAAAAAGTCAAAGGCCGGGTCGTCACTTCCGATGATTAGTTTGTGGTCAAAGCAGTTGTCTATGAAGCTCTTAAGCCACTTTAGATGCCCAAAGTCTGTTACCATTTGGCTTTCGTCTAACTCTTTTGATTTCAGGAAAACCTTTAAGATGTAGTTGTGTCCGTGTCCGGGAAGCCTTCTGCACTTTGGATAGGTATTCCCGGCCCACTCCGGTTTTAGCCTCTGAGAGTGGACTGAGTGGGCTGCGGAAAACTCAAACGTCTTTGATATCTCAAACACTACTCCTCCTCGGGGTGAAAGTTTATGAAGCTCACGGTTGTCGTTCCGTAGTTTCTCTTTTCAACCAACCACTCTTCGTCCTCGGGTATAAACGGGTTCTTCTTTGGCTCCTCTAAGATGAGGAGTCCATCCCTGTCTAAAAGCCCCAAGTTTTTCACCATGTTTACGACCCTCGTGTAGTAGCCTCTTTCGTAGGGAGGGTCTGCATAGATAAAGTCAAAGACCTCTCCTCTCCTTGAGAGTTTCTTCAGTGCCTTTGTGTAGTCATCACAGATAATTTCATACTTTTCCTTAGGAATTCCCAATTTCTGAAGGTTTTCCCTGATGAGCTTACAGAACCTCCTGTCACTTTCAACAAATACCACCCTTTCAGCTCCCCTGCTTAAGGCTTCTATCCCTATTGAGCCCGTACCTGCAAAGAGGTCGAGGAACTTTGTCCCCTCCAAGTAGTTGTTCAGGATTGAAAAGACCGACTCCTTCACCCTCTCGGTTGTCGGCCTCAGCAGTTTTGTGTCTTCCCTTTTGGGCATTGACTTGATGGGTCTTCCCCTATACTTTCCACCTACGACCTTCATCTTTCCCCTTATAGGATTGGGTTTAACTTCACGGTTAATTTAGATTCGCCGGAGGGAGTTGTGAAGTTTATTGCTCTCATTCTCCTCTTTTTCCTCCAAACATCCTACGGGGCTACCCTTGAGAATTACCTGAAGGGAATAGACTCTCTTTACGTCTCTTTTGAGGAGAGGATGGAGCTCCCCGTTGCAGGCGATGAGGTATCACTTTACAGGGGAGAGATTTTCTACAAGAGGCCTTTGAAGTTCCTGTGGAGGTACACTTGGGGGAGTAAGGCTTTTGTCGTTTCAGACGGGGAGCTTATTGAGACCTTCCTCGGCGACGGGGAGTGCCATGTTTCTGAGGTTGATGAGGGCCTCTCTCTATTTCCACTCCTCCAAATTGTTGAATTTCCGAATAGAATCCGAGAGCTTTACTCCGTTAAGGAAATGGAAGGGGGCTCCGAGAGCCTCTTTGTCCTGAAGCCAAAGAGGGGGGATTCTCTCTTTAGCCGTGTGGAGCTCCTCTTTAAAGGGAGCGTCTTAAAGGAGGTTGTTACTTTTCAGAGTGACGGAACGAAGCAGGTTTATCTCATCAAAATTTTTAAGAAAAACATTAAAATTCCAGATTCACTCTTTAGGTTAAAAAAGTGTGAGGAGCCGGGCTGAGCCGGCTCTAAAGGAGGGTACCATGGGAACTGGAGGGGGATATTAATAATAGTTCTCATTATTATTTTGTCAACCTTGTTCTTTGAGTTTCCCTCTGTTATCCTTTTTTAAGTCTTTTTGCGGAGGAGCTCTTGAAGAAGACCGTTTGCACTTACTGCGGCGTTGGGTGTGAGCTGGGTTTTAAAAACGGAAAGGTTTTTCCCGTTAGCTCGGGAGTTGTGAGTAAGGGAAAGCTCTGCATAAAGGGGAGGTTCGGCCACGAGTTTGTAAACCATCCCGAAAGGATAAGGGGAGCTCTCGTCAGAGGGGAGCTCCTGAGGGAATTTGGACTTGATGAAAATTCTTACGAAAGGAGGGGAGACTTTTTTATCGTTCCCTACTCCCTTGCCTACAAGATTGTGGCCAAAAAGCTCTCCGAAATTACATCCGATTACGGTCCCCGCTCCTTTGCCGCAATAGGGGGAGCGAGAACGAACTGTGAGAGTGCCTATCTGTTTCAAAAGTTCACGAGGGAGGTTATCGGTTCTCCTCACGTTGACAACTGTGCAAGGATTTGCCACGCTCCCTCCTTAAAGGGACTGAGGGAAACTGTTGGTGAGGGAGCTGCTTCGGTTCCCTTTGATGAGATTTACAATGCGGAATTTCTCTTTATTATCGGTTCAAACACGACGGAAGCCCACCCGATAGTTGCCCACAGGGTAGTAGAGAGGGCAAGGGAGGGGGTTCCGGTTGCAGTAATTGACGTTAGAGAGATAGGTCTCTTCAAGTTTTCAAGGTACCGCTTGACGATTCCCTTTGAATCAAACCTCCTCTTTCTCAATGCCCTCTCAAGGGCCATCGTTGAGGGGGAGCTCTACGATAGGGAGTTTGTAAAGGAGAGGGTCTCAAACTTTGAGGAGTTTAGGAGGGAGCTCCTTTCCGATGAGATGTCCAAACCGGAAATTTTCAGGGAAATTCCCGGTTACGAGTACCTCACCGATGAGATTTACCGCTTGGCAGAGGAGATTTCCGAAAAGAGGACCCTCTTTATGTGGGGATTGGGCGTAACCGAACACGAGGACGGAAGTGAATCGGTTATGGCAATTGCAAACATTGCCCTTTTAACCGGAAATGTGGGAAGGAGCGGAACGGGTCTTTTGCCCCTGAGGGGACAGAACAACGTTCAAGGGGCCTGTGACGTCGGAATGCTCCCCTACTACCTTCCCGACTACAGGGTTCCCGATGAGGTCGGATACATGACTCCTGAAATAATTGACGCAATTTTGAGGAAAGAGGTGAGGGCCCTTTGGGTTATGGGTGAGGACATTTCTCACGTCCATCCCAATACAAACAAAATTAAGAGAGCTTTTGAGAACTTGGATTTTTTAGTGGTAAACGAGCTCTTTCCCTGTGAAGTTACGAAATTTGCAGACGTCGTATTTGGAGTAAAGAGCTGTTATGAAAAGAGAGGAGTTTACATAAATGCCGAGAGGAGGCTTCACCTTTCCAAGCCCCTCTTTGAGTCAGACCTTCCCGACGATTGGGAGGTTATCTCCTCGGTTTCCAAGGAGATGGGAAGGGACTTTGGGTTCAAAACCGTTGAGGATGTCTGGAACAGCTTAAGGAAGGATGCCCCAAAGAGGTTCGGTGGAGCCTCCTACGACTTACTTGAGAGGGAATTTGATAGAGCTCCCCAGTGGCCCGTTAAGGACGGAAGGGGAACTTCCATTCTCCATACCGAGAGGTTCTCAACCTCCGACGGTAAAGGGAGGCTCGTCTTTAACAGATACAGGTTGAGGGGAATGGTTGAGGAACTCCTTGAAAAGGGGAGGTTTGACGACTTTTACTTAACAACGGGGAGAATTCTCCTCCACTACAACAATTCAAGTCAGACCTCAAGGTGTAAGACCCTTGAGAAGTTTAAGCTCTTTCAGGAGGACGTCGTCTATGCAAGTGAGGAGGACAGGGAGAGGTTGAATAACGCCGAAAGGATAAAGCTCATATCGGAAAACGGTGAAACTCCGTTCCTTCCCCTCGTCTTCAACAGACACATAAGGAGGGGAACCCTCTTTGTCTCCTTTCACAGGGCAAAGAGTTTGATTAACTCCCTCTTTGGTGATGAATCGGACAGGTTTGTAAAAACTGCAAGGTTTAAGTCCGTTAAGGTGAGGGTAGTTGTAAAAGAGGGGAGTTGTGAAACTTAAAAAGCACTTGGGACAGCACTTTCTAAAGGACAGAAATGTAGTAAGGAGAATTGTTGAATCCGGAGGTATTTCTGAAAGAGACAGGGTCGTTGAAATAGGACCCGGAGGGGGAGCTCTAACCGAGGAGATACTCAATCGGAACCCTAAAGAGGTCGTTCTGATTGAGGTTGATTCGGATTGGGTCAATTACTTAAACCAAAAGTTTGGAGATAAGGTAAGGATTTTTCACGCCGATGCTACCGAGTTTAACTTTTCGGAGCTCCCCGGCAGGTGGAAGTTTTTCGGAAACCTCCCCTACAACGTCTCAACTGCAATAATCAGAAACATTTTGAGTCACAGGAAATCCTTTGATTCGGGCG
>CAZEDJ010000021.1:0-17842 GCA_964511045.1 uncultured bacterium
CAGTTGAGTAGGCATCTACTACCTGAATTCCAGCCGACAACAAGTCACCAAAGGTTAAAAAAAATCTAGATAACTCAGAAAATAAAATGACATCTCCAATAAGAGGAAGTTTAAGTAAAGCTTTATCATAGGCTTGTCTGTACTTCTTTAATAGAAGCAAAAGGAAAGCAAAAATCACTACAAAGCTAATCAGCAGATATAAATAATAACTTTGCAAAAAGGAACTCAAAAAGAGGAGAAATTTCGTGCTTATTGGCAAGTTAACCTTGGCGGTTTTATAAATTGCTTCTACTTTAGGTACAACCGAGACGATCATAAAAATTACGACTCCAAAAGAAACTACCAAGAGAATGGCTGGATATATAAGAGCTTGAATAAATTTTGCTTTGGTACTCTCTTTTTTTTCCAAGATGTTAGCTATCACCAAGAGATTTTTAGGAAGAAGGGCAGACTTTTCTCCCGATGCAATAAGGGAAAGAACAACTGGATCTTTAAGTCCTGCATTCTTTAAGGCCTCCGAGAAAGAACATCCTTCCTTCAGATTATTTACTACCTTTTTGAAGAAAACCTTAAGGCGTTTATTTTCCTCATCACTGGCAAAGGAATCAACGGCCTCAACGAGGGGAATTCCTGCATCAAGGAGATTGGAAAGAGTCCTGAAAAAGACTATAAGCTCCTCCGCTCTTATTCCTCTCCGTAAAAAGGAAAAGCTTTTTTTCTTTTCCTTTTTACTTTCCTCGGACAGCTCAATAGGGTATATGCCCTTTCTCTTTAACAACAAAAAGGCTTCAGATTTCGTGGACGCTTCAATAACTCCCGAAGTTTCCTTTCCCGAAGAGTCTATTCCCTTATATAGAAAAACTGCCATTATCCTCGAGCTACCCTTAAAACTTCTTCAGGTGTGGTTATCCCCATCTTCACCTTTTCAGCTCCGTCCGATTTAAGGGTTTTCATTCCCCTTTTTACGGCAAACTCCTTTATCTCATCACTATCCTTACCCGTTAGAATAAGGTGTCTAATTTCCTTATCAATCTCTAAAATTTCGTAAATTGCTGTCCTTCCTAAGTAGCCCGTTCCCATACAGTAGTCGCAACCGGTACCTTTGAAAAACTTTCCGGAATAACCCTCTATACCCAAATCCCTAAGGACTTCGGGAGAAGGAGTATAGGCTTCCTTACAGTAAGGACACACTTTTCTCACGAGTCTTTGAGCAATAACACCTACAACCGATGAGGCAACCAAAAAGGGCTCAATTCCCATATCAATGAGCCTCGTCACCGATGAGGGAGCATCGTTCGTATGGAGGGTGGAGAAAACCAAATGGCCCGTAAGTGCAGAACGAATGGCTATTTCGGCAGTCTCGGTGTCCCTAATCTCTCCTATCATTATTACATCGGGGTCTTGACGGAGGATGCTTCTGAGAGCTCTAACAAACGTTAAGCCTATGTCCGGTTTAACCTGAACCTGAGATATTCCGTCAAGCTGGTACTCCACGGGGTCTTCAACCGTTATTATGTTAATTCCCTCACTGTTAATCTCAGAAAGGGATGCGTAGAGAGTGGTCGTCTTTCCAGAACCAGTAGGTCCCGTTACAAGAACTATACCGTGGGGAGTTTTGATGAGTTTCATAAATTTCTCATAATCACCCGGAAGTAATCCCAACTCCTTCGTAGAGTAGAGAACGCTTTCTTTAGAAAGGAGCCTTAATACGATTCTCTCTCCAAAGTAAGTCGGTAGAGTAGAGACCCTTATATCTATCTCTTTCCCCCCTATGCGAACCATTATCCTTCCATCCTGAGGGAGCCTCTTCTCAGCTATGTCAAGGTTAGACATAATTTTTAATCGGGAAACTACCGACGGAACTTTTGAGGGGGGGAGTTCGCGAACGGTCTTTAAAACTCCGTCTATTCTTATTCTAACCCGCATCCTGTCCTTAAAAGGCTCAAAGTGAATGTCGGAGGCCCTTGCTCTTACGGCAAGGGTTAGAATGTCGTTTATAAACTTAACTGCAGGAGCTTCCTCCTCAGAAGTCAGGAGGTCTTCACCGTAAGAGGACTCCTCAATTTCTTCCCTTTCATCCTCTCTTAATGAAAAGAAATTTACGATTTCATCAAACGGAACAACTACTACCCTTATTGGCTTTGAGAAGTACCATTCAACTTTCTTTAATCCGGAGTAATTAAAGGGATTATCCGTTGCAACAACTATAAAACTCCCGTCATCTCTGATAGGAATTACCTTCTCCTTTCTGAGAACTGACATAGGAACTTTCTTGAAGAGGGAGGAATCTATTTCGGGTAAAGCATCGTAAAACTCAAAACCGGAAGATAAGAACGCCTCTTTAATTTCCGGCAGATTCCACTTCAAAATCCCGGAAACTTGCCTAAAGGAGGAAAATTCTTGGTCAGGAATTAGGTTCTTTTCTCTTAGAAGACTTAAAAATTCACTCTCAGTTAATGTCCTTGACATTAAAGTTTATCTCCTCATTAAGTTCAAACTTTCCAAATCCTTTAATATCTGAAAATATGCCCTTTCTTGATTTTTCAATCTCCTTTAAATTATTCAAGTAAATGTTTATCCTGTTTCTGGTTAGCTGATTTTCCTCCTCTACACTCCTAACAATGTGGGGAGTTATAAAGACAAGGAGATTGGTCTTCTCTATCTGGTGAGCAGTCTTTTTAAACAGGTTACCGACGATAGGAATGTTTCCCAAAATGGGAACTTTTTCAACGGTTGTCAGCTTTTTACTTTTAATGAGACCACCAATTACGAGGGTTTGTCCGTCCTGAACATCAACGGTAGTTTTGGCCTCTCTCTTTGAGGTTATTGGAGCCGTCTGGTCGGCATTTGCATAACCGACGACGTCCTCCACTTTCTCATAGACCTTTAACCTCACCTCTCCCGAGGAAGTTATATGTGGAGTTATCTTAAGGACAATTCCAACGTCCTTATAGTCGTACGAGATAACCGGATTGTTATTGGCATCGTACTTCATTCCTGTTGAATAAGGGATAACCTTTGATATGTTAATCTCGGCTTCCTCGTTATCAAGGGTCAAAATTTGAGGAGTTGCAATAACGTTAATTCCTCCTTCTTTGGCATAGGCATTTAGGAGGAGCCCTATGTCGGGCGTTCCGTTTCTCCACTTGGCAAGTCCAAGAAGAAGTCCCGGAGATACTGAGGACGGATATCCGGGCTGCAGGGGTAAACTACCGTAAAGACTTCCACCAAAAGGAACGTGTTCTCCTCTTGCTAAAAACTTCCACTCAACTCCAAGCTGCAAAAGTTTGTCCATGGACATTTCAACAATCTGAACTTCAACAAAGACTTGGGGTCTTTTAACATCTATCCCGTTAATGACCTCCTTTACTATGGAAAAGTCCTGAGGAGAGGCAAGAATTATCAAGGAATTGCTCCCTTTGTCGGCAACAACTTTAACGGTTCCTGTTAAACCGTACTTGTTCTTCCCACTCCCCTTAAAGAGTGAATCCAACACTTTCGCCGTATCGTCTGCAAAAGCGTACTTAAGTTTTACAATGTGAATGTTCCCCGACTTTACGCTGATGGGAACATCAATTTTTGGAAGGAGCTCCCTCACCCTCTCTATAACTCCCCTCGTTCCGACCAAGTAAACGGTATTGGTTCTCTCATCGGTAACAAAGTGGTAGTAATCCCTACCAGGAATTGGAATTGTTCTTGTTATGTCAAAGGCAAATCCCCTGTTAAGGAGGGCTGACAAAATTTTTACAACGTCCTTTGCATCTGCGTTTTTCAGAGAAAAGGAAGCTATCTGCAGTTTGACGGGAGCTCTATCAATCCTACCTAAGATTTTCAGAATTCGGTTTATATTTTTCTCCTTATCGGTTATAACCAAAGCGTTAGAATTCCTAACGAAAGAAACCCGCCCAATCCTTGAAAGCATGTTCCTAACGAGAGACTCAACGTCAATAACCTTTACGTGTCTCGGGATGTAAACGTAGGTAAGGATTCTGTCTCCCCCGTCTAACCTTCCCGAAGCAATCCTAACAGATTCCCTCGGAGCTTCCCTGCTTCTCACAATCTTTAGGTAGTTTCCGTAGTCAACGACCTGATAACCTAACTCATCAAGTGCGACAACGAAGAGGTTGTAGAGCTCCCTCTTAGGAATAGGCTTTGGAGAAACTATCGTTATCTTCCCCCTAAGGTTTGGAGGAATTATGATGTCCTTACCTATTGCCCTACTTACAACCTTTGTAAAGTCCTTTATGTCAACGTCCTCAAAGTTTACCTGAACAGAGGTTGGCTCCTGTGAATAAGAAATTCCGGGAATTGAAGAAAGAATCAAAAGCATACTGAGAGCAACTAGCTTATTCCTCATGGCATCTCCCTATTCCAATTCATAGTTTAGTTTCTGCCTTTTGCCATTTCTTACAATCTCTATTGTAATAGAATCTGAATTTTTCAATTTCTCAAAGGCGGAAAAAGAGTCCTCGGGAGTCCTGATTCGTATGTCGTTAATTGAAATGATTATATCTCCGGGTCTTATCCCAAGTTTGTAGATAAAGCTCCTTGGATTAACGTAGTTCACTTTTAGACCGGGAGGATTATCTACCGGGACAATATTTATGTATCTAAGGAATCTCCCCGTGGAAATCTCCTCTAAAACTTCACTTCTCTTTACAAAAAACTTCCTTTCAGTAGGAAGTTTTTTTTTATTAAGTTTGTTAATCAGCATTTTATTTTTAGGTCTATTCAAAAGTAAAACAATATCTCTTCCCGATTTTGAAAAGATAACCCTATCTGGATAAACTTTTTTAAGCCTATAACCGTTAAAAACTTCTCCTTCACCGACAATTTTTGTAACTTTACCCTTTTCCAAAATCGCTATGCTGTGACCACAACGGCTGCAAACAACGGTTCCCTTTAAAGTATAGTCATTCAGTGAAAGTGTCTCCTCTATGGGAATCTTCTTGGTTTCCTTTTTAACTATCTTCACGGGCTTAAAGAAACCTTCCCTCTCAACGAAAAAGTCATAGGAAAGTTTCCTTTCTTTACACGAAAAACTTGAGAACAGGGAAAATTTATCCGTTTTGATTTTGTATCCAAAGAGAGAGGAGACAAAAAGGCCCAAGGAAACTGCCAAGAGAGAAAGGGATAAATAGTTAACTCCCTTTAAGAGTTTTTCCAACAACCAACTCCTTTAACCTTGAAATCTGCTCGTCTCTACTTTCCCGAGATAGCTTTCCATCCATGATTTCGTATTTTATCCTATTGAGAATCTCTCTGTAAGCAGGACCCGGTTTAAGGCCCAACTCCTTTAAATCCCTACCCGAAACGAGAGGCTCAATACACCTTAAGTCTTTCATAAAGCCAATAACCTTCTCCTCAACATCGGGAAAGAGAGAAGCGGTGAGGAGGAGAAACTCGTCATCCTTGCCCGACAGAATTCTATAAACCTCACTCGGAGACCTACTTTTCTTTAGCAAATTAGCTGTTTTTCCGGCTTCTGTAATGTACTTCTCAAGCCTCTTTCTCTCCTTTTTGGGAAAGGCAAGGAAGTCTAAAAAACTCTTTATTCTGTCGGGTGGTTCGCCGTAAAAGAGAGCTCCGAAGTAAACCAGATGGTAATCGGCATCGGACTTTGGAAACTCAAACTTGTGCCAAATGATGAGTTTTCGGACCCTCTCAAAGAGGTCTTTTTTATGTCTATTCCACTTGAGACCCGGAAAGAGCTCCCTTAAAATCCCGTACTTTTCAAGTTTTAAAAAGACTCTGAGGGGATTTTCCTCAAGGAGTATCTGTTTAAGCTCGTGGTAAATCCTTTGTCCTTCAACGGTTTTAAAGAGTTTCTTTTCAACGGCCATCTTCAGGAGTTTCTCGGTGTGCTTCCCCAACTCAAACCTGTACCTCGTTGCAAACCTGAGCGCCCTCAGTATTCTCGTTGGGTCTTCAACGAAGGAAAGGGAGTGGAGAACCCTTATTTTCCTGTCCTTTAAGTCCTTAAGTCCTCCGAAAAAGTCTATCAGTTTTCCAAAATCGGAGTAGTTTATCTTTACGGCTAGGGTGTTAATTGTGAAGTCCCTCCTGAACAGGTCCTTTTTGAGGGGAGCAATGTCTATTTCGGGTAGAGCTCCGGGAAACCTGTAAACTTCCGTCCTTGCAGAGGCCAAGTCAATTCTCGTTCCGTCCTGAAATACGAGCACTGCCGTCTTGAACCTGTCAAAGGTGTGAACCTTCGCCCCCAACCTATCGGCAACAAACTTTGCAAAATCGGTAGCATCCCCTTCAACGACAATATCTACATCAAAATTTTTCCTTCCTAGCATTAAGTCCCTTACGAAACCTCCAACTATGTAGGCGTTAATTCCCCTCTCATCGGCCAACTTTCCTATTTCCAAAATGAGATTGAGGAGGTTATTCGGTAGAGCTCCCTCAATCAGGCTTTTTACATTTCTGAACTTCGGAGAGGACTTGAGCCTCCTTTCATAAAAGCTTGAAATCTCGGAAATCTCACCACCGTACGAGCTCAGCAGGAGGTCTGTTCGGGTAATTACTCCTACCGGTTTCCCCGATACAACAACCGGAACAAAACTTTGATGCTTCTCTACAATTATTTTTTCAACTTCACTGAGTGAAGTTTCCGGAGAGACGGAGAAAAACTCCCTCTCCACAACGCTGCCCACACTCTCTTTCTCAAGTCCCATATAAACGGCCTTATCCAATAAACTTCGGTTAACTATTCCGACTATCTCTCCCCGAGAATTGACAACTGGAGCGGCATTTATGCTGTTTCTCATTAAAACTAAACGAGCTTCGGAGACAGAAAGTCCTTCAGAAACGGTTATCGGCGGGGAGGTCATAATGTCCCTGGCCCTGATGAGCGGCTCAACGCTCTCCTTCAAAACCTCCTCAAGTTCTGCCAAGACCTCAAAGACCGTCCTGCCCTTTATCGATGCAGAAGCTGCCTCCGGGTGCCCGCCACCTCCGAACATCCTTACTACCCGAGATGCGTCAACTTTGGAGCTCTGGGAACGCCCTATTAAAAATGTGGTTCCCCGAACCTCAAAGACGCCAAAGAGTGCAGGTAATCCCGTTATCTCAAGGAGTTTACTCACCAAGGGGGAAATTTCCCCCACATAGGAGTCAAATCTCCCGTAAGTCAATCCAATCCTGTTACCGTGAACGTTTAAAACGCTGAGGTTGTCCTTTAGAACTTTCAATAAATCTAACTCCTCAGAAGAAAATTCCCTCGGGAGGTACCTCTTTACAAAGGAGATTTCAGCTCCAACTCCGAGGAGGTAAGCAGCCGCCATAAAGTCCATAGAAGTTGTGGAAGGGTATCTAAAGGAACCGGTGTCTGAGTATATTCCAAGGAGGAGAAGGGAAGCCTCCTGAGGAGAAGGAACCATTCCCTTTCCTTTCAAGAGAAGCGTTACGAGGGAGGAGGTTGAACCGACATTTTTAAAGTGGACCTCTGCAGGCAGGTCAAACTCATCAGAGTGGTGGTCAAAGACTATTATTTCTGTCTTCTCCGAGAGGTTTTTCCTTACCGTATCGGGAAGCCTCTCAACGGAATCTGTATCTGCAACAACGAGCCTATCAATTTCTCCTTCGTAAGAACTTTCCTCAACAAACTCAAATATGTCGGGATTTTCCCTCAAAACTAAGTTGACATCCTCTCCCCTCGTTTCGGGAAGAACGACAATAGCGTCGGGATAGAGCTTTTTGAGACCGACGAGAGCTCCGAGGGCATCCAAATCCATGTTCTTATGAGCAGTTATAACTGTTCTCATCTCACCTCTAAAAGTATAATTTGCCTATAAATTTGAGGTTAAAATGAAAGTAAGAATAAGGAAATTTAAAGACAAGAAGGAAGTAGAGGACTACCTCCTGAGGATAGGAAATACGAAAAGGGGAGCAGAGATTCTCTCCCAAAAGGCAGAGGGACTCCTCATTGAAGTTGACGGGATTGACACGCGGGGAGCAAACATTTTAAAGCAGGATGCCATTTCGGTGGGGGGAGACTGTGCCGTCCCTCGGAGTGCCTCCCTCTTTAAACCGGGAAAGTGGAAGGTTTTACTGATAGTAAACAGGAGAGCTCTCAAAAAACTGCTTGAGAAACTAAAACTCCAACCTTTCGGTTTAAGGGAGCTCAGCAGTCTCATAGAGGACACGGTTGAAAGGTTTGAAAGGGAAAATTTCAGAATAGAATACAGGGGAAGGGTTTTGGAGCTCTCCAGGCCCGTCGTAATGGGCATCCTAAACGTTACTCCCGATTCCTTTTCCGACGGAGGGCTGTTTAACACTTTAAGCTTAGCAGTAGAAAGGTGTAGGGAGATGATTGAGGAGGGGGCTAAAATAATTGACATTGGGGGAGAATCAACGAGGCCGGGTGCAGAGCCGGTTCCTGAGGAGGAGGAGATAAAGAGGGTCATTCCCGTTGTTGAAAGGGTAAGGAAGGAGTTAGGGGATGACGTCTTTATCTCGGTTGACACCTATAAGAGCTCCGTAGCCCAGAGGGCCCTTGAAGCCGGAGCAGACATCGTCAACGACATAAGCGGTTTTAGATTTGATGATAACATGGCAAAAGTGGTCGCGGAATACAAGTGCCCTGCCGTAATAATGCACACGAAGGGAAGACCCAAGGAAATGCAGAAAAACCCCTACTATGAGGACGTAGTTTCAGAGATTATTGACTACCTTGAAAAGTCCATAGAAATCGGAGCTAAGGAAGGGGTAGACGTTGAAAAACTGATAGTTGACCCGGGAATAGGTTTTGGAAAGAGAGTAGAGGATAACCTGTGTATTCTAAAGAGGTTAGGTGAATTGAGGATTTTAGGAAGACCCATCCTGATAGGAGCTTCAAGAAAGAGCTTCATAGGAAAGATTACAAAAGTTGATGAGCCGAAGGAGAGGTTGGCCGGAAGTTTGGCCGCCGCTACGGTTGCAGTCATGAAGGGGGCTAAGATAATAAGGGCCCACGATGTAAAGGAAACCGTTCAAGCAATAGAAATTGCCAACAGCATAGAGGGAATAGAGTGTTAGAGTTTATCCCAAAACTCAACTTTACAGACGTTTTGGACATCATTGCAGTTTCTGTCATTGTTTACTGGATACTAATTAACCTGTCAAAGACGAGAATTCTCCAGGTACTAATCTGGCTACTCCTCATCTTAGCCCTCGGCGTGGTTGCAAAGCTCTTACATCTATACACACTATCGTTTCTATTTAACGGCCTTATAACCGTGGGAACTTTCGGCCTGATAGTAATATTCCAGCCTGAAATAAGAAAACTGATTTCAAGAATCGGTGAAAAGCGGTTCGGAATATTTGCAGCCGAGGAGGAGATAGAGAGGACAATCGAGGAAATCGTTAGGGCAGCAGCGGTAATGTCGGAGAACAGAATCGGAGCTCTCATAGTAATAGAGAGGGAGATAGACGTTGACAACTACATTGAGGCCGGAACGGTTATTGATGCAGTAGTTTCAAAGGAGCTCCTCATAACGATATTCTGGCCGGGAACTCCTCTACACGACGGAGCCACAATCATTAAACAGACGAGAGTTTACAAAGCAGGAGCATTTCTCCCCTTAACCCTCAATCCGAATCTCCCCCAAACTGTTGGAACGAGACACAGGGCGGCAATAGGAATAAGTGAGGAAACCGACGCCGTCTCAATAGTGGTATCTGAGGAAACGGGAGCAATATCGGTCTCATACTCTGGAAAGCTCATAAAAAACCTTGACCCTCAAAAGCTCAAAAAGGTACTTACGGGACTTCTCATAAGGTCTCCTCAAAAGAGGGAGCGATTCGGTCTTTTTAAGAGGAAGGAGAATGAAGAAGCTCTATAACTTGATAACAAACAACTTTCAGTACAAGCTACTTGCCGTTGTCTTTTCAATTCTCCTCTGGTTTTTAGCAACGAACAAGGAGATTGTTGATACAACAATTACGGTGAACTACAAACCTGTTCCCAAAGGAAACTACAAAGTTGTAGATTACTCCCCAAGAAAGATAACCTTAAGAATAGAAGGGTACAGGAAGGATATTTTAAGCTTAGAGGGATTAAAGGAGGTTAAGCTTATTCTCCCCCCAAATATTGAGGGAAGCGGATGGAAAATGATAAGGATAAGGAAGGAAAACATTCAGCTACCGGTTGAATCGGTCAAACTGAAAAAGGTATCTCCCAAAATGATAAAGGTGAAAATAGAAAAGCTTTACAGAAAAATCGTTCCGGTAGTTTTGAACGCAGAGGACATCCCAAAGGGAGCCAAAGTGAAAATAGACCCCAACTATGCCGTGGTTCTACTGCCGGAGGACAAGAAGGACTTTGTTTTTGAAGTTAAAACTGAAAGGATTGACCTTAAAGGTGTTAAACTCCCCGCAACCTTTGTCCTCAAGTTAAAAACTGTTTATAGCGTAGAGCCGAAAGAGGTAAAAATAACTCTGGAGGAGAAGAGGTGAAAGTTAGGAGAAAACTCTTTGGAACGGACGGCATCAGGGGAATAGCCAACAGGTATCCCCTAACTCCCGAAATGGTTCAAAAAATCGGAATAGCTTACGGAGTTTACCTAAACGCAAAGTTCCCCGAAAGGAAGAATACGGTCGTAGTAGGAAAGGACCCCCGACTCTCGTCGGACATGATTAAGTCTTCCTTTATAGGAGGACTCACCTCTACCGGTGTTGACGTTATTGACGTCGGAACCGTTCCTACTCCAGCCATCTCATTTTTTGTAAACAGGGGAGACCTCTCCGGCGGAGTAATGGTTTCAGCCTCACACAATCCTTACGAATACAACGGTTTAAAGTTTTTCAATGAAAGAGGAGAAAAGTTTTCTGAAGCCGAAGAGGGAGGTTTAGAACTCGTAATTTTCAACAAGTACGAACTTCCAAAGGCAAGCCCCGAAGAGATAGGAAGGGTTTTTGACGGATACAACCTCGTTGACTCCTACAAGAAACACCTTGAGTCTGCCGGAAGGTACCTGTCGGGGCTAAAGATAGGAATTGACTGTGCAAACGGGGCAACCTATCAAATAGCACCGGTAGTCTTTAATGCCTTAGGGGCTAAAGTTTTCACGTTTAATGCCGAGCCTGACGGTAAAAACATTAACGAGGGATGCGGAGCTCTCCACCCCGAGTTTATAGCACAGAAGGTTAAGAAACTCAACCTTGACATGGGATTTGCCTTTGACGGAGACGGAGACAGGTGTATAGCTGTTGATGAAAGGGGAAACGTAATTGACGGAGACAAAATTATCGGTCTTTTAGCCCTCCACTACTCGGACAAATCGAGTGAAGTGGTGGCTACCGTCATGAGCAACATGGGACTTGAAAAGTTTTTAGAAAACAGGGGATTGAGGCTCCACAGAACGCCTGTGGGGGACAGGTTCGTCTCTGAAAAGATGGAGGAGGTGGGAGCTCTCGTAGGCGGAGAACAGTCGGGCCACATAATAGTAAGGGAATTTAACAAAACTGGAGACGGCATACTAACGGCAGTTTTAGTTGCATCAATCGTCAAATCCCTGAGAAGGCCGATGAGTGATGTATTCAAACTCTTTGAGCTTTATCCTCAAAAGCTCGTAAATGTAAGGGTAAGGGAAAAGGTTTCCCTTGAAAGGCTCACAAATCTCTCAAGGGCAGTGGAAGAGGCCGAAGGGGAACTCTCGGGAAGGGGAAGGTTGCTGATAAGGTATTCCGGAACGGAACCGGTTCTCAGAATAATGGTTGAGGCAGACTCAGAGGAGCTTATAGAGAGAATAATAGAAAAACTTCTGAGGGCAGTAAGGGAAGACGGAATAACAGAATAGGAGGAGAAGATGAAGAGGCTTCTAACCGCCATCCTTATTCTGCTTTCTATTTTAACTGTTAACTCCCAAGGAGGGGAGAATTACGGAGCTCTCATCCTCTACGACAGGTGCTACGTCAAGTTTTATCCCGACGGGAGAAAGGTCTGGAGGGAGGAAAAGGCCGTAAAAATTACTGGAAAGAGGGGAATAAAGGACTTTGGGGAGATAGTGATTCCCTTTTCAACCGAACATCAGAAGTTAAAAGTCCTCTACGCATACACAATAACCCCCGACGGAAAGGTTGTTAAACCGGAAAAGAAGGCCTTCAACGTCGTCTATCCACCGTTTGTCTCGGAAGCTCCAATATATTCAGACCTTAAATACCAAACAATTTCAATGCCTGCAGTAACCAAGGGAGCGGTAATTAAGTATGCCTACGAGCTCAAAACAGTTAAACCCTACATGAAGGACCAGTTCTGGGAAACCAACTTCATGCAGGACGAATACCCGATAAAGGAGACCTCATTTACAGCGGAAATTCCAAAAAACAGGTTTTTTAAGTACAAAACCTACAACTTTCACCAAAAACCGAGAGAAAAGGACAGGGGAAAGTTCATAGAGCTCCACTGGGAGCTCAAGGACGTCCCTCCGATAGAGAGCGAACCAAACATGCCTCCCTTTGAGGAGCTGGCAAAGAGGATTTCAATAACGTCACTTAAAAGCTGGAACGAAGTTGCACGGTGGTACTCGGAGCTCTCAAAGGAAGCCATCAAGCCCGATAAGCTCGTAAGGGAAGTCACCCTTCAGGTTATCAGGGGAAAGAAGAGTAAAGAGGAGAAAATAAGGGCTATCTACAACTTCGTTTCCCAGAACATCAGGTATGTAGGAATGGAGTTTGGAATAAACGGATACAAGCCTCACAAGGCTTCAGAGGTCTTAAAAAACAGGTACGGAGACTGTAAGGACCACGCAACACTACTGATAGCAATGTTAAAGGTCATCGGCGTAAAGGGTTATCCCGTCCTCATACCCACGATGAGCAGGGCAAACATGGACCCCGAAATGCCGATGCCCACCGCATTCAACCACGAAATTGCGGCAATCAGGTGGAACGGAAAGTGGCTCTTTATGGACACGACTTCAGACTTCGTTCCATTTGGACTGCTACCTCCCGGAGACCAGGGAAGGAGAGTTTTAATAGTTGACGTTGAAAGGGAAAAAGGACTCGTTACGGAAACACCGGTCTTTCCGCCAAAGGAGAACGTTGAGGGATTTGAGGGGAAGTTCCAATTAAAGCCCTTCGGAAGGCTTGACGGCAACTTCAAGTTCGTCTACACGGGCGTTTACGCAATCTTTGAAAAGGCCAGATTGATTAACTCAACAAAGGAACAGATAAGGAGATACGTTGAGGGTTTAGCCGCAAAAGTCTCACCGGGATTTAACGTTGAGGAATTCAAACTTTCAGACTACAAAAATCCCAACAAGGACAGAGTCTGGATAGAGATTAAAGGGTATGACGAAAATTACGGAACGATGACATCCCACTACCTCCTTGCCAAGTTCCCAGCTCCCGATTACAGCAGATTAATCTCACTGGTGGCACCAAAAAAGAGAAAGTACCCTTACGTTGTCGGATACAAGATGATGAAGGAGTCGGAAGTGGAGCTCTCAATCCCAAAGGGATACTCACTCTACTTAAAGCCGGAAAACTTTGAGTTTAAGAACAGGGTCGGTGAGTTTTCAATTAAGTGGAAAGTAGAGAAGGAAAAAATCGGAATGGTCTCCAAAATGGTTCTGAAGAAGAGGATTATTCCCCCTAAAGAGTATGGTGACCTGAGGGAGCTCTTTAACACGGCGGTAAAGACCCTGAGAAACCAGATAGTTGTCCTAAAGAGGAAGTGATGGAGGAGAGGGACTTTATTAAGAGAATAGTTGAGGAGGTTGAAAAAATAGAGGGAGTAAAGAGGGTGGAGGTCGTTCCGGTTTGTGAAATCTTTGTTGATGCCTGTCTGAAGGTAATTGCAGATTCAAAAGACGTAAAGCCGAAAGTTGCAAGTAAAATTTCGGAGATAGCAACGGACGAGGAAGAGAGACTCGGCTATAGGCCCGAAATATACTGGGATTTAGAGGTGGAAACTTGATTGTAGTCGGAATAGACACTTCCTGCGATGATACTTCTGTTGCAGTTTACGATTCAAGGGAAAACAGAGTCCTAAGCAACGTTGTCTCCTCACAGTATGAGTTCCACTCTCCCTTCGGGGGAGTGGTTCCTGAAATTGCTGCAAGGAAACACGCCGAAAATATAGATGTGGTTTACAGGGAAGCCTTGAAGGTGGCAGGAGTTGAAACGACCGATGTTGGCCTAATGGCAGTTACAAGATTTCCGGGACTCCTACCTGCACTACTTGTAGGGCTTACCTTTGGAAAGGGAATCGCCTTTTGTCGGGGTATTCCTCTAAAGGGCGTCCACCACATAGAGGCACACATCTTCTCACCCTTCATAGGTAGTGAACCTGAGTATCCCTTTTTAGCACTGGTAGTCAGCGGGGGACACACTCTGATAGCCTTAGTTAAAGGACTGGGGAAATACCAAGTTGTCGGAAAGACCCTCGATGATGCGGTAGGAGAAGCCTACGACAAGGTGGCAAAGATGTTAAAACTCGGCTATCCCGGGGGACCCATAATAGACAGAATGTATTCAGAGTTTAAGGAAAGCTATTTAAACTTACCAAAGCCGAGGGTAGAGGGATTTAATTACAGCTTCAGCGGACTGAAAACGGCCGTGAGGAGATTGATTGAGAAGGGATACCCTAAAGAGCAGATTGCAGCTTCCTTCCAAAAAACGGCAATTGAGTACCTAATCGGAAAGTTGGAAGGAGCTCTCAAAGAGTTCAGAGTAAAGAGAATAGCCGTTTCCGGAGGAGTTTCTGCAAACTCTCTCTTAAGGGATAAGCTGAAGGAGCTCTCCCAGAGGGGTTACGAGGTTTTTCTCCCAGAGCTCCCCTACACATCAGACAACGGAGCAATGGTCGCCTACGTCGGTTACAGGAGGTTTCTCCTTGAAGGGGGAGACAGCTTAACAATCGGAGCCCAAGGTAGAAAACCCCTTGAGGAGATAAATGTTGAAGGGTAGTTACTGTTTGACTCTGAAGGTGAAAAAGGACTTAAGAGTTATAGTTAAGAGCGGAAGGGAATTTTTTATTAAAGAGGGAGTTTACACCTACTGCGGCTCTGCAATGGGCGGACTGAAGAGGAGAATTGAGAGGCACTTGAAGGGTAAAAAGAGGAAACACTGGCACATAGATTTCCTTACTTGCAACAAAAATGTTGAAGTTTTAGAGGTTTCCCTCTTTGAGGGAAGGAGAATTGAGTGTGAGGTTGCGAGGGAGCTCTCAAAGTCGTGCAGGGAAATTGAGGGATTCGGAGCAAGTGACTGTAAGTGCAGAAGCCACCTATTTAAGATAGAAAGTCCTGAAGTTTTAGCGGAAGTGGTTGAGAGATTTAAAGGAAAAATCCTTAAAGGGGAAGAATTATGGAATTTAGAAAACTGCTAAATGAAATTGTTGAAGGAAAAGACCTCTCCGAAAACGAAAGTTATGAGCTGTTTAAGGAGATAATGGAGGGGAAACTCTCGGACGTTCAGATAGCAGGCACACTCGTCGCCCTCAGGTGTAAGGGAGAAACGGTTGATGAGATTTCAGGAGCTACGAAAGTAATGAGGGAAAAGAGCAGGAAAGTTCCACTGCCGGAGAATTTGAGGAAGAGACTCGTTGACACCTGCGGAACCGGAGGGGACTTAAAGGGGACGTTTAACGTATCAACAACTGTTGCCCTTGTCGTTGCATCCTGCGGGGTTCCGGTTGCAAAGCACGGCAACAGGTCGGTATCAAGTAGGTGCGGAAGTGCAGACATTTTGGAGAGCTTTGGAGTAAAAATAGACCTTGAACCGGAGCAAGTTGCAAGGTGCATTGAGGAATTGGGATTTGGATTCATGTTTGCCCCCAAATTTCACCCGGCAATGGCCACCGTCGTTAGGCCGAGAAAAGAGTTGGGAATAAGGACAATTTTTAACCTGCTCGGCCCCATGACGAACCCGGCAAGGGCCGTAAGGCAGTTAATGGGAGTTTACGACGAGAGCCTCACAGAAAAGTTGGGAGAAGTTTTATTAAAGCTCGGGACAGAAAGGGCATTTATCGTTCACGGCCTTGACGGAACCGATGAGATAACCGTGAGCGACTTTACGAAAGTAACCGAAATAAATAACGGAGAGATGAAAAGCTACACGATATCTCCCGAGGACTTTGGAATTAGAAGAGCTCCCCTCTCGGAGTTAAAGGGAGGGGAAACCCTTGAGGAGAACAGGGAGATAGTTAGGAAAATCCTTACAGGAGAGGAGAGGGGAGCAAAGAGGGACATCGTTGCCCTTAACTCGGCATTTGCACTGATTGCCGGCGAAAAGGTAAAGAGCGTTGAGGAGGGAATAGAGCTCTCCATAAATGCAATGGAGGAAGGAAGACCTTATGAGCTACTCTGTAAGCTCGTAAAGTTGACAAATGAAATGCAGTAGATAGTTTTCTTTAAAACCTACAAGGAGCAAGGATGTTCGGCTTTTTTAGGAGAGGAAAGAAGCTTGAGGATGAGCTTAAAGAGAACCCACAACAGCCAGAAAAGTGGCTGAAACTTGCAGAGGAAAACGAAAAGAGAGCTCCAGAGGCCCTGAAGAATGCACTGATATACAGTAAAGGGGAGCTAATTGAAGAGGTAACGAAATTAATCAGAAACCTTGCCCTTTACAGGGAAATAGAACCCTACATTGACGAAATTGAGAGGAGCTTAGGGAGGGAGTTCAGCTCCTTCATTAAGGGACTGATAGAGGAATACAGGGAGAACTACCAGAAGGCCAGAAACCTTTATGATGTCGCAAGGAACAGTCAGAACGAAAAGCTCTCCTTCCTCTCAAATTACTACATAGCAAACCTATACATAAAGGAAGGACTCTACGACTTAGCCTACAAATCACTAAAGGAAATTGAGGGAAAGGTCCCCGAGAGCTTCTCCTTTGACTACATGGTAAAGAAAAGGGAGGTTGAGGAGAAGTTAGGAATAGGGGGCTTGAAAATACTGAGGAGCTTTAAGGAGGGGCTTCAGAAAACGAGGGAAGCCCTCGGGCTCTCTCAATTTTTGGGAAGGGATGTAAACGAGGAGCTCTTTGAAGAACTTGAAGAGAGGTTAATCCTTGCAGACGTAGGAGTAAAAACGACTTTAGAGCTTATTGAGTACCTGAGAAATGAGGCAAAGAAGAGGAAGATTAAGAGGTCCGATGAACTCTTAGAGCTCTTAAAGGAGAGGATTAAGGAGCTCTTAAGGAGTTGCAGGGGAGAATTAAACATAAAGGAGAAGCCGTCGGTCATTCTGGTTCTCGGAGTGAACGGCGTCGGAAAGACGACGACGATAGGGAAATTGGCAAAACAGCTCAAGGATGAGGGACACTCCGTTGTCATTGCGGCAGCAGACACCTTCAGAGCAGCTGCTATTGAACAGTTGGAGGTTTGGGCAGAAAGGGCTGGGGCAAGGATTGTAAAGGCACAGGAGGGAACAGACCCCGCAGCGGTAGTTTACGACGCAATTCAGAGCATAAAGGCAAAGGGAGAGGATGTTTTAATAGTTGACACAGCCGGAAGGCTCCACAATAAGGAAGGCCTAATGAGGGAAATTCAAAAGATAAAAAAGGTCATCGGAAGGGAATTCCCCGGGCAGCCCGCAGAGATTCTCTTAGTCCTTGATGCAAACACTGGTCAGAACGCAATATCTCAGGCAAGAGCCTTTAAGGAGATAACGGACATAACCGGAATCGCCCTCACAAAGCTCGACGGAACTGCGAAAGGAGGGATAGTTATCGCAATATGTAACGACCTAAAGGTTCCGATAAAGCTCGTAGGAATAGGGGAGAGGATAGAGGACTTGAGGAAGTTTGACCCCGAGGAGTTTGCAGAAGCACTGTTTTCGGAATAGGAATTACTTCCTATTCTTTTAAGACATCTATCGGATTTACCGATAGAGCTCTAACGGCAGGATAA
>CAZEDJ010000022.1:0-17457 GCA_964511045.1 uncultured bacterium
AGGTCTATTTCATCATCGTAATCATAAGGGTAGTATTCCTTTCTCTCCCTTTCCAAGAAAACCTCCTAAGTTCCCATCTCCCAGGAGTTGAGGTATTCAATCTGCTCCTCGGTCAGTCTGTCTATCTCAATTCCGAGGGCCTTTAATTTGAGCTCTGCAACGTTTCTGTCAATGTGCTCGGGAACGACGTAAACATTGGGCTTCAAGCTCTTTCCTTCCTTAACGAGATACTCTGCGGACAGAGCTTGATTTGCAAAGCTCATATCCATAACTGATGCAGGATGCCCTTCTGCAGCAGAGAGGTTCACGAGCCTCCCCTCTGCAAGGAGGTAAATCCTCCTCCCGTCCTCCATCCTGTACTCATCAACAAACGGCCTGACCCTCCTCTTTTCAACAGCTAAGGACTCAAGGGCGGGTATGTCAATCTCTACGTTAAAGTGTCCTGAGTTACAGACTATTGCCCCGTCCTTCATCCTCTCAAAGTGCTCCCTTCTAATAACGTGTATGTTTCCCGTCACCGTACAGAAGATGTCGCCGATTTCAGCAGCCTTCTCCATTGGCATCACCCTATAACCGTCCATCCTTGCCTCAATGGCCTTTATGGGGTCAACCTCGGTAACTATAACTTCAGCTCCCATTCCCCTGGCCCTCATGGCAACTCCCTTTCCACACCAGCCGTAGCCGGCAACGACAAAAATTGAACCGGAGAGGAGCCTGTTCGTAGCCCTCAAAATCCCGTCAATTGTTGACTGTCCCGTTCCGTACCTGTTGTCAAAGAGGTGCTTGGTCATTGCCTCGTTTACGGCAATTACGGGGAACTTGAGAGCTCCGCTTTTAGCCATAGCCCTAAGCCTTATAACCCCAGTAGTCGTCTCCTCTGTTCCCCCAATTACGTTAGGAATGAGCTCTTGGTGTTTCATGTGAAGGGTTGAAATCAAATCTGCACCGTCATCCATCGTTATGTGGGGCTTTCTGCTGAGAACCTCCTCTATGTGCATGTAGTAAGTTTCCTCATCCTCTCCCTTTATTGCAAATACCGGAATGTCGTAGTACTTGACGAGGGCGGCGGCAACGTCGTCCTGTGTTGAAAGAGGATTGGAAGCACAGAGGTAAACCTCAGCTCCTCCCTCCTTTAAAGTCCTCATGAGGTTTGCCGTTTCGGTAGTTACGTGAAGACAGGCCCCTATTCTGATTCCCTTTAGGGGTTTTTCCTCAACAAACCTCTCCCTTATTTCCCTCCTCAAAACGGGCATGTCCATCTCTGCCCACTCAATCCTGTTCTTCCCCAAATCTGCAAGGGATAGGTCCTTTACGTGAAATTCCATCTTCCCTCTCCGTCTATTGATTTTTAAAGAGTTTCTTTATTTTTTCGTAAATCTCCGGAAGCCTATCAACAATCGCCTGTACCTTTCTCCATTCCCTGTAGGGCTTAGCGGGAAATCCCGCATAGACTCCAGGCTCTCGTAAACTCTTTGTAACTCCTGACTTTGCTGCAACCGTAACGTTATCCCCGATTTCAACGTGCCCTGCAACTCCTACCTTTCCCGCCAAAGTGACAAAGTCACCTATTTTGGTACTACCGGAAATACCGACCTGAGAGACGATAAAGCAGTACTTTCCGATTTTAACGTTGTGTCCTATCTGAACCAAGTTGTCTATCTTTGTTCCCTCACCGATTACCGTCTCACCGAGGGTTCCCCTGTCAATTGTGGTGTTGGCCCCTATCTCAACAAAGTCCTCAATAACAACCCTTCCAACCTGGGGAATCTTATAGGTTCTCATCTCCTCCCTGCTGAAGGCATATCCAAAGCCGTCGGACCCTATGACGGCACCCGAGTGAATTCTGACAAACCTTCCTATGAGCGATTTGTCGTAAATTGTTACGTTGGGATAAATCACAGTGTTACTGCCTATCCTGCACTTTTTCCCTATGTACACTCCGGGAAAGATGTAAACGTTGTCCCCTATCTCCGTTCCCTCTCCTATAAAGGAGTAGTCCCCTATGAAAGAGTCCTTTCCAATTTTGACCCCTTCCGATATCGTTGCTTTCTCTGAGATTTTCGGAGGAGGGAGCTCTTCCGGGTAAAACTCACTCAACAGCTTTGCAAAGACGACGTAAGGTTCACTACATACAAGCTGGGGGATTTTGAGCCCCTCTATCGGAGCTCCCGTCAAAATGGCCGAGGCTTCAGTCTCCTTGAGGAACCTTTTATACCTCGGATTTGTTAAAAACGTTAAGTCCCCTTTTCTTGCCCTCTGTATCTCAGAAATTCCCGTTATCTCAACGTTGCCGTCGCCTAAAATCTCACAGTTATACTTTCGAGCTATTTCAATTAACCTCATTTCCCGGCCTGTTGGTTGTAGAGCTTGATGATTTTATCGGTAAGGTCATACTTCTCATCGGCCGAGATAATTCCTGCCTCCCTTTCCTCAACAATCATCGGTATGTTCTTTTCCTTCCTGTAATTCTGAATGAGATTGACGACTTCCTTTATGATTTCCGAAGTGTACTTCCTCTCAAGGTTAACAATTTGGAGCTGAACGTCCTGCTGGAACCTCTGTAAGTCCCTTATCTTTTGCTGTAAGAGTTCCTCCTTCTTTTCCTTTTCCTGCTTGCTGAGAACGGGACTCTGGAGCTCCTTCTTTATCTTTTCTATCTCCTGCTTCATTTCGTCTATTTTTTTCTTGGCCTGATTAATCTTATTCTCTATCAAGCTCTTTGCCTGCTTACCCTTCAAAGACTCATTGATAATTCTCTGCATGTCAACGTAGTAAACGGCAAAGTGGGAGCTCTCCTGACTCTTCTTTTCCGCAGAAAAGGAGCTTACGGGAACAGAAGCAGCGGTAATTAGGGAAAGTGCCAAAAGCAAAACTCCTCTTTTCATAAAAACCTCCCGATTTAGAAGTAACTTCCCATTCCGAAGTGCCACTCAGAGGAGCTCTCTCCGCTCCTCCTGTCAAGTTTCCACCCCAAGTCTAACCTGATGGGACCCATAGGAGTTAAAACCCTCAAGCCGACACCCGCCGATTTCCTCATATCTCCCAGCCTGTACTTGTCCCACCAGCCTCCACCTATGTCTATAAATCCAATCAGCCTCAACATCCTCGTAACGTCGTACCCCACCTCAAAGTTAAATATGAGCTCCCTGTTTGCACCCTCGGGGTCTCCGTTTTTATCCTTAGGACCTGCTTCACCCCACCTGAATCCCCTAACCGTAGTGTCACCGCCGACATAAAACCTGTAGTCTATCGGAAGCCTTCCGGTACTTCCAAAGGCTTCGGCGTATCCGACCTTTGCGTGAACCGAGGCTATGAGGGGGAGCTCTATGTCTATGGGCAAGTCGTTAAAGTTAAAGTAGTAGGCATACTCTCCAATAACCTTGTAGAACTCCTTATCCCCACCTAAAAAGTCTCCTGCCAACTGAGTCGTTAACTTGAAGAAATCTCCCCTGTGGGGAAGGAACCTGTTATCCCGCAAATCCCTCGAGATGAAGAAGGTTGAAAGGCCTATCGTCTCCGTTCCTTCCTCTCCCTTGACAATTTCGGGAGCATTCTCATCAATGTCCGTAATCTTATCCCTCTCTATGAGGTACCCTAAGCCTACCTTCCAATCCTCCCAGAGCCTCCTGCTAACAAGTGCCGAAAATCCGGTCTTTTTAGAAGTGTACGTAAAGTACTCGTACCTGCTGTTGTAGGCACTTAAAGAGAGCGTTTGAGGCCTATCCAACCACCACATGTGGTTGTAGTTGATGTAGAAGTCAAAGACCCTTGAGCCGAACTGAAGGTTTACGGAACCGGAATCACCCGTTCCAAAGAGGTTCCCTTTAGAAACACTGACCATACCGACGAGCTTTGAAACGGAGCTATAACCTGCACCTACCGAAAATACTCCGGTTAACCTCTCCTTTACATTTACGTTGACATCCACCTTGTTCGTTCCTTCAACGACCTTAGGCTTAACGTCAACGTTTTCAAAGTAGCCCGTATTAAAGAGCCTCCTTACGGACCTCTCAAGCCTAACCGTGTTGAAGATTCCTGTCTCGTAGAGGTCAAGCTCGCGCCTTATCGTCCTGTCCCTCGTTGAGATATTCCCGGTTATGTTTATCCACCTAACGTAAGCCCTCTCTCCCTCATAGATGTAAAAGGTTACGTCTGCCGTGTGCTTTTCGGGATGGAGCTTAACCTGAGGAGAGACATTTGCAAATATGAAGCCAAGCTCACCGTACTTTCTTATTATCTTTAACCTTAACTTCTCAACTTCTTTTTGGTTGTACCTCTTTCCGGGGCGAACCTTTTTGTCGAGCCTTAAAAAGTCCTTAGACGAAAAGAGTTTATTCCCTACAAACTTTATCTTTCCGAACCTGTAGGGTTTCCCCTCCTTCAATATCCTATAAACGACCTTATAGCAGTTTTTACCCATACTGACTACTTCGGGCTGACCGACCTTAACGTCAAGGAATCCCTTTTCCTTGTAGAGCTCCTCAACCCTCCTAACGTCCTCCTCAAGGTTCTCTTCAGAAAGTGGAGCGTTAAACCTCAAGTGGAGAATTGACTTTTCCTTCGTAACCAAAACGTCCTTTATCTCTCCCGAGCTTACACTCTTATTTCCTTCAACATCTATCTTACACACGTTTGCCTTCTTGCCCTCGTTGATAACGAACGTAACGACGGCCCTCGTCGGTGATATCCTCTCTATCGTGTAGTAAACCTCTGTTCCCGGAAATCCTCTTTTTAGGTAAATCTCCTTTATCTTTTCCTTTAAAGTATCCAGATATTTGTAGTCAAGGGGCTTCCTTAACTTTGTCTCCTCCCCCTCCTCCGTTATTAACCCCAACTCCTCCTTTAGTTTTTTACTCGATATGGAGCTGTTTCCCTTAAAGACAACGTCGGTGATTATCGGCTTCTCCTTAACAAAGTACCTGAGAATTAATCCCCTCTTTCCCTTTTTTACGTCAACGGATATGTTCTCAAAGTATCCCAACTTAAAGAGTCTCTTTATGTCCTCAGAAACCAACTTGGGGGAGAAAACCTTGCCCGGCTTTTCCGATATGTAGTAGAGAATCGTGCTCTTTGGCACGGACTCATTACCTATTATTTCAACCTTTTCTATAACCTGTCCCTTTTCCGCAGCCTCTAAGTGGCCAAAGGAACTAAACAAAAAGAGAAAAATCAGAATGAGTATTCTCAATTCTGCCCCCTACTGAGGTGGTCGGCTGAAATAATACCATACCTGATTGGTAGAATAACAGAAAAGCAGGAGCCCTTCCCCTCCTCGCTCTCCACCTTAACGCTTCCCCCCAACTTTTCAACTGCAAGCTTCACTATTGAGAGGCCGAGTCCAGTTCCCCCCATCTTCCTTGACCTTGACTTTTCAACCCTGTAGAACCTCTCAAAAATAAAGGGAATGTGGGACTTCGGTATCCCTAAACCGGTGTCGCAAATTCTTATCTCCACCTCCCTCTGGTGTTTAATGAAGGTTACTTCTACCTTCCCGCCCTCTCTGTTGTACTTTACGGCATTGTCTATTAAATTTTTAAGGGCTGCATGAAGAAGTTTCCTGTCCGAAAATAGCTTCACTCCCTCGGGAATTTTTAGCTCTACCTTAATTTTCTTTTTCTCCAGGATTTCAGAGAGGTTCCTGAGAATGTTTTTTATGAGGGGAAGGAGCTCCACCTCCTCAAACTTCAGCGTTAGGTTGGTACTCTCAAGGAGAGATAGGGTTATTAAGTCATCTATCAGCTGTTCCATGTAGTTTATTCTCTCTTGGGCCTTTGTTATGTATTTGAGAGCAGTGTTCCTATCACCACAGACTTCCTCAAGGGTCTCAAGGGAAATCTTGAGGGCCGCAAGGGGCGTTTTAAGCTCGTGAGAGGCGTTGGCTATAAAGTCCTTCTTCAGGTTCTCATACTTCCTCATGGGAGTTTGGTCTATGAGGAGTAAAACCTTTTCGTCAAGGTCTGAACCGAAAATCACTTGAACGTACCTGTCCCCTATTTTCCTGTCACTCCAAACCCTGTAGTTTTCGTTAAAGGCCTCATTGATGAGGGAAACAACATCAAAGTCCTTTATTGCCTGATAAAAGAACTTTCCGACGTCATCCTCTCCAATCCCGAGGAGCTCCCTCGCAAACCTATTTGTAAAAACTATCCTCCCGTAAGGGTCCATTATCACTATCCCCTCCCTTATGAGGCTCAGAGCTCTACCGAGGAGCTTGGAGCGGTCTATTGACTTTCCTCCCCTCTCTTTTCTCCTCCCCTCTCTAAACCTTAAAAGGAGCTCCCTTCTTCTCCTCCTCTCCCTTATGGCAATTCCTGCAAAGACCAACATCAAGAGGAAGGAAAATAGAAAGAGGGCTAAGAAGAGCTCCTTCAAGTCTATTCCCTCAGTTTGTTATTTCGCTACGGTTAGTTTATCATTATGTTCAGAAATCACCGCTATAGGGAGGAGCTATGGCTGTTAGGGTTGCAATCAACGGTTTCGGGAGAATTGGAAGGAGCTTTTACAGGGCTATTCACAACGACCCCGAGATAGAAATTGTTGCAATAAACGACCTTACGGATGCACACACGCTTGCACACCTCTTAAAGTACGATTCCGTTCACGGAACGTTTGATGCAGAGGTCTTCAGTGAGGAAGACGAAATCGTTATAGACGGAAGGAGGATTAAGGTTTATGCAAATCCGAACCCCGAGGAGCTACCCTGGGGAGAGCTGGACGTTGACGTAGTTTTAGAGTCAACCGGAAGGTTCAGGGATAGGGAAGGAGCCGGAAAACACCTAAAGGCGGGAGCCAAGAGGGTTGTAATATCAGCTCCTGCAAAGGAACCGGACGCTACATTTGTAATGGGAGTAAACCACAAGGAGTACGACCCCGAAAAGCACAGGATAGTTTCAAACGCTTCCTGTACTACAAACTGCCTCGCTCCAGTAGCAAAAGTTCTCTTTGAGAATTTCGGAATCGTATCCGGCTTCTTAACTACCGTTCACTCCTACACGATGGACCAGAGGTTGCTTGATGCTCCCCATAAGGACTTAAGGAGGGCGAGAGCTGCAGCCCTTTCAATAGTACCGACAACAACGGGAGCTGCAAAGGCCGTAGGACTCGTTATACCTGAGTTAAAGGGGAAGTTCAACGGAATTGCAATGAGGGTTCCCACACCCGACGTCTCAATTATTGATTTTGTCTGTGTCGTTGAAAGGGAAACGACTATTGAGGAGGTGAATGGAGCCCTGAAAGAAGCATCTGAAAATGAGCTGAAGGGAATCCTCGCCTACTCCGAGGAACCTTTAGTATCCGTTGACTACCTCGGAAATCCACACTCATCAATCGTTGACGGCCTATCAACGGACGTAATAAACGGAAACCACGTGAAGGTGGTTGCCTGGTACGACAACGAGTGGGGATACTCCTGTAGGCTTGCAGACCTAATAAAGTACATGGCTAAGGTTGGTGTTTAGGGGGAGCTCCCCCTACAACCTTTTCAAGCTGTTTTCTAAAAACAAAGTTCTTCCAGAGGATTCCCTCTGCCTTCCTCCATCTCTTTAAAAGAGGGTCTTCTTTTTTCTGTTTTAGGGGGAGGATTTTCAGAGCTCTATCCACAACGGGAACTGCCAATCCCCCCAATGAGCTCTTCTTTATTAAGTAACTCTGAGGAGAAGCAACGGCCACTCCAAAAACGAAGATTGAGGAGATGATAACTCCCCTGACTATTCCAAAGAGAAATCCGAGGACATTGTTCAAAAACCCCAAACTGCTCCTGTGAACCTGTTTATTGATGTAAAAGGCAACGTACTTCGTGATAAGGAAAAAAATGAGAAAGAGGAACACTCCGGATAGCACAACCTCACCCAGTTCGGCCTTCCTCGTTATAAGTCCTGCAAAGGGTGCTGCAAGTTTATAGGAAGCATAGATACTTATTACTATGCCTATTATTGAAATGACTTCCTCAACAAAGCCCTTGTTAAATCCCCTGATGAAGTTCCACGCAAGGGTAACGATTATGAGGCCGTCAAGGACATTTAAAGTGGTTAAGTCCATAATACCTCCAGACTAAAGTCCATCCACTTTGCAGCAGTTACAATTCTGCTCGTAGAGACGAAATCTATTGGGAGCTCCCTCAAGAAAAAGAGCCTCTCATAGGTAATTCCCCCTGATACCTCAACCTTTATGCCCTCCTTCCTCTCCTTTAAGGTAAGAGCTCCCCTCTCAACCTCACCATCACTCCAGTTATCGAGCATAACTATGTCAACGAGCTCAATCACACTCAAGAGTTCCTCAAGCTCATCCCAGCTCTCAATTTCAACCTCTACCTTAGCCGTAACGGGAATGTTCTTAACGACCTCCTCAACGGCCCTCCTGACTCCCCCGAAGGCCTTTATGTGGTTGTCCTTTATCATAACGGCATCGTAGAGGCCGAACCTGTGGTTGAGAGCTCCCCCCACCCTCGTTGCATACTTTTCAAGAACCCTCAACCCCGGCGTCGTTTTCCTCGTATCCAAAAGCCTAACGGGGTAACCCTCCAAAACCTTAGAGTACTTTCGCGTTTCAGTTGCTATTCCCGAGAGCCTCTGAATCAGGTTAAGTGCCGTCCTCTCAGCAGTTAAAATCTCCTTAACGTTTCCCCTCAACTCACACACAACACTCCCGGGCTCTAACTCCTCCCCGTCCTCCTTCATCCAGTTAAAAATCACCTCACTGCTTAACGTCTTAAACACCATCTCAAAGACGGGAGCTCCGCAGAGGACTCCCCCCTCCCTTGCTATTAGAACTGCCCTCCCCTCCTTATCGGGAAGCGAGGAAGAGGTGATATCTCCCGCAAGTCCCAAGTCCTCATTCAAAAAGTTTAGAATTAAATTCCTCAACTGCAGAATGTTCATAAAACCTCCGGAGGAGTTGTGATAAACGTTCCCAACCTAATAACAATAGGGAGAGCTTTTTTGGTTCCTGTCTTCATAGTAGCCATATTCTACAGTAAATTTAGAGAGGCCCTACTCGTATTTTCGGTTGCGGCAGTCAGCGACGCCTTAGACGGCTTTCTGGCGAGAAAACTAAAACAGGTCAGCAGGTTGGGGGTAATTCTTGACCCGATAGCCGACAAGGCCCTCATAGACTCGGGATACTTCCTACTCTCTTACAGTACAAAGGAAATTCCCGTATGGCTAACGGTTGCCGTCATAAGCAGGGACCTCCTGATACTATTTGGCGGATGGCTCATATCAATATTCGGGAAAATTGAGAGAATAAGACCGACCTACTTGGGAAAGGCTACTGCATTCATGCAATTTTTAACCCTCTTTTTCACCCTCCTGAATTTAAACTACGGCATACCGAGTGATAATATTCTCAGAGTAATGTTTGGAACAACGGCTCTCCTAACGGTAACGTCGGCCGTTCACTATTCGTACAGGGGAATCAGGGAGCTCAACGGTGCATAGATATCTGCCGGAAATCTACTTAACTGCTACGGTGCTCCTCTTAGTATTCCTCCTCTTTTCCCTAAAGTCTGTATTTCTTCCCTTTTTCGTTGCCTCCGCCTTTGCGTACGTCTTTTACCCCGTATTTTCCTTTTTTAGGACACTGACCGGAAACAGAAGGAGAGTATCGGCACTCTTAACCATACTAACGATGTTTCTCTTCTTCTCATTTGCCCTTTTTATTCTAATTCCCGCCGTCATAGAGCAGGTTCAGAGCTTTCTAAACTACCTGCCGGTGCTGATGGAAAAACTTGACAAGTTTTTCAGTAGTTTCTTTGGAAAACACTTCTCAATACTCCACCCACTGAAATTTTCAAACTTGAGGGAAATTCTGGACGAGATTTACTCAAAGTTGGGAACCCTACCGATTGCCAACATTATTTCAAAGCTCTTTTCCGGCGTCTTCTCCGCAATTTCCATCGTCATCAACCTGATAATAATACCCTTCCTCACCTATTACTTTCTGCTGAACTCAAGGGGTATAGTTGAAACCTACATTCTCCTGTCTCCCTTGTCGATTCAGGAAGAGGTTGAGGAGCTCCTAAAAAAAATCCACTCATCCCTCTCAAGCTACCTCTTGGGACAGATGGCCGTAGCCCTCTTTGTAGGCATCTACATCTCCATAGGTCTCCTCTTTGTCGGAATAAAGTACTCACTCCTCATAGGTTTCATCGCAGGACTCCTCAACATGATACCCTACGTGGGCTTTTTTTCCGGTCTCATTCCCTCCCTTCTCCTCGCAATCTTTGACAACGGCACCCTTGAGGCCTTCATAGGCGTCCTCATAGTCTTCCTAACGGAGGTAGGGATTGAAAACTTGGTCTATCCGCTGATTATGAGCAGAACAACGGGAATAAATCCCATTTTGATTCTCCTCTCCATATTTTTGGGAGGCTACTTTGGGGGATTCCTCGGAGTGGTAATCGGGGTTCCCCTCGCAGTTATCCTCGTTCCGATTTTTGAGAGCTTTAAGGAGAAGAAGGAGAGTTTGAGAATTGCTGATAGGGGTAACGGGTAACATAGGAGCCGGAAAATCCACTTTCTGTAAGTTTATTAAGTTAGAGGGATTCCCCGTTTACAGTGCCGATGAAATAGGAAAGAGCGTTCTGTTTCAGGTTAAGGACGAGATAGTTTCACTCTTTGGAAGGGAAATTCTCAAAGAGACGGGTGAGATTGACACCTCAAGGCTCGGCAGGGTCGTCTTTTCGTCAAGGAAAAAGTTGGAGCTCCTTACAAATTTGACCCATCCACTCATCAAAAGGGAGGTTTTGAGGATTAGGGAATCTCTCTCTGAAAAGGTTGGATTCCTTGAGGCTGCAGTCCTCATTGAGGCGGGATGGCAGGAGATTTGCGATAGAATTGCCGTTGTCTTTGCCTACAAGGGACAGAGGATTTTAAGGGCTTCAAAGAGATTCGGAATGAGGGAGGCCCTCAGGAGGGATTCCCTTCAGATGCCGTACAGTGAAAAGCTAAAATATGCCGACTACCTAATCTGCAACGTTACAGACCTGCTTAAACTGAAGGAACAGGCCACTTCTCTTTTAAGGGAGCTTAGATGAGGATTTTACTTGTCGGGGACGTTGTAGGAAGGCCGGGGAGGAGAGCTCTGAGGCTCTGGCTTGAGGAGAACAGGGAGAGGTTTGACCTCTGCATAGCAAACGGCGAAAATGCCGCAGGAGGTTTCGGATTAACCGAGAAAATCGTCAATAAGCTCCTCTCCTACGGCGTTGATGTAATAACCGGCGGAAACCACACGTTTGACAAAAAGGAAATCTATCAGTTCATAGACAAGTATCCGCTCTTGAGGCCTGCAAACTACCCCAACGGGACCCCCGGCAGGGGATTTCTCCTGTTGGAAAAGGGAGGAGTTAAAGTCCTCGTCGTCAACCTCATGGGAAGAGTATTTATGGAGTGCTTGGACAATCCGTTTAAAAGGTTTGACGAAATTTACGAAGAAGTTGAAGCGGACGTGACGATAGTTGACTTC
Organism: uncultured bacterium; assembly: GCA_964511045.1. GTDB lineage: Bacteria > Aquificota > Aquificia > Desulfurobacteriales > Desulfurobacteriaceae > Balnearium. Next base: position 11,461 of record CAZEDJ010000022.1, read on the forward strand.
CACGGGGAGGCCTCCTCGGAAAAACAGGCCTTTGGATTTTACGTTGACGGGAGGGCTACGGCCGTTTTCGGAACCCACACCCACGTTCAAACCGCAGACCTGAGGAGACTTCCTCAAGGAACCCTCTTCATAACCGATGTCGGAATGTGTGGAGCTCTCAACTCCGTCATAGGCATAGAGCCAAAGGAGGGTATAGAGAGGTTCATCAAACAGCTTCCGGTACGCTTTAAGGTTCCGGAAAAGCCTCAACTGATTCAGTTTAACGGTATTCTCTTTGAGCTAAACGGGGAGTTTAAAGTAGTAAACTTTGAGAGAATCTATGAAGTTTACGAGAGGAGAGAGGATGGCAGTTATACTAGACGGGAGAGCCCTATCTAAGAAAATCAGGAGCTCTCTGAAAAGAGAGGTGGAGGAAATAGAGAGCAAATTCGGGAGACCTCCATCACTTGCGGTAGTCCTCGTAGGAGACAACCCTGCAAGTGAAATATACGTGAGGAACAAAATTAAGGCTTGTGAGGAAGTGGGAATTAAATCAATAGACAGGAGGCTTCCGTCGGGTATAACCCAGGAGGAGCTCAACGAGGTGGTAAGGGAGCTCAACGAGAACCCAGAAATAGACGGAATTATCGTCCAGCTTCCCCTTCCCGGGAAACTCTCCTGCCGAGAGGTCATAAACTACATCTCTCCAAAAAAAGACGTTGACGGCTTCCATCCCGTCAACCTCGGAAAGTGCATGCTGGGGCTCTACGATGAGGGACTGATGCCCTGTACCCCGGCAGGAGTTATGAAGTTCTTTGAGGAATACGGCATCTCGTTAGAGGGTAAGGACGCCGTAATGGTAGGACACAGCAACATCGTCGGAAAGCCCCTTGCAAACATGCTACTCAACGCCAATGCTACCGTTTCGGTCTGCCACGTACACACGAAAGACCTCCCATCCTATACGAAAAATGCCGACATCCTCTGCGTGGCCACCGGCGTTCCGGGTCTCATAAAGGCAGACATGGTAAAGGAGGGAGCCGTAGTCATAGACATCGGAATAAGCAGGGTAAATGGTAAGATTGTCGGGGACGTTGAATTTGAAAGTGTAAAGGAGAAAGCTTCGGCCATAACTCCCGTTCCGGGAGGGGTCGGACCCATGACGATTACGATGCTCCTTTACAACACCGTTAAGGCCTTTAAGCTGAGGATGGGTTATTGAAAGTTATCCCTTACGTTGAAGTTGAAGGGTGTATAGGTTGCGGAATCTGCATAGAAGTTTGCCCGAAAGGGGTTTTCGTTATGAGCGAGAATAAAGCGGTTGTAATGTTCCCCGAAAGGTGTAACGGCTGCGGTCTCTGTGTTGAGAACTGCCCCGTTGACGTCATAACTTTAAAGTGGACAGACCTTTAAAAAGGAGTTGCAGAAATGTTCTTCTTTCTAAAATCCCTATATCTCTACTCAATCAGCCTGTGGGTGGGAGCTCTATTCTTCTTTACAGCCGTCGGAGCTCCACTTGCCTTCAAGGTCCTTCCAAAGGAGGAGGCCGGCAAGTACACCGGAGCGGTCTTCCCCAAGTACTTCCTCATCGGCTACATCCTCGGACCTGCCTCTCTCTTTTCCTTTTACCTCCTCGTTAGGGATAACCTCGGAATCGTATCGGCAATAAACCTCATAATCCTTCTCCTCATGAACTTACTAAACTTTGTAAACGGTCTCATCATAGTTCCAAAGGCCGGCCTCTTAAAGGCAGAGTTTTACAGGACGAAGGAGAAGGCTTTTTACGACAGGTTCCTAAAACTCCACGCAGTATCAATGGCACTGAACGGTATGAACGTCATTCTCGGCCTCATGGCCGTCGGATTGACTTCACTCTACCTAACGTTTTAAGGGCAAGCGAAATGACACTTAAGCAGTACTTTTATTCGGTAGTTGTAACGGCAATCGTTGTAGGGGTAACACTCTTTGCACTTCAAAATTTTCAGGACGTTGAGGTAGCGATTCCCCTCGTGGGGGTCTTTAAAACGAAACTCTTTGTCGTCATTGTCTTCTCGTTCTTTTCTGGATTCCTGACTGCAGGATTTCTGTCTCTCCTATTTAAAATCTTCTCAATCCCGTCAAACATAAGGAAGAAGAGGGAAGAGAGAGTTGAGGTTAGACCAGTTTCTAAAAGTGGCGAGGGTAGTAAAGAGGAGGAGTCTGGCAAAGGAGCTCTGTGACGAAGGGGTAGTTAAGGTCAACGGAGCTCCATCAAAGCCCTCAAAGGAAATCAGGGTAGGGGATACGGTTGAGATAGACACTATAACCAGGTACATAAAGTTTAAAGTCGTTGAAGTTCCAAAGGGAAAGAACGTTTCAAAGAAGAGGGCAAGGGAGCTCATTGAGGTCATAGAGGAGAGGAAGAAGGACATAAGGGACATCATTGACCTCATATAGGAGAGGTGATGGGGACCTTTTTGGCAAAGGTTTTTGAAAACATTGAGGAGTTTCCCGAAAAGACTGCCTTCGTGAGGAAGGAGAACGGAAAGTACAGCGAGGTCCCGTTCGGGGAATTTGGGAATCAGATTTCCACACTCCAATCGCTGATGGGGGAGCTCTCGCCGGAAGACCGGGTAGTCATATTTATGGAAAACAGGCCCGAGTGGATATCCTCACTTTTTTCCGTTCTCTTTATGGGGGGAATCGCCGTTCCCGTTGACTACCTCCTAACGGCGGAGGAGCTCTTTAACATCCTCAAGGACTCACAGCCCAAGTACCTGATAACGAGCAGTCAGAACCTTGAGACTGCAGAGAGGGCAGTCTCAAACCTCGGATACCACGTAAAAGTAATAAACGTTGATGAGGTTAGTTGGAAGGAAGGAAGGGTCAGTTACAGAAAGAGGGGAAGGGAGGAGGTAATTCTCATTCTCTATACTTCGGGAACAACTGGGAACCCGAAGGGGGTAATGTTAACCCTCGGGAACCTTGACCACAACGTAAGGGCAGTGAGCAACTTGGGATTCCTCAGGGAGGACGACAGGTTCGTTGCAATCCTTCCCTTCCACCACACCTATCCCCTCATGGCAACGGCAGTTTTACCCATAACCTTAAGGCTACCCCTCGTCTTTATAGAGAAGTTGACGCCCTCGGACATCCTCTCAACGGTCAATGAACAAAGGGTTACGATTATGGTGGGAGTTCCCAAACTCTACCACGTAATTCACCACAACATAATGGCAGAGATAAAGAAACTCCCGACTTTAAAGAGAAAGGTCGTTGAGGGAGCTCTGAAAATCTTCAGGAAGGGAGCTCCCCGGGAGCTCAAGAAAAGGTTCTTCTCACAGGTTCACGAAAGGGTAGGCAGAAACCTGAGGTTCATGATAAGTGGAGGGGCAAAGCTCAGCGAGGAGGTGTGGAGAGACCTTGAAGCCATGGGATTTAACATCCTTGAAGGGTATGGATTAACCGAAACTTCCCCCCTCATCTCTGTCAACCGCCCCGGAAAGAAGAAAATCGGAACCGCGGGAGTCCCTGTTGAGGACGTTGAGGTGAGGATATCCGAAAAGGGAGAAATAGTTGTCAGGGGACCGAACGTCATGAAGGGCTACTTCAACAAACCCGAGGAGACCAAAAAGGTTTTGAAGGAGGGGTGGTTTTACACCGGAGACTTGGGATTCATTGACGAGGAGGGATTTATCCACATAACAGGAAGGGCAAAGGAGGTTATTGTTTTAGACAGCGGAAAGAACGTCTATCCCGAGGACATTGAGATAGAGCTCCTGAAGAGCCCCTACATCCTTGAGGTCGGCGTCTTTTACCACGAGGGAAAGCTGAAGGCCTTGATAAGACCGGACTTTGAGCTTTTGATGGAGGAGGAGATTTCAGACGTTAAGTCCTTCATAAAGAGGGAAATTTCAAGGCTCATGAGGGGCTTTCAGCCCTACAAGAAGATTAAGGAGTTTAAGGTGATAGATAGGGAGCTCCCGAGAACGAGAATAGGAAAGTTGAGAAGGTTTCTCCTTCCGAAAGTGTGGGAGGAAGTTGACTGATGGAGTTTTCAAAGATTGAGGGAACGGGAAACGACTTTGTCGTAATAGACAACAGGAAGGGAGAATTTGAAGCTTTCTGCGGTGAAATTCCCCTTGAATCGGCAGTGAGAAAAATCTGTGACAGAAAGAGGGGAGTTGGAGCAGACGGACTCATACTGATTGAAAATTCAAAAGAGTTTAACTTTAAGTGGAGGTTCTTTAACTCCGACGGCTCCGTTGCAGAGATGTGCGGAAACGGGGCAAGGTGTGCCTCAAGGTTTGCCTACGAGAGGGGTATAGCGCCGAAGGAGATGAAATTTGAAACGGATGCCGGAGTTATTGAATCGGAGGTAAAGGACAAATCGGTAAGGGTTAAGTTGACCCCGCCTCGGGAATTGAAGCTGAACATAAGGGCAGAGGGGCTGACGGTTCACTACATAAACACCGGAGTCCCTCACGTCGTTGTATTCGTTGAGAGGATTGACTCTGTAAATGTCCGGGAAGTTGGAAGGAAATTGAGGTTTTCTGAGGTCTTTGCTCCCAAGGGGGCAAACGTCAACTTCGTTGAGGTCAGGTTAGACAGGATTGTTGTCAGAACTTATGAGAGGGGAGTTGAGGACGAAACCCTTGCCTGTGGAACGGGAGCCGTTGCATCTGCAATAGTCTCCTCGGCCGTTTACGGATTAAAATCCCCCGTTGAGGTGGAGGTGAGGAGCGGAGAGAGGTTGAAGGTTTACTTTGATAGTGAACTGAAGGAAGTCTACCTTGAGGGAGGGACGGTCTGGGTCTTTGACGGCAAGCTGAGGAGGGAGCTCCTTGAGCGAGATTGAGAAGTTTCTGAAATTCCTTGAACTCATAGGTTACGATGAGATACCGGTAATGAGAAGTGAAGAAGGAGAGGAGGGAATGAACCCGATAGAGGAGCTTGAGAGGTTAAGGAAAGAGGCAGAGGAGTGCTGTAAGTGCAGACTGTGTAAGACGAGGAAAAACGTCGTTTTCGGCGAGGGAGACCCTCAAACGAACCTCATGTTTGTGGGAGAAGCCCCGGGAGAACAGGAAGACATTCAGGGAAGGCCATTTGTAGGAAGGGCGGGGCAGCTGCTAACAAAGTTTCTCAACCTTTACGGCGTATCAAGAAACAAGGTCTACATAACGAACGTTGTAAAGTGCAGACCCCCCGGGAATAGGAATCCTGCTCCCGATGAAATAGAGGCCTGCTATCCGTTTCTTGAGAAACAAATTGAACTCATATCTCCAAAGGTTATCCTCTGTTTAGGAGCCTTTGCAGCGAGAACTATTCTGAACCTTCCGGAAAAGACTCCAATTTCAAAAATTAGGGGAAAGGAATTTAAGGTTGAATTTGGAGGAAGTGAGATAACCGTTATTCCTACCTTTCACCCCGCCTACCTCCTCAGAAACAGGAGGGGAGAGCCCGAGTTTCAGAGGGACTTAGAGAGAGCTCTAAAAATTGCAGGTTTTCTGAAATGAGGGAGAAGGAGATTTTAGAGAGGATTAAGAAACTAAAGGAAATCCTTGATGCTTACTTTCCAGAAAGTTACAAACCGAGGAGAACGCCCGTTGAACAGGCGGTCTTTACAGTACTGAGTCAAAACACTACCGACAAGCAGGCCGAAAGGTGCCTTGAAAACCTAAAGGAGGTTACGGGAGGAAATCTCTTAAGAATTCCCCAAATTCCAAAGGAGCTAATCATAAAAGCCATAAGGCCCTGCGGAATGTACAACCAAAAGTACAGAGCTCTCGTCTCACTAATTTCCGACTGGGAATCCCTTGAGGAAAAACTCTCAAAGGTTCCGGAGAAGGAGGGGTTGGAGCTCCTGAAATCCTATCCCTTCATAGGAAACAAAACGGCAAGGGTAATACTGACCTTTGGATTTGGGAAAAATACCTTTCCAATTGACACGCACTGCAGGAGGGTCTTAAAGAGGTTGGGAATATTTCCCGAAGACTGGAGCTTAGAGGAAATATCCCAATTTATGGAGAAGCACTTTGA
>CAZEDJ010000023.1:0-16489 GCA_964511045.1 uncultured bacterium
CTCGGCTCCCAGTTGAGTATTCTCTTTGCCTTCTCAATGTCGGCCCAGGTTGCCTTGAGGTCTGCCTTGTGGAAGGGCTTGTAGACTACCTCGGCCCTCTTTCCCAAGAATTCCTCAATGAGCTCTATAACCTCTTTGAGCTTGTGGGGTTGGTTCCCCCCGAGGTTTATAATCTCGTATCCGGTCTCCCTCTCAAAGGCCCTTACAGTCCCTTCCGCTATGTCGTCAACGTATGTAAAGTCTCGGCTCTGCGTTCCGTCCCCGTAAACCGTTATGGGGGTTCCTTCATCAATCCACTTTATAAACCTGAAGATGCACATATCGGGCCTTCCGGCGGGGCCGTAAACCGTAAAGTAGCGGAGAACCGTTACGTCAAAGCCGTAGAGGTAGTGGTACGTGTAGGACATGACCTCGGCGGCCTTTTTACTCGCCGCATAGGGGGAGATGGGGGTGTTTACGGGGAGCTCCTCCTTAAACGGCATCGGTTGGCCTGCGTAGAGTGAGGAGGTTGAGGCCAAGACGAACTTTTCTATTCCGAACTCCCTCATCGTTTCAAGCAGGTTGAGTGTCCCGAGGGAGTTTGTCGTTTCGTAAACGAAGGGATTTACGAGACTGTACCTGACTCCGGCCCTTGCCGCAAGGTTTATAACTCCCTGAGGTTTTGTGTCCTGAAAGATGACCCTCAGTGCTTCCCTGTTCTCTATGTCAACCTCGTAGAAGGTGAAGTTTTTATTTTCGGAGAGTCTCTTTAACCTGTATTTCTTTAGCCTCGGGTCGTAGTAGTCGTTGAGGTTGTCAACTCCTATAACCCTGTATCCCCTTTCAAGTAGCTTTTCGGCCACCTTGCTTCCTATGAATCCGGCTGCTCCCGTCAGTAGAACGCTCTCCATCTCCTTTCCCTTTCTCAAGGATTTTGAGTTACGATTATATTTCTTTGAAAACGAAAGTGGAGAGGTAAGTTGATAAAGAGCTTAAGGTTAAAGGGATTTAAGTCCTTTGCCGATGAGACCGAGATAAGGTTTACCGAAGGAATCAACTGTATAGTCGGTCCGAACGGTTGTGGAAAGAGCAACGTCGTTGATGCCCTCAAGTGGATAGTCGGGGTAACCTCGGCAAAGGGAATGAGGGCGGAGAACGTAAGGGACTTGATATTTAAGGGGGCAGAGGGAAGGAGGCCTTCAAGGAGTGCCGAGGTTTCGGTCGTCGTTTCACCTAAGGACTTGAGCTTTCCCGAAACTGAAGTGACGAGGAGAATAAAGTCAAACGGGGAGAGTGAGTTCCTCATTAACGGCAGAAAAGTGAGGCTAAAGGACATTCAGGAGCTCTTTCTAAAGTTGGGAATTTCCAACCGGGACTACGCCTTCTTTGAGCAGGGCCAGATTGACAGGATTTTGAGGATGAGACCCGTTGAGAGGAGAGCTCTCATAGACGAGGCTGCCGGAATTACTCCCTTTAAGGAAAAGAGGGAGGAGACGCTTAAAAGGCTGAAGGAGGCCGAGGAAAACCTTGAGAGTACGAGAGTAGTTATAGAGGAGGTTGCAAAGAACCTGAGAGCTCTAAAGAGCCAGGCCGAGAAGGCAAAGAAGTTTAAGGAGCTGAGAAAGAGAGAGAGGGAGTTAGAGCTAAAGCTCTTGGGGTGTGAGGTAAGGAGGATTCAGGAGGAGAGGTCAAGGCTTGAGGGAACCATAAGGGTCCTTCAGGAGGACAGGGCTTCCCTTGAGAGGGAGATAGCCCTCCTTGAGGTTGACGTTGAGGAGGGAAGGAGGGAAGTTGAGAGGTTAAATCGGGAGATTGAGGAGACGGCGAGGGAGCTCCACGAAATTGAAAAGAGCAAGAGGGAGGCCTCTGTAAAGAGGGACTTTTTAATTAAGGAAATTGAGAGGTTGGGCAGGGAAATAGAGGAAAAGGAGAGGGAGAGGAGGGAGAAGTTATCCAAAATTGAAAAGGTTAGGCTTGAGGTCTCGGAGCTCCAGACAAAAGAGAGGGAGCTCCTTAAAGAGCTCTCGGAGCTCCAGAAGGAGGAGAGGGCTTTAAGGGAGGAAATTGAGAGGGTGAAAAAGAGGAGGGAGGGGCTTGAGGAGGAGGAGGTCTCCCTTTCAAGGAAACTCTCATCGGTTAACTCCCAAATTACAAAGCTCCAGATGGACTTGGCGAGGGAGGAGGAGAGGTTTAAGTCCCAAATCTCCCTCTTGAGGAAGATACCGGAGGAGAGGAGACAGCTTGAGAAAGAGGAGAGCTACTACACCTCACAGATTGAAAAGTTGGAGAGAAAGTTAAGTGAAATTAAAGGCCTGGTCTCTGAAATTGAGGAAAAGATAAGGGAAAGAAAAGAGGAGCTCCTAACCGAGGAGGAGAGGTATGAGGACTTTAAGTCGGAACTTGAGGAGAAGAGGAGGGAGCTCCTTCGGTTAAGGACGGAAATTGAAAATACCGAGAGAATCCTCTCGTCTCTTAACTTGAAAAAGGTTGAACAGAAAATCGTTGAGAGCGGTAAGGAAGGGAAGGTCAAGGGATTTATGGGCCTTCTTTTAAACCTCATTGAGGTTGAACCGGGCAGGGAGAGGTTGGTTGAGAGCTTCATCTCTCGGTTCGGTGCCGGAATCGTTTTGAGAAGCGTTGACGACGTCCTTTGGATTAAGGAGAGGATAAGGGGCAAGGGAAGGGTTGACCTCCTCTTTTCCGAGATTGAGGGAGCTCCCGAAACTCCCGAATTGGAGGGGGCTGTTCCCCTTATAAAGTTTGTTAAGGTCAGGGACTCAAGGGTTGAAAACCTCGTTAAGGCGATTTTTCACAAGGTTTACTACTCTCCGGAGAGAGCTCCCCAGCTTGCCGAGAGACATCCCGATTCTCTCTTCATTGACGGGGACTTTAACCTTTTCTCGGCAAAGGGGTGCTCTGTCGGAAAGGTTAAGGAGACCTCTTTCCTTGAGCTTGAGAGGGAGGTTTTGCAGAAGAGAAAGAGGCTTGAGGAGCTTGAATCAGAGATTGGCGGTTTGAGGGAGAGGGAATCCCGATACGTTTCCGAAATTGAGAGTATGAGGGAGGTAGTTGAGGAGCTGAAGGAGGAGCTCCAGGAAAGGAGGATGGAGCTCCTTGAGGTTGAGTCACGACTGAAGGAGTTAAGGAGAAGGTTAAAGGAGATTGAGAGGAGAAAGGGGGAACTTTCTGAAAGGGAGAAGAGGGCAAGGGAAGGGGTTGACTCCTTTGAAAGGAGAAGGGGGGCAATTGAGGAGAGAATTTCGGAGCTTGAGGAGAAGAAAAAGTCCCTTACCTTAAGGCTTGAGGAGATAAAAAGGGAGAGGGAGGAGGTTGAGAGGGAATTTGACCGTTTGAGGGAGGAGCTCCAGAAAAAGAGGGCAGACTCCTCCGTTTTGGCCGAGAGGCTCTCGTCACTGAGGGAGAAAATCGGGGCAAAGGAGGGATTTTTAAGGAACCTCCAAAGGGAGGTTGAAAACCTTGAAAAGCTAAAGGAAAAGAGGAGGCTTGAGCTTGAGAGGGCCAAGGAGGAGCTGAGGAGGGCTGAGGAGATACTCTCTGGGGTTGACGAGGCCATAGAAGAGGTAAGGAAGGAACTTGAGGAGCTTGAGGAGAGGAGGAGGGAGCTCTCCGGAATCGTTTCGGAGAAGGAGAGAGCTCTGAAGCAGAAACAGAAGGAGCTCTCGGAAGTATCAAGGAACTTAAAGGAGAGTGAGATAAAGCTTGCAAAGTTAACGGTTCAGGAGGAGGAGCTCCTAAAGAGAATCTTAGATGTTGAGGGCTCAGTTTCGGAAGCCCTTGAGCTTTCGGAAGGGGTGGAGGACGAGGAGGAGCTTAAGAGGGAGCTCATAAACTTGAAGGAGAGGATAAGCAGAATCGGTGCCGTAAACATGCTCGCCGTTGAGGAGTACGAGAGGATAAAGGAGAGGTACGGCTTCATCCTTGAGCAGGAGAGGGACTTGGTTGAGTCAATTAAGAACTTGAGGGAGGCAGTAAAGAAACTTGACGAGGAAATTGAAAGGAGGTTCTTTGAAACCTTTAAAAAGGTTAACAGGCACTTTAAGGAGACCATTCAGAGGGTCTTTGGAGGGGGAAGGGGAAGGCTCATCCTGACGTCTGAGAACCTCTCCGAGGCCGGCCTTGAAATTGAAGTGAAGCCGCCCGGGAAGAGGCACGGCAGCATAAACCTCTTGTCGGGGGGAGAGAGGACTCTCGTTGCCGTTTCGCTCCTCTACGCCCTCTACTCTGTAAGGCCGGCTCCGTTTGTCGTATTGGACGAGGTTGATGCGGCCCTTGACGACGTCAATACGCTGAGGTTTACGGAGCTCCTAAAACAGATGGCCGACGAGACTCAGGTGATAGTCGTAACTCACAACAAGCTGACGATGGAGGTTGCAGACGCCATTTACGGAATAACGATGGAAGTCCCTGGAATTTCAAAGGTTATCGGCGTTTCCTTTGAAGCCCTTTCGGTCTAAAACTCTGCAGAGTAGATGATTCTAATCGGGCAGGCCGGTATGCAGTGGCCGCAGCCCACACACTTGTCCTTGTTGAACTCAACTCGGTAGGTTTTAGGGTCTAAGTAGAAGGCGTTTGTGGGGCAGGGAGCGATACACGCCCCACAGTGGACGCACTTTTCATCCTCCCTGAATATGTCCAACTCAAGGGGCTTTATCTTTATCTTGAGGCTCCTCAAGAACTTTACGGCCTCTCCTATCCTCTTTCTGTCCCCGCGGAGCTCCACTACGGCCGAGCCCTCCATCTTGGGTAGTATCTCGGCCCTCAGGATGTTAACCACGAGGTCGTAATCCTTAACCAGCTTGTAGATTACCGGCTTATCCCAAGTTTCCTTCGGAAAGTGAAGAACCAATCTCGTTGACGTCTCCTTCAACTTACCTCTCCCCTTGCCTCATTTTCCCTTGACGACCTGAACGGGAACCTTCTTCCTGACAAACACCTTTACAAACTGCTGGAGCTTTGAAGTTAAGCCTTCTCTCCTGCTCACAAGACCAAACAGTAGGTCTTCATCCCCCTTAACCCTAAAGTAGAAGCTGTATATGAAGACGAACCAGCTCTTTTTGTGCCCGGCTGCTACGGCCTCAACTTTCTTCCACTCAATCCTCCTAACTCCCCTCCCCCTAAAGTCCCTCACCTCAACAAACTTCGGAGTTAGGACGAGCTCAAAGTTCTTTAGGAACGGCCTTGACTGCCAAATGACTATTCCGGCAAACACCAATGCCAAAATTCCCAGTATTAGGTTCCAGGGAAAGGAGAGAAAGAGAGCTCCAACGAGAAAGAGGAGGTCAAATGTTAGGGGAACGGCAAAGAATAGGAGGTCCTGCTTTATTCTCAGCTCCCTCTTTTCCATTACTTAACCTCCAGCATTCTGAGGAGAGCTCTCTCCGCCCTCCTTGAAACCTCGGGGTCAACGAATACCTCAAACTGCTCCCTTTCTAATGACTTTAGTAACCTTTCCGGGGTTATCATCTTCATCTGGTCGCAGATAAACTCGCTGTATGCCGGAATGAACTCAATCTCGGGTCTGATTTTCCTCAGCTGGTGAATCGTCCCCATCTCCGTTCCGATAATGACCCTATCGGCATCCGTTTTCTCAACAAACTTTACTATCTGAGACGTGCTGCCTATGAAGTCTGCAACTCTCCTCACCTCTTCCCTGCACTCGGGGTGGACGACGAGGGGAGCTCCGGGATTTTCCCTCCTTCTCCTCTCCACCTCCTCAAGGGTCAGCTTATGGTGAACGGGACAGTAACCGCTCCACACCCTTATCTCCTTGTTGCTGACCTTTTCGGCAACGTAACTGCCGAGGTTCTTATCGGGAACAAAGAGAATTTTCTCCTCCTCTAAACTCTCCACGATTTTCACGGCATTTGCAGATGTGCAGCATATGTCCGAAACGGCTTTAACGTCGGCGGAGCTGTTTACGTAAGTCACTACGGCGTAATCGGGATTTTCCCTCTTAAACTCCTCAATCTCCTCTGCAATTGCCATGTCCGCCATTAAACAGCCGGCCTTGTAGTAGGGGATTAAGACCTTCCTGTCGGGATTGAGGATTTTTGCCGTTTCGGCCATAAAGTAGACTCCGCAGAAAACGATTATCTCACCCTCAACTTCCCTTGCCTTCCTTGCAAGCTCCAGAGAGTCCCCGACAAAGTCTGCAACGTCCTGTATGAGGCCGTCAACGTAGTAGTGGGCGAGAATTACGGCATTTTTTTCCTCTTTGAGAGCTCTTATCCTCTCCTTTATCTCCATCTCTACTCCCACTCAATCGTTCCGGGGGGTTTTGAGGTTATGTCGTAAACCACCCTGTTTACTCCCTCAACCTCGTTTATTATCCTGTTTGAAATTCTCTCAAGGAGTTCATAGGGGAGCTTTACCCAGTCTGCAGTCATTCCGTCGGTACTCTCAACAGCCCTGACGGCTATAACGTAGTCGTAAGTTCTGACGTCTCCCATTACCCCGACCGTTTGAATCGGGAGAAAGACCGCAAAGGACTGCCATATTTTGTCGTAAAGTCCCGCTCTCTTTATTTCCTCAAGGACTATGGCATCGGCCTCCCTGAGGATTTTGAGGTATTCGGGTTTAACCTCTCCGATTATCCTTATTGCAAGCCCCGGGCCGGGGAAGGGTTGTCTCTTTATTATCTCGTCGGGAAGTCCCAACTTCTTCCCCAATTCCCTGACCTCGTCCTTAAAGAGCTCCCTCAGTGGTTCTATGAGCTTGAAGTTTAACCTCTCGGGAAGTCCGCCTACGTTGTGGTGTGACTTAATCGTTGCCGAAGGACCCTTTACCGAAACGCTCTCAATTACGTCCGGATACAGCGTTCCCTGGGCGAGGAATTCTGCGTTGGGAATCTCCCTTGCAGCCTCCTCAAAGACCTCAATGAAGGTGTGGCCTATGATTTTCCTCTTTTCCTCCGGGTCGGTTACCCCCTTTAACCTCTCAAGGAACACCCTTGAGGCGTCAACCACCCTAAAGTTTTTCATGTGGAACTTTTCCCTAAATGTCTTCTCTACCGATTCCCTCTCCCCCTTCCTCAAAAGTCCCGTATCGACGAAAATGGGGTAGAGCTGGTCTCCTATTGCCCTGTGGAGAAGGGCTGCCACGACCGACGAATCAACGCCTCCCGAGAGGGCACATATGACGTTCTTGTCTCCTACGGTCTCTCTGATTTTCTCTATCTCGTACTCTATGAAGTTTTCCATGGTCCAAGTTGGTTCTGCGCCACATATCTTAACGGCAAAGTTTTCAAGTATCCTGTCTCCGTACTGAGTGTGCTTTACCTCGGGGTGAAACTGGACGCCGAAAATTCTCCTCTCACCGTTTCTTATTGCCGCGTAGGGGGCATTTTCGGTTTCCGCTATCGGTTCAAACCCTTCCGGTATCCTCAATACCCTGTCTCCGTGGCTCATCCAGACCGTAAACCTCTCCGGAAGCCCGTAAAAGAGGTCTGAACTGTCAAGGACGCGGAGCTCCGCCCTCCCGTACTCGTGCCTCTCTGCCCTTACTACCTCTCCTCCGAAGAGGTAAGTTATGAGCTGCATTCCGTAGCAGATTCCGAGGACGGGAACGCCGATTTCAAAGAGCTCCTTGCTGACTTTCGGAGAATCCGGAGCGTAAACGCTTGCCGGACCTCCGGAGAGAATAATTCCCTTGGGTTTAAACTCCCTGATTTTCTGTAAAGGTATGTTGTAGGGGTGTATCTCACAGTAGATGTGTTTTTCCCTCAGTCTCCTTGCAATGAGCTGGGTGTACTGTGAGCCAAAGTCCAAAATGAGGATTTTGCTCTCGTGGATGTCCTTAACGGCCATTTTCTCTCCTCTTCAGAGTTTCTTAATAACAAAGTATAAAAATGTCAGTGAGGCGGCCAATCCGACGAAAAATATGAGAATGAGCTCTATCAGTTTTGCATCCATGGGAACTCCAAAGGTGTTAGGGGGATTTTACCCTATTAGTTTTTTGAGAATTTCCTTCCTTCCCACGACTCTTATTCTCTTAAATCCGTAGAGCTCCAGAACTATCCTCACGTAGTCGCACCCGGACTCACCGTCAAGGCCCGTAACGCAGGGGATAACTTTTTTTCCGTTTTTACACTCTTGGGGAAGGCTGTTGAGAAAGTGGAGCTTTCCTCCCCTCTTGTTCTTCTTTGAGAGAGGGTCTCTCCACTGTCTCACCATGTTTGCCTTACACTCGTGGAGCTCCAAAAACTCCCTTCCCGAAAATGAGACGTCAATCTCCTTTTCTGAGAGTTTCCTCTTTCCCTTAAATACCCTGCACTGGTTGTTTCTCCTGAACCTTCCCTTAAAGAAGAAGGGGCCCGTCTTTGAGACGAGAACTTCCAGAAAGTCTCCCCTTATTTTGTCTGACTTTGAGAAGAACTCCTTTAAAATCCTCAGGACTTTTTCTGCATCGCTGTAATTTAAAAGTCCCAACTCCAAGGCGTCCTTGATGGAGAGAAAAGCCCTCTCCTGCTTTATCTCTTCCGAATCGGTGGGTCTGAAACTGTTTACGACCTCTGAGAGAATCTCAAAGGCCTTGGGATTCTTCCTCAAAAACTCTACAAGCTTCTCTATCTCCTTTAAGGTTAGTTGCCCTAAACTCTTTCCCCCTCTACAGCTACAGCTCACGCCTTATCTCCCTTACCTCTATTCCGGCCTTTAAGAGGTAGAGGGGAAGGATTGAGAGGAGCTCCGAAACCCTCTCCCTCTCAACTCTCCTAAGGATTGTCTTAGGCTTTGTTTTTCTGCCTACGGAGAGCTCGGTAAGGTTTACGAACCTGATGTTTGCAACCTGTCCGAACTTCCCCGTTATTGAACCGGATATCTCAACGACGGCCTTTGTTACCTCTCCCCTCTCAACGATTTCTGAGGAGAGCTTTATGTTGAGCGTAAACTCCCCCGCTTCCCCTTCGGCTGTCGGGTCTGTAAATACCTCCTGGAGAATCCACCTACTTGATATCTCCTCCATTGCCCTCCCCTAAGGATTCAACGACTTCCGTGAGGTAGTCCAACGAGGAGGTTATCCAGACCTTCAGCTCAACCTCCCTCTCACTTCCAGAACTCAAGGCCCACTCAAGCCTCTGAAATATCCTGTAAAAGGCGTTGTAGATGGCCTTTTTCTTGTAAAGGGGAGCTCCGTCAAGCTTTAAAAACTCCCCCCTCAACCTCTCTATCCTCTCCTTCCCCCTTTCTTTGAGGAACTTTTTCAGAGCTCTGTTTGAGGCCTTTCTCCTGTCTAAGGAGTTGGCGGCCTCCTTCACTCTTTTTTCAAATAGGGAGTAACCTTCCGAAGGTTTCAGGAGGTAGAGAGGGGGAAAGCTCCTCCTTTTTATTTTCACTTTCAGACTTACCCTCATAATTTAAAATTCTATAACAACGGGAGGAATTCTTGAGGTATGAGATTTTTATATCAAGGAAGCCGGAGGACGGCAGGAAAATAGGGGAGATAAAGGGAATTCCCGTCGTTACTCCCGTTCAGGTTCACGGAGACAAAGTCTCGTTCGTCGGCTCTGTTCCAAAGAGGCCCTTGGTTTCAGACGGCCTCGTTACCGATTCAAGGAGAGTTTGGATTGGAGTTTTGACCGCAGACTGCCTTCCGGTCTTCCTCATCGGTGAGGGCGTTGTGGGGATAGTCCACGCGGGCTGGAGGGGAACCCTCAAGGGAATAGCGTTTAATGCCGTCTCCTACATAAACAGGTTCTCAAGGGTGAAAAGGGCTGTTTTGGGGGTCTGTATATGCGGGAGGTGTTACGAGGTGGGGGAGGACGTTAAGAAGCTCTTTCCCAAAGAGTATTCAGAGTGTTTTACTGAGCTGGGCAAAGGTAAATACCTCTTTGACCTAAAGAGGGCAAACTCAATTCAGCTGAGGTCTGCAGGAGTTAGGGACATTGAGGACCTACCTTACTGTTCCGTGTGTAACAACGACGAGTTTTACTCCTACCGGAAAGAGGGGACGGAGAAGAGGACACTCTCTGCAATAAGGATTCTCTGATGGAAGAGCTCTATGCCTTGGCACTTAGCTTTAAGAGGGGAGTCGGCTTTAAGAAGGCCAAGAAGCTCTTAGAAGAATACGGTTCTTTAGAGGAGGGGGTGAGGGAGGAGATTCCCGATATCGGGAGGGAGCTCTCCTTAGCAGAGAGGGAGATTGAGAAGGCCGAGAGGTTAGGTATAAGAATAGTTCCGTTCTTTTCAAAGGAGTATCCCGAAAAGCTCCTCCAAGTCTCACAACCGCCGATAGTCCTCTACGTTAAGGGAAACTTAAACGTAGAAAAGTCGGCTGCCGTCGTAGGCTCAAGGAGGTGTTCATCCTACGGGAGGTCTGTTGCCTTTCGCCTCTCAAGGTTTTTGTCCGAAAGGGGAGTTGCCGTTGTGAGCGGTTTGGCATTGGGGATTGACTCTCAGGCCCACAGGGGAGCTCTCAACTCAGGCAATACCGTTGCCGTTTTAGGGAGCTCCGTTGACCTCGTCTATCCCGCTGAAAACAGGGGGCTTGCAGAGAGGATAGTTGAGAGTGGAGGAGCCGTCGTCTCCGAATTTCCCCTCGGGACGAGGCCTAAGAGGGAGTACTTTCCGAGGAGGAACAGGATAGTTGCGGGCCTCTCTGACTGCACGGTCGTTGTTGAGGCGACTGAGAGGAGCGGGACGTTCATAACTGTCAACTACGCCCTTGACTGCGGAAGGGACGTTTGGGCTGTTCCGGGAAACATAGACTCACCGTTTAGCAGGGGAACAAACAGGCTCATAAAGGAGGGAGCTCTCCCCCTAACAGACTTTGAGGAGTTGGGCGATTACTTCTCCTTAAAAGAAGGTAAGGGCGTTGAAGTCCCGGAAGGGCTAAAGGAGGTTTACGGGATTCTCTCCGAGGCTCCCCTCACGGCCGACGAGATAGTTGAGAGGACGGGAATGAGCTTTTCTGAGGTGTCGTCAATTTTGCTGGAGCTCCAGGTTCTCGGACTGCTGACAAGGGAGGGAGGTGTTTACAGGGTATGCTGAAGGAGCTCATTTTGGAGGAAATAAGGAAAAACGGATACCTGACGTTTGACAGGTTTGTGGAGCTCTCACTCTACCATCCGGAGTTTGGCTACTATACGGTAAAGAGGGTGGGAAGAAAACTGGCCGAGGACTTTGTCACCTCTCCCGAGCTGACTCCCGCGTTCGGAAAGCTCCTTTCCTCTTTCCTAAAGAAAAAGTCCTTAGAGCTTAACCTTCCGCTTAGGGTCTTAGAGCTCGGCGGAGGGAAGGGATTTCTCGCCTCTGACATTTCAAGAGAGCCCTTCATTGAGGACTATACGGTCCTTGAGGTTAGGGAAAAGCCCGACTGGATAGGGGGAGTAAACTGGGTAAGGAACCTGGCAGAGCTAAAGGGATTTGAGGGCTTTGTTATTGCAAACGAGTTTTTTGACGCCTTTCCGTTTAAGAGGATAGTTAAGAGGGAGGGGGAGCTCTACGAGGTTGTTCTGGTTGAGGAGGAGGGAAAATTGAGGGAGTCGCTCGTGGAGTTTAACGGAGAGGTTCCGTGCAGTTTGAAAGAGGGAGAGGAGTATCCCCTCTTTCTCTGGGAGGGGTTTATCAGGGAGTTTTCCGATGTGGTCGGGAGGGTTTACTTAGTTGTTTTTGACTACGGAGGTAAGTGTGGAGAGCTCTCTTTCAGGGCCTTTAGGGAGAACAGACTCGTTGATGACTACCTCGTTAGAGTGGGTGAAACCGACCTAACGGCCTCTGTTGACTTCAAATACCTCACTGCTCTGCTTGAAAGTTCAGGATTTAAGGTTGTATCGTTTAAGCCCCAGAGCTCCTTTCTCCTTGAGAACGGAATTGAAAGGTTTTTAACGCCTGCGGAGGTTCCGGCAGCCCTCACCCTTTTGGTTGACATGGGAAGGAGATTTAAGGTCCTTGAAGCTGTTAAGTGAGGCTACCAGATTTCCTCCTTCACTATCGTTTCGTCCCTCTGGGGGCCCGTTGAGACCATCGGAATTGGAATCTCAAGGTAGTCTTCAATGAACCTTATGAAGTCCTTTGCCTCTTTCGGGAGCTCCTTCCAATCCCTTATGTGTGTCGTTTCACTCCTCCAGCCCGGTAGGGTTTCGTAAATGGGCTTCACCTGTGAGAGCTCCTTTGCCGTAGAGGGGAACCTCTCTATGACCTCACCGTTTAACTCGTAGCCCACACAGACCTTTATCTCATCAAAGGCATCAAGAACGTCAAGTTTTGTGAGTATCAGTCCGTCAAGCTCGTTAACTTCCTTTGAAAACTTGAGGGCAAAGAGGTCAAGCCATCCGCACCGCCTCGGCCTTCCCGTCGTTGAACCGTACTCGTGTCCCCTCGCTCTGAGGAGCTCCCCTGTGTTGTCCTTTAACTCGGTAGGGAAGGGACCTCCTCCCACCCTCGTGGTGTAGGCCTTTGCTATTCCGTAGATTTTCTCCACCTTTTTGGGGCTTACTCCCGCTCCGCTTGGAATTCCCAAGGCAGACGAGTTTGAGGAGGTAACGAAGGGGTAGGTTCCGACGTCTATGTCAAGGAGGGTTGCCTGAGCTCCCTCAAATAGAACCCTCTCTCCGGCATCTATAGCCCTGTTTAGGAGTGAGACTGTATCGCACACGTAGTCGGATATCCTTTCGTATATCCTCATTGTGTGAGAGTAGATTTCGTCAAGGTCAAACTCAGCATCATAGTTGTAAACGTACTTAAGGGTTAACTCCTTCTCCCTTATGTTCCAGCGGAGCTTCTCCTTAAAGGTCTCCTCGTCCCTGAGGTCGGCTATTCTTATTCCGACCCTTCCTGCCTTGTCCCTGTAAGCCGGACCTATTCCCTTCAGAGTCGTCCCTATTGAGCCGTCTCCCTTTAACTTCTCAGACGCGGCGTCAAGCTCCTTGTGGTAGGGGAAGATAACGTGAGCCCTTTCACTTACAAAGAGCCTCCCCTCCGGGTTTTTCCCAACTCTCTTTATAAACTCCGTCTCGTTCCACAGTGACTCAAGGTCTATGACCATTCCGTTTCCGAGGACGCACTTTTTACCGTCGTGGAGGATTCCGGAGGGTAACAGGTGGAGGACGTACTTCGTTCCGTTTACAACTACCGTGTGGCCTGCGTTGTTTCCACCTTGGTATCTGACGATGAAGTCGGCCTTTTCCGAGAGTATGTCAACTATCTTTCCCTTTCCCTCGTCACCCCACTGAGTCCCAACTATTGCCAGTGTGGACATTAAATCTCCTCCAGAAAAATTTCCCGCCGAATGATACTACATCTGCCGTTTCTCAATGCAACTTAAAACGTCCTCGGTAATCTTTTCTAAGCTCTCAATCGGCTTTAATTTTCCCTTTTTAATGTTAGGGCTGTTGAGAATTATGTAATTTCCCCTACCTTCTACATTGAGAACAACGACGCAGCTAAATCCCTTCTCAAAGGCCACTCTGACCGACTCTCTGTAGTCCCTCTTAACGATGTCCCTTGAGGCCGGAATTCCCCTCTTTCTCAGCTCCGTTGCCAGTCTGTATGCCGTTTGGAGCTCCTTCTTTAGGTCAATCACGTAAACCTTTGGCCTCTTTTCCATCCTGAGGGCGTTCTTTCTCTCTAAGAGCTCCTGAAGGGCATCCAAGTTTATTGCAATTCCCGTTGCTGGGAGCTCCCTTCCAAACTTTCCTATCAGTCTGTTGTACCTCCCTCCGCCGCCGAGGGAGAAGCCGTAGAGGGGGTGAAATATCTCAAACGTAATGCCGCCGTGGTACTCCATTCCCCTCCTTTCGGAGAGGTCAAAGATAATGTTTCCCTCAAATCCGTAGCCTTTAAGGATTTCGTACACCTCGTAGAGCTCCTCAAGGGCCCTCTTTACTCTCTTACCCTTAAAGAGCTCCTCGGCCTCCCTTAAAATTTCTACTCCCCCGTAGAGCTCCAAGAGCCTCTCCAACTTTTCCCTTCTTTCCCCCTCTATTCCCCTCTTCTCACAAAAGAGCTCAAGGCCGGAAAAATCCTTGTGTCTCAGTATTTCAACGATTTCCTCTCCGTCCTCAAGTGAAATTTCCTCAACGGCCCCTAAGAGAAATTCGGTGTGCCCTATGTCTATTTGGAACGACTTTAGCCCCAGTTCCTTTAAGACGTTTGCAACTACCGAAACTATTTCGGCGTCGGCCTCGGTTTCGCTAACCCCTATGAGCTCAAAGCCGAACTGGACTATTTCCCTCTCGCCCTCGCTGTCCCTGAATATCTTTCCCGAGTAGTAGAACCTGAATGGTGGCTCCTCGTTTTTTAGAGAGGAGGCAACGATTCTCGCAACCTGAGGGGTAAAGTCGGGCCTTACGGCAAGCAGTTT
Source organism: uncultured bacterium (assembly GCA_964511045.1). Taxonomy (GTDB): domain Bacteria; phylum Aquificota; class Aquificia; order Desulfurobacteriales; family Desulfurobacteriaceae; genus Balnearium. The sequence continues at coordinate 14,299 of CAZEDJ010000023.1, forward strand.
CCCGGTAAACCTGTCAACCAACTTAAATGAAATGTTCTCAAGGTTTTCGTCAACAACCTTGAATGTGTCTAAGAACTCAATCGTCGGGGGTGATAGGGGTTCGTATCCCCAGAGCTCCGCAACTTCCCTTATCCTATTCAGGAGGAAGTTTCTCTTTTCAACCTCCTCCCTCAGGAGGCTCCTGAATCCCTTTGGAATTTCCGAAATTCCCATCTCAAAGTCCTAAGTAATTAATGATTTCTCCCTTGTCCGCCGAAAGGGTAACCGGCTTTACTCCCATCGATATTGCCGTATCGGGGTCCTTCAGGCCGTGGCCGGTCAGTGTGCAGACAATGACGTCACCCTTTTCAAACATCCCCTTTTCCCTAACGCTCTTTATGACTCCGGCAATTGAGGCCGCAGATGCCGGCTCACAGAATATCCCTTCAGTCCTTGCAACCAACTTGTAGGCCTCTAAAATCTCCTCGTCCGTGACCATGTCTATAAATCCACCCGACTCTTTCGCCGCATTGACCGCTCCCTCCCAGCTTGCCGGATTTCCTATCCTTATCGCCGTGGCTATTGTTTCGGGATTTTCAACCGGATGGCCGAGGACAATCGGAGCAGCACCGGCCGCCTGCCAACCGCACATCTTTGGCTTTGAGCTTACCCTTCCAGCCTCGTAGTATTCCTTGTATCCCATCCAGTAGGCCGTAATGTTTCCGGCATTTCCCACGGGGATAAAGTGGTAGTCGGGAGCTCTTCCCAACTGTTCACACACCTCAAAGGCGGCGGTCTTCTGTCCCTGGAGCCTGTAAGGATTTATTGAGTTTACTATCGTTATCGGATATTCGCTTCCGATTTCCCTAACGATTTCAAGGGCATCGTCAAAGTTTCCCCTTATCTGGATAACCTCTGCCCCGTACATGACCGCCTGTGAGAGCTTCCCGAGTGCAATTTTCCCCTCCGGAATGAGAACGACAGCCTTCAGGCCTGCCTTTGCGGCGTATGCGGCCGCCGACGCGGAGGTGTTTCCCGTTGAGGCACATATTACGGCTTTCGCCCCATCCTCAACGGCCTTTGATACGGCCATAGTCATTCCCCTGTCCTTAAAAGAACCGGTGGGGTTAAGGCCCTCAAACTTTAGGTAGAGCTCTATCCCCGGCTTAATCTCTCCTGCCAAGTTGTCGGCCTTTATCAGGGGAGTGTTTCCCTCAAGGAGAGTAATGACCGGTGTTTTCTCCGAGACGGGAAGAAACTCCCTAAATTCCTCAATCACGCCCCGCCACCTTTTCATAAAACCTCCGGAAAACAGATAAAATACAGGTTGAGGAATTATAGCCTCTCTACTTTTCGGAGGAGATATGTTTGAGGGAATTTACGTTGCAATCCCCACCCCCTTTAAAAGCGGTTCTATTGATAGGGAAGCCTTAAAGGAGCACATTGAGTTTCTCATAGAGGGGGGAGTTGACGGGATTGTACCCTGCGGAACTACCGGTGAGAGTGCCACCCTCTCTTACGAGGAGCACGAGGAGGTTATTGCCCTAACGATAGAGCAGGCAAGGGGAAGGGTTAAGGTCATTGCCGGAACCGGCTCCAATTCAACTTCCGAGGCCATAAGGCTTACAAAGTTTGCCGAAGAGGTGAAGGCCGACGGAGCTCTCCTCATAACTCCTTACTACAACAAGCCGAATCAAGAGGGGCTCTACCTTCACTTTAAGGCCGTTGCCGAAGCAGTTTCAATTCCCATAGTTCTCTACAACGTTCCGGGCAGAACCGGAGTAAACATGCTTCCGGAAACGGTTGCCAGACTCTCCGAAATAGAGAACATCGTTGCAATAAAGGAGGCAACCGGGAGCACAAACGTTGCTACGGAGATTGTCAACCTCTGCGGAGATAAAATTTCCGTCCTCTCCGGAGATGACCTTACGTTCTTCCCCCTCCTAACCGTAGGGGCGAAGGGAGTCATCTCCGTAACCGCAAACGTCGTTCCGGAGAGGCTCGTTGAGATGTTTAAGTACTTTAAGGAAGGAGATTGGGAGAGAGCTTCTCAGATTCACAGGGAGCTCTACCCCCTCTCAAAGGTTCTCTTTATAGATACGAACCCCATTCCCGTCAAAACGGCACTTAACATGATGGGCAGGATGGAAAAGGAGTTCAGGCTTCCCCTCTGCCCGACAACGCCGGAAAATGAGGAGAGAATAAGGAAAAC
>CAZEDJ010000024.1:0-15679 GCA_964511045.1 uncultured bacterium
TCAACTGCAATAATCAGAAACATTTTGAGTCACAGGAAATCCTTTGATTCGGGCGTCTTTATGGTTCAGAAGGAGGTTGCAGAGAGGTTGACTTCAGAGAGGGGAAAGTCGTACGGTTACCTTCCGGCCCTCCTCCATCCCTTTTTTAAAATTGAAAGGCTCTTTGACGTTCACCCGAGGGCGTTCACCCCCCCTCCAAAGGTCGTTTCAACGGTTGTAAGAATGGTTCCCACGGGCTTTGATATGGAAGAGGGGGAGCTCGTTGAGTTTGAGAACTTCCTAAAGAGAGCCTTTTCCAAGAGGAGAAAAAAACTAAAGAAGAACGTTGAGATTCCCGAAGGGTTTGAGGAATTTGGTGAGAGGAGGGCTGAGGAGATTTCCCCAAGCGAATTCCTGAATCTCTTTAGGGCTTTAAAAGGCAGGAGAGGGGAATAAATTTTCCTGAAAAACTTTAAGGAGGTAGCCATGGAGCTCTGGGTAAGGGACGGAGACAGGGTCGTTAAGATTCAGGGTTCTTTAAGGGCTATCTCTGAAAGGATTTTAGAGGAGTTTAAGGAGTCTCCCGAGATACTCGCCTTTACGGGAACGAAGAGGGAAAGGAGGAGGTTTAAGAGGGAGCTCCGCTGTGCCGGAAGGGATTTGTTAAAGGCTGCTGAAAACTACCTCAACTGGTACAGAAGCTGTAAGAGGTTATTTAGTTAATTCGTGCCGGGGAATCCCCGGCACACTATCCCCTCCCTTCCCCTCTGTTTTCATTTTCGGAAATTCTACATTCAGAGAGTGTCAAAATTTGACTCAATTGAGCGGATTTGAAGCCGATTCCATTATAATTTCCACTTCCAATAAAGAATTGAGGTCGGTTTAATGGCTGAGTTGGAGAGTTTAAAGGAGGAATTTTTAAAGGAGCTTTCTGAGGTTGAGACTTCAGAAGACCTTGAGAAATTAAGGGTCAAGTACTTAGGTAGAAAGGGGAGGATTACGGAGCTCCTAAAGAAAATTCCCACCCTTCCGCCCGAAGAGAGGAGGGAATTCGGTAAGGCCTGCAATCTCCTGAAGGGAGAGTTAGAGAATCTCCTTAAAGAAAAGCTCTCTGAGATAAAGGAGAGAGAAAAGGCCGAGAGGTTAAAGAGGGAAAGGATAGACGTTACACTTCCAGGAAGGAGGAGGCCTTTAGGAGCTCTCCACCCCGTTACAAAGACCCTGAATGAGATAGTGAGGATTTTCACATCTATGGGATTTTCGGTTGCCGAGGGGCCCGAGATAGAGACCGACTTTTACAACTTTGAGGCCCTTAACATTCCTAAGGGACACCCGGCAAGGGAGATGCAGGATACCTTTTACATCTCTGAAGATGTCGTTTTGAGAACCCACACCTCACCGGTTCAGGTGAGGGTAATGGAGAAGCACCAACCCCCGATTCAGATAATCGCCCCCGGAAAGGTTTACAGGAAGGATGCAGACGTTACTCACACTCCCATGTTCCACCAAGTTGAGGGCTTAATGGTTGACGAGAAAGTTACCTTCTCCGACCTAAAGGGAATTTTGGAGCTCTTTCTGAAGGAGATTTTCGGCTCAGAAACGAGGGTGAGGTTCAGGCCCTCTTACTTTCCCTTTACAGAGCCCAGCGCCGAGGTTGACATCGGGTGTGTAATATGCGGAGGTAGAGGGTGTAAGGTCTGTAAGGGAACGGGGTGGCTTGAAATTTTGGGCTGCGGAATGGTTGACCCGGCAGTCTTCAGGTCGGTAAATGTAAACCCGGAGGTCTATCAGGGATTTGCCTTCGGAATGGGCGTTGAGAGAATTGCAATGCTCAAGTACGGAATAGACGACCTGAGGCTCTTCTTTGAGAATGACTTGAGATTTCTGAGACAGTTTAGGGGAGTTTAGATATGAGGATAACCTACAACTGGTTGAAAGAGTTTATAGATATAGATGACCTTTCTCCTCAGCAGGTTGCCGATATTTTGACCGACGTCGGAATAGAGGTTGACAGTCTAAGGTATGCGGCCGAGAACCTTGAGAAGGTCGTTACGGGGAGGATTGTTGAGATATCAAAGCATCCAAATGCCGACAGGTTGAGGATATGTCAGGTTGATGTAGGTGATACGGTTCTCCAGATAGTTACCGGTGCCGAAAATGTCTTTGAGGGAGCCGTTGTTCCGGTTGCCCTTCATGGCTCAAAGCTGCCGATAGGAGTGAGGATAAAGAGGAGCAAGCTCAGGGGAGTGATTTCCAACGGAATGCTCTGCTCTGAGGAGGAGTTGGGTCTCTCTGAGAGCTCCGAGGGAATAATGATTCTCCCGGACGGAACTCCGGTAGGGAAGGACATAAAGGAGGTCCTAAACCTTGATGACTGGGTCATAGAGTACGAAATAACGACTAACAGGCCGGACGTTCTCTCGGTTTTGGGCGTTGCAAGGGAACTGAAGGCCGTTCTCGGAAGGCCTATTAGGTTGCCCGATACCTCCTACGAGGTTGGAGACTTTAAGGCGGAGGACGAGGCTTCCCTATCGGTTCTTGACCAGGCCGGTTGTCCGAGGTATGAGGGGTTCATTGTTAAGGGAATTGAAAATAGAGAGTCTCCCCTTTGGATGAAGGTGAGGCTCTACCTCGTCGGGTTGAGGCCCATAAATGCCGTTGTTGACGTTACAAACTACGTCATGTATGAACTCGGACAGCCCCTTCACGCCTTTGACCTTGAAAAACTCTCAGGAAGGGAGGTTGTAGTCAGGAGGGCGAAGGAAGGGGAGAAAATCAGGACTTTGGACGGAGTTGAGAGGGAGCTCTCCCCCGATGACTTGGTCATTGCCGATTCTGAAAAGCCCGTAGCCATTGCCGGAGTAATGGGAGGGGAGGAGAGCGGAACGGGATTTTCCACCCGGGAGGTGTTCCTCGAGTCGGCCCACTTTGACCCGATGACCGTGAGGAGAACCTCTAAGAGGTTGGGGCTCTCAACCGACTCCTCATACAGGTTTGAGAGGGGAGCCGACATAGAGGCCTGTAAGTTTGCGGCAGAGAGAGCTCTCCACCTCATCCAGAAACTTACCGGCGGTAAGGTTGCACAGGGTAACCTCTCCTTCTATCCCAAGCCCTACACTCCTAAGGTAATAGCCTTTAATCCCGACAGGGCTGTAAGGATTTTGGGAGTTCAGATTCCTCCGAGGAAGTCATTTGAGATTCTCTCGGGTCTCGGCTTTTCCGCTAAGAAGGAGCAGGACTACATAGTTGTAAAGGTTCCCTCCTGGAGAAAGTACGACGTTTCAAGGGAGATAGACCTCATTGAGGAGGTCGTGAGAATTTACGGCATGAAGAACGTCGTAAGCACATACCCCCTGATGCACAGCGAGGTTGAGAGAAACTTTGACTATGACTTTGTTTCCGAGATTAAGGAGTTCCTCTCCTCATTGGGCTTAAACGAGGCCATTAACTACAGCTTTATAGGTAAGAGCCTCTATGAGAAGTTTGGCCTTTCTGTGGAGGACTTGGTGAAAATCTCAAATCCGCTCTCTGAAGAGTGGGTCTATATGAGAAACTACATCTTCCCGAGCCTTGTGAAGAATGCCGTGACAAACATTAACAGGAATGAGAGGGACGTCTTTCTCTTTGAGGTCTCCCGCGTCTTTGTTCCGGGAAGCGCCGAGCTCCCCAATGAAGTTTTAAAGTTGGGAGCTCTTTTAACGGGGGAAGTTCCTCAAGGGTTGTGGAATAAGAGGAAGGTTGACTTTTACGACCTGAAGGGAGTTTTTGAGTCCTTAGGGGAGTTTCTAAGGTTGAAACTTGAGTTTAGGGCTACGGATGGCTTTCCCTTCCTCCACCCGGGTCAGTCGGCCGAGGTTCTCCTTGAGGGTAAGCCTTTAGGTTTCGTCGGAAAGCTCCACCCGGATGTGAGCGAGTCCTTTGACGTTGAGGAGGAGATTTTTGTGGGAGAGATAGACCTTGAATATCTCCTTGCCCGCTCAAGGGAGGTAAGGACGAAGTTTAAGCCAATTCCTAAGTTCCCTCCGGTTAAGAGGGACATTGCCGTTTTGGTAGATAAAGGTCTTCCCGTTTCCGAGGTTCAGAGGGTAATAGAGGAATCTGCGAAGTTTCTTGAGAAGGTGGAGCTCTTTGACGTTTACGAAGGGAAGGGAATTCCCGAAGGGAAAAAGAGCGTTGCCTTCTCCCTTACGTTTAGAGCTCCCGACAGGACGCTTTCGGACGAGGAGGTCAACGAAATTATTGGTGGTATAATTGATAAACTCTCTAAAATTGGAGCCACTCTCAGGGGCTAAGAGGAAGAAAAGTGAGCTTACCGCAGACCGTTGAAGTAATAATAAGTGGAAGGAAATTTAACATAAAGACCGATAGAGACCCGGAGTACGTAAAGTTTTTGGCCGAAAAGTTGGAGTCTATGGTTGAAAGAATAAAATCGGGCAACAGCAGGGTAACCTTTGACAAGGCCTTGGTTGTTGCCTGTTTTTACCTCCTTGATGAGAACGAGTCCCTTAAAAAGCAGATAAGGGAGCTTGGAGAGGAGATAAAGAGGCTTGAGGAGGGTGCAAAGCTCCTCATAAATCAGAGAAAAACGGCTCCCTAATTCTTCCTCTTGCCCCTAAAAAGGGGTAAGCGTTGAAGTTCCAAATCAGGAGTCTCATTCGTCAGAGGAGAATTCTTCTTTCTGAAGAGGAGAGAAGGAGTTTAAGCCTTAGGCTGATTGATAACTTAAAGTCCCTAATATCCCTCTTTCCTACTGCAGAGAGCTTTCTCTTCTTCTATCCCTTAAGGGGAGAGCCGGACCTCCTTCCCCTTGCCTCTGAGCTCTTAGACTCCGGAAAGAGGGTTCTCTTTCCAAAAGTTGACAGCGGTGAAATCCTTCCCATTGAAGTCAGCTCTCTGAAGGAGCTCCTTCCCGGAAAGTTCGGAATTCCCGAACCCCCCCTTGACTACGGAAAGGTCTTAAGAAGTCCCGACGTCGTTTTCGTTCCGGGCTTGGCCTTTGACATTTACGGCTTCAGGATAGGTTACGGAGGTGGGTTTTACGACAGGTTCCTTGCCAGAGTCTCACCTTTGGCCAAAATTGGAGTCTGTTTCGGGTTTCAGCTCTTTTCAGAGCTCCCCCACGACCCCTTTGACATACCCGTTGACTACATTACAACCGAGAAAAACTGGAGAAGGAGGAGAGAATGGAAACGATTTTAGTTGCGATATTTGCAGTAATTTCCGGACTTGCCGGAGGTTACGTCTTTGGCACAAAGAGGGGACAGGTAATAAGGGAGGACATAGAGAGAAAGATTACCGAGAGGGCAAAGGAGGAGGCCGAGGAGATTTTAAAGAGGGCAAGGGAAGAGGCCGAGGAGGTAAGGAAGAGGGCTGAAAGGTTGGAAAGGGAAGCAGAGAGCAAGTTTGAGGAGCTGAAGAAGAAGGCCTACCTTGAGGCCAAGGAGGAGCTCCTAAAGGAGAAGGAGAGGCTTGAGGCGGAGCTCAAGGAAAAGAGGAAGGAGCTCTCGGAGCTTGAGAAGAGGCTCCTTAGGAGGGAGGAGTACATTGAGAAGAGGGAGGAGAACTTGGATAAGAGGGCTTCCTTCCTTGACAAGCTTGAGGCCGAACTTGAGGAAAAGAGGGCCGAAGTTGAGAGACTTGAGGCCGAGCTCCTTGAAAAGGAGGTCAAGCTCAGTCAACTCCTTGACGAGGAGATGAGAAGGCTTGAGGAGATTTCCGGAATGTCCCGGGAGGAAGCCCAAGAGGAGCTCATGAGGAGAATGGAGAGTGAGATAAGGAAGGATTTGGCGGTTAGGTACAGGCAGATTGAGGAGGAGTTTGAGCAGACCGCCGAGAGGAGGGCGAGGAAAATCCTTGCCACGACCATTCAGAGGCTCTCAACCGAGGCGGTTGCCGAGACGACGGTCTCCGTCGTTGACCTTCCAAACAACGAGATGAAGGGAAGGATTATCGGAAGGGAGGGAAGGAACATAAGGGCATTTGAGCTTGCCACCGGAGTTGACCTCATCATTGACGACACTCCTGAGGCCGTGACAATCTCCTGCTTTGACCCAGTGAGGCGGGAGATTGCGAGGATTGCCCTTGAGAGGTTGGTAGCCGACGGCAGGATTCACCCTGCGAGGATAGAGGAGGTCGTTGAGAAGGTTAAACAGGAGATAGAGCAGGAGATGTTGAATGCTGCCGAGGAGGTTCTGTTTGAGCTCGGAATTGACAGGGTTCACCCGGAGATAAAGAAGCTCCTCGGGAGGTTGAGGTTCAGGACGAGCTACGGTCAGAACGTTCTCCAGCACGTTAAGGAAGTGGCGTACTTGGCCGGAATGATTGCCGCCGAAATAGGAGCAGATGAGAAGTTGGCAAGGAGGGCGGGGCTCTTTCACGACATAGGAAAGGCTGTAACTCACGAGGTTGAGGGCTCCCACGCAATAATAGGAGCGGAAATCCTGAAGAAGTACGGTGAGCCGGAGGCTGTTGTCAATGCCGCAGCCGCCCACCACGGAGAGGTGGAGTTTACGACCATTGAGTCTGTTTGTGCCGCTACCGCCGATGCTCTCTCGGCTGCAAGGCCGGGAGCCCGCAGGGAGAGTTTGGAGGCCTACATAAAGAGGATTGAGAAGTTGGAGAGCATTGCCGAGTCGTTCCCCGGCGTTATGAAGGCCTTTGCAATTCAGGCCGGAAGGGAAGTCAGGATAATGGTTGAGCCCGACAAGATTACCGACGAGGAGGCCGAGTTTCTCGCCCACCAGATATCAAAGAGGATTGAGGAGGAGGTTCAGTATCCCGGCCAGATTAAGATAACGGTCATAAGGGAGACGAGGGCAGTTGACTATGCCAAGTAAGAAGTTTGTCGTAATAGGGACGGCCGGTCACATTGACCACGGTAAAACCACCCTCGTTAGAGCTCTAACCGGGATTGATACCGACCGTTTGGAGGAGGAGAAGAGGAGGGGGATGACGATTGACCTCGGCTTTGCCCACTTGGAGCTCCCGGGGGGAATATCCGCCGGAATAGTTGACGTTCCCGGACACGAGAAGTTCATAAAGAACATGCTTGCCGGAGCCCACGGAATAGACATAGTCCTGTTCGTAATTGCAGCAGATGAGGGAGTTATGCCCCAAACGAGGGAACACCTTACGGTGTGCCAGCTCTTGGGGACGAAAAGGGGGGTAATTGCCCTAACCAAGAAGGACCTGGTTGATGACGAGTGGCTTGAGCTCGTTAAGGAGGATGTGAAGGACTTTACGAGGGGAACCTTCCTTGAGGGAGCTCCAGTCATTCCCGTTTCCGTAAAGAGCAATGAGGGAGTTGAGGAGCTCCTTGAAGCCCTTTCAAGGGTAGCCTCAGAGGTTGAGGCAAGGAGCTCCGAGGGCTTGCTCAGGCTTCCGATTGACAGGTCGTTTACGGTAAAGGGATTTGGAACCGTAGTAACGGGGACCCTCCTTTCGGGGAAAATCAAAACGGGGGAGGAGGTTGAGATTCTCCCGAAGGGAATGAAGGCGAAGGTGAGGGGACTTCAGGTTCACGGAAGTTCCGTTGACGAGGCCTTTGCCGGCCAGAGGACTGCAGTTAACTTGAGTGGTGTTTCAAAGGAGGAGGTAGGGAGGGGAGACCTTATCTCAACTCCTGGTTACCTAAAGCCCACCAAGTTGGTTGACGTCTTTCTTGAGCTTTCTCCCGACTCAGGGGTAATCGTTGAGTCCGGATTTAAGGTCCACTTTCACCACCTCACGAATGAGACCGAGGGGGAGGTCTTTTTGATAGATAGGGACGAGCTCCTTCCGGGAGAAAGAGCCCTTGCTCAGGTGCGCTTGAAAGAGGAGGTCGTTCCCGTTTACGGTGACAGGTTCATAGTGAGAAACTACTCTCCGGCGAGGGTAATCGGCGGAGGGTGGATAGTAAATCCCCTTCCGAGGGGCAAGTTCAGAAGGAGGTTTAGGGATAAGTGGCTCTCCTTTCTCTCCCCTTTGGTGAAGGAGGGAGAAAATTCCAAAAAGCTCCTTCACTTGATTGTTTCCCTTCCCGGGGAGCTCTCCCGGAGGGACTTGGTTCAGAGGCTTAACCTATCCCCCAAAGAGGTTGACCTTTTGGTTGAGGAGTTGAGAATTAGTGGAGAGATAGACGAGTTTGAGGGTAAGCTCTACCCTTCCTCCTACAAGGAGGAGCTGAAGGAGAGAGTCCTTTCTGAAATTGAGAAGTTCCACGAAAAGTTCCCCGTTTCAGAGGGGATAAACAGGGAGTCTCTGAGGACTCTCTTGGGAGTTCCTTCGGAGCTCCTTCATGCTGTCGTTTCGGAGCTCTCCTCCCAGGGCCTTGTGGAGGAATTTGGCTCTCAGTTGAGGGTAAAGGGATTTGAGCCGAGCCCTCGGGGTGAGTTTGAGGAGATTGTTAAACTGTTGAGGGAAACTTCCCGCTCAAGTCTCTTTTCTCCGCCGTCACTCAAGGAGATTTCCCGTGAGAGAAATCTTCAGGATGTAAAGGTCTATATGGCCGCCGACTACCTGGCAAGGAGGGAGGGCTTTCACAGAATAGGGGACTTCCTCTTTTCACCTGAAGCCTTTGAGGAGATTTTAAAAGCCCTGAAAAAGCACTTTTCAGAGAAGGAGACACTCTCGGTTTCCGAATTTAAGGACTACCTCGGAATAACGAGGAAGTTTGCCATTCCCATCTTGGAGTACTTGGACTCCTTAAACATTACAGAAAGGAGAGGCGGGGAAAGGGTCAGGGGGAGAGCTCTCTGATGGGGGAGCTCCTCTTAAACGTCATCTTCCCGCTCTACCTCCTCATAGCCTTGGGGTACCTATTCGGTAAAAAGTGGCCTTTCCTTGAGACTAAGACGATTTCAACGATAGTTCTGTACGTCTTTGCTCCCGCCCTCATATTTGAGTCCTTCAGGGAGTTGAGGAGTTTAGAGGACATTGCACTCATTTCCGCCGCAGCCCTCTTTGTCTTTTTCGGGGTCTATCTCCTGTCCCTCGCCGTCGAAAAGCTCCTTTTAAGGGAGAAAGATGGTGCCTTTGAGCTCTCGTCAACCGTCATGAATGCAGGATACTTGGGGATTCCCCTCATCTACCTCACCTTCGGCAAAGATGCCCTTCCCGTAGCCCTAACTTTTATGGTTGTAATGGCCTTTTACCACTTTACCATAGGGGTGGCTATTCTCAACAGGAGCTGGCTCTTAGGCTTAAAGGAAGCCTTAAAACTTCCCCTCGTATATGCCCTGATTCTCTCATTTCTCTTAAAGGGAGTCTCCCTTCCACAGGGTTTTGAGAGGATGGTTAAGTTGACCGGGGACTCAACGATGCCCCTCATGTTGGTCTCAATAGGGATTTCCCTCTCAAGGATTGACCTCAGCAAGGTTAAGTTGGGAGTTCTCTCCTCACTCATCAGGTTCTTCGGCGGAACGGCCGTTTCCCTTTTGGCCGTTAAGTTTCTCGGTATTGAGGGGCTCACTGCGAGGGTGATTGTCGTTCAGTCCTCCCTTCCTTCAGCAATTCTCAACTTTGTCCTGTGTGAAAGGTTTAACAGGTCTCCCGATGTCGCCGCCTCCTCAATATTCGTTTCAACCCTCCTCTTTCCCCTCTATCTGCCCGTTCTGATATACTTAATCGGGTTAATGAAATTTTGAGGTTGAGGTGGTCTTTATACTTCTTTTCCTCATAATCTTTCCTTTAAGCGTTTTCTCAAGGGAAATTCCGGAAGGTGCCTGCCTTATAACGGATACCTTGGAGGTTTCAAGAAACGTAACTCCGGACGTTTATTCCTTCTCTGTAAGGGTCTCTGCTAAGGGAAAAAGTGAAGGGGAGGTTCTCAGGGCCCTCTCGGTTGCAGACTCTTACCTAAAGAGCTTAGAGCTTCCATATTCCGGCGGAAACTTTAACGTTCACCCCTTGGTAGAGTGGGACTCTAAAGAGAAAAAGTACGTGTTTGTGGGCTTTTCGGGTTCGACCTTCTATACCTTCAATCTCAGGTCTGTTTCTCAGCAGTCGGAAATTTTGAGGGCACTGAACCGTTCAAAGAGGGAGGTTCCGATAGTTTACTCTATTTACGATACCCGCTGGGTAGTTTCAGAGGATAGGAGAAAGAGGGTAACCGAAAGGTTAAAGTTGGAGCTCCTAAGGCGTGCAAGGAGGGAGGCCCAAGTTTTTGGGAGGGAAGTCGGAAGGAGCTGTTCCATAAGAGTTCTTCGGTTTAAGTCCGAGTATCGGGTTTTCCCGGTAAGGTTTGAGCTTACAAAATCTGCCCCGAGCCCTAAGAGGAGCTTTAGAAAAGTAAGGGTGGAAGGGGAGGTTGAATTCCTCTGCCGCTAAAGTTTTAAGAGGTTCTTTAAAAACTCCTTCCAGTTTCCAAACGGGACTTCTGTAAATTCCAAACTCTCAACGAGACTTGGATTGAGAAAGTAGGCCCAAGCCTCCACGAACTCATTCATTGGTATGAGCCTCACCTGTTTCATCTTTCTTATGTAGAAGCTCTCCTCGGGGAAGAGTTCGTTGAAGTCCTCAAAGAGGTCAATGGCCTTTAAGGTAAGGTCGTCAACCCTGTAAACCTCCCCAAACACCCTACCCTCTCCCTCAACGACCGCCGGATAGCCTTCGGATAGGTGGATTAACCTCGCACCGTAGAGGATTCCATGGGATATAAATGCAGAGTCTATGAGAAACGAGTGGGCTGAGAGGCCGGACATGAGGGTTCCGTAAACGAAGAGGAGCTGGTAGTTCACCGGAGCTCCCCCAACTTAAACGTCAAGGTTCCTAACCTGTTTTGCAAATTTCTGGATAAACTCCCTCCTCGGCTCAACCTTGTCTCCCATCAGGATTGTAAAGACCTCGTCGGCCTGAACGGCATCCTCAACGGTCACCTTTAAAAGGGTCCTGTTCTCAGGGTTCATCGTCGTTTCCCAGAGTTGCTCAGGGTTCATCTCTCCAAGTCCCTTGTACCTCTGAATGTATATTCCCTCCCTTCCCCTGTCCATCAGGTAGTTAAATAGGTCGTCTAAAGTTTTAAATTCCTGAATCTCTCCTCTCCTGTCCTTTACCTTGTAGGGAGGCTCTCCTAAAACTTCCCTGAGCTTTCTCTTCAGCCCCCTTCCCTGTTTAAAGAGGTCTGATATGAGGAGGTCCTCATCAATTACCTCCTCCCTCTTTAAGTACTTATCAAAGGGAATTTTCGCAACTACCTTAAACGAACAGCTCTCCTTATCCTCAACTATTTCAAATTCCGTTCCCAATAACTTCTCCGGGAGCTCCCTCCTCAACCTCTCAACGAGCTTCTCGGTCTTTTCCCTCTCGTAGAGCTCCTTGTAGTCTGCTCCAACCCTTAACAGTAGGTTGATGAGCTCCCTGTCCCTCTTCCTTGATAGGATTGAGACCACCCTTTGAAACTTTAAGAGGAGGTCAATGACCTCAAGTGATTCCCCTTCGGAGAGCTCCTTTCCGTCTCCATTGAGGATTTTTACGGAATCAACTGCAAATTCGAGAATTACCCTCTCAAGCTCCTCGTCGCTCTTTATGTAAATCTCCCTCTTTCCCTTCTTGAGCCTGTAGAGGGGTGGTTGAGCGATGTAGAGGTGTCCCCTCTCAACGATTTCGGGGAACTGTCTGAAGAAGAAGGTCAATAAGAGGGTTCTTATGTGGGCGCCGTCAACGTCCGCATCCGTCATTATTATTATCTTGTTGTACCTCAGCTTTGATATGTCAAAGTTCTTTCCCACTCCCGTTCCGAGGGCCGTTATTATCGTCTTAATCTCGTCGTTTGATAAGACCTTTTCTATTCTTGCCTTTTCAACGTTTATTATCTTTCCCTTTAGGGGAAGGATTGCCTGAAACCTCCTGTCCCTTCCCTGCTTGGCACTTCCTCCTGCTGAGTCTCCCTCAACCAAAAAGAGCTCCGTCCTCTCGGGATTTCTCTCTGAGCAGTCTGCAAGTTTTCCGGGAAGTGAGAACTCCTCAAGGGCGCTCTTTCTCCTCGTGAGCTCCCTCGCCCTCTTTGCAGCTTCCCTTGCCCTTGCGGCTGTTATCACCTTTTCCGCAATCTTCTTACCTATGTCCGGCCTTTCCGTTAAGAAATTCCAGAGCTTTTCATAGACTACAGAGGCAACTATCGGCCTTACCTCGGAATTTCCCAACTTTGACTTTGTCTGCCCTTCAAACTGGGGGTTGGGAACCTTTACCGAAATAACTGCAACGAGACCTTCCCTGACGTCGTCTCCGGTTATAGTGAGCTTGGCGTTTTTAGGAATTAAGTTGTTCTCCTCAATGAACTTCGTTATTGCCCTCGTTAGGGCCATTCTGAACCCTGCAACGTGGGTTCCGCCTTCCCTCGTGTTTATGTTGTTCACAAAGCTGAAAACCTGCTCGGTGTAGGTTGAGTTGTACTGGAGGGCAACTTCCACTAAGATTTCGTCCTTCTCACCCTTTATGTATATGGGTTCCGGAAACAGAGGGTCTTTCTTCTCATTTATCTTTTTAACAAACTCCCTTATTCCGCCCTCGTAGTAAAAGACTTCCCTTCGGGGAGGGTCTGTCCTCTCGTCTGTTAGGGTTATTCTCAGACCGCTGTTGAGAAAGGCGAGCTCCCTCAATCTGTTTGCAAGTATGTCCCAGCTGAACTCCGTAACCTCAAAGATTTCCGGGTCGGGCTTAAAGGTTACAATCGTTCCCCTTTTTTTCGTCTCCCCAACGCATGAAAACTGCGTAACGGGTTTTCCCCTCTCGTAGACCTGCTTGTAAACCTTTCCGTCCCTGTGAATTTCCAACTTGAGCCACTCAGATAGTGCATTTACGACGGAGACGCCAACACCGTGGAGGCCTCCCGAGTACTTGTAGGCCTTCTTTTCAAACTTTCCGCCGGCGTGTAAAACCGTTAAAACTATCTCTGCTGCCGGCTTTCCGTACTCCGGGTGGATGTCAACGGGGATTCCCCTTCCGTTATCTGCAACGGTTATGGAGTTGTCGGGGTGTATGGTTACTTCAATCTCTGTGCAGTAGCCTGCAAGGGCTTCATCAACGCTGTTGTCAACGACCTCAAATACGAGGTGGTGGAGCCCGTAAACTCCCGTGTCGCCTATGTACATTCCGGGCCTTTTCCTGACGGCTTCAAGGCCTTCAAGGACTTTTATTGCAGAGGCGTCGTACTTCTCGCTTCCCATTAAGGACTCCTTTCATTTGTATTTGAGAATTATACAGATTGGCGCCCCGCCAAGTTCGGTTATGTTAGCTGACCTTCTTTTTCTTCATCAGCTCGTCTATAATCTTAGATGCCCTCTCTGACGTGAGGAGGTTGAAGTTTACCTTTGAGATGTCGGTTCCAGTTTCTTCTGCAAGCTTCCTTATAAACTCTATCTGCTTGGGTGTTGCTTTGGAGCTCCTCTCAACGTCCCTTTTCGGGAGGAGCTCCCTCAATTCTCCCCTGTAAGCCTTTCTTCCGACTGAAAAGAGTGAGAGTCCCTTCTGGATTGCGTCTGTAACTGCTCCCTTTAGGGCGTCTCCGGGGGTGTAGTTTTCACTCCCTCCGAAAACTTCCTTAAAGGCCTCTGTTTCAAGAATCCAGAGCCTTATCTTTACCCAAGCGAGGTACCTCTTTTCTCCCTTTCTCTCCACCTCCGATATGGAGTGCTCCAAAACTTTGTATCCCCAGTTGGTTGAGCCTATTACCCTGTTTAGTGCATCTATTACAGATTGGGGTTTGTAGCCGTAGAGTGTTCTTCCCCTTCCGGGAACTTCCTGGACCGCAGAAGCTCCCTCACTTTCCAAAATTTCGTCTATTTTTTCTACAATAGACTTCCAGTAGTTCTGATTTTTCATTTGACCTCCGAAATTGGGTTTACTCTGGCGGGGCGCCGTGAATAGAAAATGACTATACCTAAATATATGAAAATTTGATAATATTTCAATTGAGGTTATTCATTGAGTTACAAGGGTTTCAGCGAGGAAAGACGGACACTTTTAAAGCTCTTCCTGACGGTCGGAGCTCTCTCCCTCACGCCCTTTTGCGGAGCTCTCCTCTATCCGGAGCCGAAGGGGGGATGTGAGAGGAGGAAGATAGGTAAGAGGATTGACCTGAGTAAGGTTCACTTCCTCCCCGGCGTTTACGGTGGAACTCTCTACTCGGCAACCTCCTCCGACCCTAAGACCTTTAACCTCGTTTTGGCCAACGAGACCTCCTCCACCGAGGCCGTTGGGGAGCTCTTTGAGGGTTTAACGGAAGTTGACCTTAAAACACTGAAGCCGAGAGGATGTCTCTCAAAGGGCTGGGACTTTAGGGAAGGGGGTTTAAGGTGGAGGTTCTTCCTCAGAAAAGGGGTAAGGTGGTTTGACGGCAGGCCTTTTACCGCAGATGACGTCGTTTTCACCTATAACGACGTTTACTTTAACCCGAAGATTCCCAACTCTACAAAGGACTCCTTTGTCATTGAGGGGAAGCTGCCCAAAGTCGTTAAGTTGGACGATTACACGGTTGAGTTTCTCCTACCCGTTCCCTTTGCTCCCCTCCTCTACTCCCTGTCGGCACCGATTTTTCCGAAGCACGTTTTGGAGGAGGCGGTAAGGAGCGGAAAGTTTATGGAGTTTTGGAACGTCTCCACTCCTCCTGAAAGGCTAATCGGAACCGGCCCCTACAGGCTCGTTTCCTACCTTCCGGGGCAGTACCTCGTTTATGAGAGGAACAGAAACTACTGGAAGGCGGACGATTTCGGCAGAAGGCTGCCTTATGTAGAGAAGAAGGTAAAGTTTATAGTTCCCGATAAAAATACGGAGCTCCTAAAGTTTAAAGCTGGGGAGTTGGACTTTTACTCCTTGAGGGGGGACGACTATCCGGAGCTCTCTCAGGACGAGGGTAAAGACTTCACAATCTACAATCTCGGTCCCTCCCTCACTGCCGACTTTATAGCCTTTAATCAAAAGAGGGGAGCCATTCCCGACTGGAAGGTAAAGCTCTTTAGAAACAGGCTCTTCAGGTGGGCAATTTCCCACTCCGTTGACAGAAAGGGGATAGTCCTGACGGTTTACAACGGCCTCGGGTATCCCGTTTACTCTCCCGTTACGCCTGCAAATAGACTCTACTGGGACGAGAACTACCCCAAGTTTCCATATAACTTAAAAAAGGCGAGGGAGCTCCTTGAGAGGATAGGTCTAAAGGACAGAAACGGCGACGGCTGGCTTGAGACCCCAGACGGCCACAGGATTGAAATCAACCTCCTGACGAACTCAAACAATCCCGCCCGCGTCCAGATAGGGGCAATTTTAAAGTACGACCTAAAGCGAATAGGTATCAAGGTAAACTTCCAGCCCCTTGACTTTAACAACTTGGTTGAAAAGCTCCTCCACACCCACGACTTTGACGCCGTAATCATCGGCCTCACGGGCTCCATAGACCCGAACGGAGGGAGAAATGTCTGGATGAGCAGCGGCCAGCTCCACCTGTGGAACCCCAACCAGAAAAAGCCCGAAACCGATTGGGAAGCCGAAGTTGACAAGCTCTTTGAGTTAGGGGCGAGGACTCTTGACTTTAAAAAGAGGGTGGAGATATACAAGAGGGCTTATTGGATAATAGCCTACGAGCAGCCCCTCATATACATAGCAGCTCCCTTAGTCCTTGAAGCCTCAAGGAACAGGGTTAAGAATTTCTACCCGACAGTTTGGGGAACTTATGAGCCCGAGAGGATGTTCATTGAAGAAAGAACTTCTTAACGATATAAGTTGCCGCAAC
>CAZEDJ010000025.1:0-14164 GCA_964511045.1 uncultured bacterium
CTCCTCTTGTTTCTGTTTGAGCCCCTGAATATGACGATGTCTATGCCGAGCTGTCTGCAGACGGGACAACTGCACCTCTTCCAGATTTTGCTCTCAAGGAGCTCCCCGTAGAGCTCCCTGTACCTCTCCTCGTTAAATTCGTTCCTGAGAAAGAGCCTGTCGTAGGAGATAATCTCCTCAAGGAGCTCTGAGTAATCCTTGAGGTCTCCCCTGTCGTAATCCCTCAGCCCCTTTAAAATTCTCCTCTCCAATCTCTCTAAGTTCTGGGGGAGCTCCCTAACCCTCTTTAACAGCCTCCTGTTCTTTGAGTCGGGAATCCTGATGGACGAGTACCACTTTCCGTCAACTCCGTAGTAGTTGCTCACGGCCTTTAACCAAGCCTTCCTAAGGTAGGAGGCACTGTCAAAACTGTAAATTCCCAGTTCATTCATAAGGGGAAGGAGCTCCTCCCTCAAAACTCCCAACAGGTGAAACTTCGCCTTTCTAAACAATCCCTTCTTTGAGATTTCTAATAGGAGCTCCGATATGAAATCACTCCTCCTCGGAACGAGGCCCCCAACGGCAACAAAGTCGTATCCCATCTCTATGAGACTGCCTATGCTGTCAATGTAGGAGGAGATTGAGTAACCTTGAGCTGCCCCGACGGGATGAAATCCCGAGGCCTTTTTCAAAAACTCTTCCCCGTTTTCTAAGCTGAGCCTCCTCCTAAACTCAAGCTCCTCCTCAGAAAGCCTTATTTTTATTCCCCTCTGCGTCCTCTTAACCTCTAAATAGGAGAAACTATCCAACTCCCCTTCGCTAACGGTTATCCAGTCGGAGCATATGTGGTCAACCGAAATTCCGTAGTCAAAGGAGAGCTCCGAGTAAATCCTGACCGCCTCATCCACAGACAGGAGTGGCTTTTTCCCGTTAACGTATGTAAAGGCTCCGCAGTCCCCCATCACCGAAATCTGAGGAAGTTCCTCCAACCTCAAGTAGTCCCTTATACTGCCGTACCCCCTTATCGTTGCCCTTCCGTTTACCTTAAGGAGCTTGAGCTTAAACTCAAACATGCCGAGGCTGACGAGGATTCCGTCGTAGGGGGGAGGTTTAAATATCTCGTGGGCAAAAACGGCATTCTCAAAACCGCCCGAGTAGGTATCGGAGACGGGGTCAAAGTCGGAGTGAACCCAGTCCTCCCAGTAAGGAAGAAAGAACTTCAACGAAAACCACCTAAACTTTAATTTTGCGAATTATAAACGTTCCACGTCGGACACGAGTATCTGAAGTCACAAACTCTACACGTATTCTCGTCTGGCGACTCCGAATAGGGCCACTCCCTGTTCCTCCTGCACTCCTCTATCCTCTCAATCACCTTCCTGATTTCACTCCAGAACTCCTCCTCCCCTTCTGGATAAAAGACCTCCCTCTCCCTTGGTTCTCTCTCAAGGAGCTCGTTCAAGAAGTAGAGAACCAACCTCTTAACGCTACTACCCATAAGGAGCTTGTAAAACATGAGCTGCTTTTTGTAGAGCTCCAAAATCCTATCCCTTCCCTTCCTCTTGGGATGCCTCATTGACTTAAAGTCCCAAATCTCCAGCCCGTCATCCGTTTTAAGGACGGCGTCCATAATTCCCTGAATGAAAAAGCCGTCCTTCTCAATGCTCACCTTCTGCTCAACGCCCTTTAAGCGGGGATAGAACTCCTTTCCCTCCCTCTCAACGAACCTCCTAACAACCTCAAGGGCCGTTTTCCTCCTCTCCTCGTCCGGCGGTTCAATACCGTCAAGTTTCAGGTAGTTGCAAACCCTCTCAAAAATTTCGGAAATCTCCTCTCTACTCGGAACTCTACCCTTTTCCCTGTAAAAGATGTAGATGAACCTCAAAGTCCTGTGTATCGCCGTTCCGAACCACTCCTGAACCGAACTCGTCGGGGAAAATCCGAAAAACTTCCTCATGGCGTAGAGTTTGGGGCAAATCTGAAATGAAACTATGTCTCCCGTAAATGAGTAGACGTTGGGGCGCATAAAGGATTTTTTGGAGAAGGAGCTCCCCTTAAAATATTCGGCTTTTGCCCCCTTTCCCTTTAAGAAAACCCTCATCTTTTCCCACTCCCCCTCAAGGTAGAGGGAGGAGTTTGGAGATGCCTCTCTATTTTCCTTCCTTCCGTCAACTATCACGAGAATGTCCCGTGCCCTTGAGTAGGCAACAAACAGCTTCCTCTTTATTGACTCAACGTCCTCCACAGGCGGAAGGAGCTCCCTCACGAAATCGGGAACGAAATCCCTGAGGAGCTCCAAAACCTCGTCTTTATCAGACTCCCACAGATTATCAACGGCTAAAAAGACAACTGGAAACTCAAGCCCCTTTGACTGGTGAATCGTCATAACGGGAAGGTAGTTGTCGGGAAGGTACTCAGGGGGAATTTCCGGCTCGTCGGTTGAGTTTAGGAAGGGAATGAAAACGGACGAAAACTTCTCGGGAATCTCCTCAAAGGAATAGACCTTTTCAAACTGCGATAGAAACTGCGATAGGTGGGAAAAGTCAAAGAGCTCCTCGGGACTTTTTGAGTTGATAACACCCAAGTGAGAAATTATCCTGTAGTATGCATCAAGGAGGCCGATTTTCCTCTCCTTAAACTCCTCCCTTATCTGAAGGAGCTCCTCAGGAACTTCAGATGCCGAAAGCCCACCCTCAACAACATAGAGGAGGTAATTCAGGACTTTCCTTATCCTCTTTTTCTTTCCGAAGTTTTTTGACCTCGGATTGTAGACCTTAAAGCCCCTCTTCTCAAGGACTTTTTTTAATTCCTTAACAAAAGACCCCTCCCTTTCCCTCGCAGAGGGAACCAAAAGGACGCAGTCCGAAATCTTTTGGACAACGTTTAACTTGAGGAGCTCCTCTATCTTTAAGGAGACCCTTTCTGCAAATTCCCTCATTCCCTCTCTTCTCTTCCTATAGAGAAAACCGACTCCCTTTTCGGAAGTTCCCGACCTCATACACTCTAAGGGAGGTTTCTCCTCAATCCTCTCAAGCTCTGGAAAGCCCCCTATGTAGCTGTTGAGGAAGTTCACAATCCCGGAACTTGAACGGTAGTTTTTCTTCAAGAAGACCTTTTTAACTTCCCTTCCTAACCTCTCACTCACCCTCCTCTCAAAGAGAATAAAGCTCCTTACGGTCGCTCCCCTAAAACTAAAGAGGGACTGGTCTTCGTCCCCCACAACAACGAAACTCCTACACCTTTTGGCAATCCTGAAGTAGATTTCCTCGTCAAGGGGATTCGTATCCTGATACTCGTCAACAAGGAGGTGTGAAACCCTACTGAGGAACTCCTCTCCGGGAGGGGATGAGAGGAACTTGAGAAACAGCTTCTCTATGCCGTTGTAGTCTATGAGTTTGTTTTTCTCCAAAAAGTCTGAGTAAATCTTGTAAATCTCGTAGGCCTGCGACTGAACCTTCCCTCCCTCCTTTAACCTCTCAAGGTCCACCTCGTAGAGTGACATCTTGTCAATAAGACTTTCAATCCTTGAAAATTCAAAAGCCGAGAGGGCCGAATCGGAATTTTCCCGCTTCCCGTCACCGGATAAGTATGAAAACAGGTCGTGGAATCTCTCAAATCCCAACTCCCTGAGAAAGTCAAAGAGCAGAATTCTCCTTCCGAACTCATCAACGAGTTTCCTGCTTAAAACCTCCTCATAACCATACTCCTCCATTATTGAAAAGCACAGTGAGTGGAGGGTCCCGCAGTAGACACCGACCGAATCCACTCCCCTCTCTCTTGAACGGGTGAGCAACCTCGCAGTAAACTCCTCGGCGGCCTTTTTGGTGAACGTAACGATAACTATTGACTTAGGGTCAACTCCCTTTTTAAGGAGGTTTACGACCCTCCCGACTAAGGCTTCCGTCTTTCCCGTCCCGGGACCGGCTACGACCTGAAGAACGCCGTCGCCGAAGTTAACGACTTCTCTCTGTTCCTCGTTTAGCTCCAAAGTCCCCATCCCTCAAACTTTTTATGATTTCCTCAAGCCTTCCTATATCTCCCATGTTGCCGTAACCAAAGGAAACGAGTTCCTTTTTGAGGAGCTCCGCTCCCCTCCTCATACAATCGTAGTAATCACTCCTTGCCCCTCCCCTGTAGTAAACGATAACGTCAAAATCCCTCAACCTCTCTAAGATGGAAGGAAGGAGCTCTCCACACTTTTCAGAGGTCATAACGGCCTCGTAGGGCTCAACCTCCTCGTCGCCCGATATTAAACCGTACTTTGCACTGAGAATGAAAAAGGGAACTCCGAGCTCCCTCGTCTTTCTGTAAAGGTGCCTTATCCTTGCAGACTTGTAGAGGAGTCCTGCCTTTCTTTTACTCTCCTCCTTTTTCCCGCCGCAGGCCGTTACCACCGCTACTTTCACCCTTTAACCTCTCAATCTCTTCCTTTAACCTCTCTATCTTTTTTGAGAGCTCTTTGGGGTAACCTTTAAGCTCCTCTTTACTGAGGCCGAAAGGAACCCAGATGAGGGCATCAAGCCTAAGAGGTGGAATTCCCAAAATCTCTGAAATTTCCCTCCAGCTCTTTAAGTCCGGAAAAATCTTTTTCAAACGGGAATCAAGGGGAATCTCTATCTCCTCAATGCCCCCAACCTCCTTCCCGAGTGCAATTCTGTAGGCATAGAGGAGCATCTTTGCAGAGAAAACTATCGTCTTAGACGTTTCACTCTGCTTCATACACCTTGAGAGCTCCCCAACGAAAAGTGAGAGATTTTTCCCGATCTCATCAACGGAATACCTTTCAAAAATCCCCTCAACGCACTCTCTTGCCCTTAAGAACCTCTTTAGTTTTGAGCTTAGAAACCTGCGGTTGTATTTCTTTAGAAACTCAGGGAATTTCTCCAAGTCCGGATTTTTTGAGAAAAATTCAGAGAACTTTTCCCAGTAACTCTCCCCCCTCATCTGGAGCTGGTAGGAAAGGAGGGCATTCAAAACGACCAACTTGAGAAAAAGCTCAACGTCATTGATTTGACGAAACAATTTCTCAAGGGCTCTAAACTGCCTGTCACTCTCCTCAATTTCTCTTATGTCTGACTCTGAAAATGCCTTAAGGGAAGAGAGAAAGCGTTCCATTAATCCAGAGCTCTTTCCTCTTTCTTGAGCTTTTCAACGTAACTTCTTACGGCGTCAACCCTACCCGTTAAGAGTTTCTTCATTCCAAAGTAGGAGAGAACAGAGAAGATTAGACCAAGGAAAACTCCCCCGACAAACATTGGAAGAATTATCTCCTTTCCGGCCGAAAGGATAGATGTAAGGGATGAGAAATTTATGTGGGGTAGGTGGGGGTGTATTCCAAGGAGAACACACCCCACGTAGTAGTCAAGTATCAAAACGGGAATTGTAGTCCAGGGATTTGTCACGTGGGTTCCTATTGCCGCGGCTATTTTGCTGACCCTCGTTACTGCAGCAATGGTAACGGCAACCAAGACCTGAAAACCGTTTATCGGAAGAAATCCGATAAAAACTCCAAGGGCAAGACCCTTCGCAGTTTCGTCGGGCTTATCCTTCAGCTCAAGGAGTTTCTTAATGTAAAACCTTAAAGAAAACGCCCCTTTAATCTTTCCCCTCATAACAGAGTTTAGTTTATAAAATAATTTTCATTCAAGCAAGTTCAGTCATTACACACGGGGCAAATATTCCTATATTCGCACCACCTGCAGTTAAACTCGCTCGGCTCCGGGTGGAGCTCCGAAAACCCCTTTCCGATAAAGTCCCCCTCTATAAACTCTATAAGGGGAACCAACTTTAACTTAAACCTCTCAAGCTCCCTCCTCGTAAAAATCACCCTGTTAATGGTCCCGTATCTGACGTTGTGAACCTCAAGGGCAAACCTCTCAAATTCCGGAAATTTTGCTCCGGCAAGGAGGGCATACCACCTGAGCTGAGTCTTTATCTTGTTGTTAAAGTTCCAGCTCTTACTGGTTTTGTGGTCTATTATGTAGAGAGTGTCCCTAACAGAAAAGAGAAAGTCCAACTTTCCCCTCAGAAAGACCCCGTCGGAGCCGTAGTCAACCGGCTTCAGAGAGGAGTCAACGGCAAGCTCAACCTCCGAACCTACGAGAGCTCCACTCTCAACCCTCCTGAGCTGACCGTTTACAAACTTAACGATGTTTGGAAAGAAGGTCTCTATCGTCCTCAAGTCTGCAAGGGGCTCAATCTCCTTAAAGTCCCTTGCATACTCAATGAGGACATCCTTCCTTATGGGCTTCCCCTCCCTCAATACCCTGTTGAGGGCATTTTCAAGAACGTAGTGGACTCCGCTTCCCAAAACGAGAAAGTCCGCCCTCTCCATGGGCTCAATCTTCTCAACATACCTAAAGAAGAACTCGTACTGGCACTTCTTTGCCTTTTGAACCTTTGAAAACGACCAAGGCCTTAGGTGTCTAATCTCTATTCTCTTATCAAAATTAACCTTCAACGGCCTCCCCAATCTAACCTATTTTCTCCTTCAAGTAATTAACGACGTCCTCAACCTTAACCTCAACCCTCTCCCCGCTTCTCCTCTCCTTTACCTCAACAATTCCCTCGGGAGCTCCCTTCCCCACTATAACCTGATATGGAATACCTATGAGGTCTGCATCCTTAAACTTAAACCCCGGACGGGCATTTCTGTCATCTATGATAACGTCAATTCCCTCCTCTCTCAATTTTGAGTAAATCTCCTCTGCAACATCCAGAACCTCCCTCTTCTTTACGTTAACGGGAATAACTATCACCTCAAAGGGGGCTATCTCTTTCGGCCAAACGATTCCGTTCTCGTCAAAGTTCTGCTCAACAGCAGCGGCCATTATCCTCGTTACTCCAATTCCGTAACACCCCATAATAATCGGTCTCTCAACTCCCTTCTCGTCAACAAACGTTGCTCCCATTGCCTCACTGTACTTTGTCCCGAGCTTAAAGATGTGGCCGACCTCAATCCCCCTCTTCTCCGTTAGGGGAGCTCCACACCTTGGGCACGGGTCTCCTCCCTTGACCTCCGAAACATCAACAAACTCCTCTACGTTAAAATCCCTCCCCCAGTTCACATTCTTCAGGTGGTAGTTCTCCTCACCTGCCCCGGCAACAAAGTTAACCATGGGAATTACTGAGTAGTCTGCGTAAATCGGAATCTTCAAGTTTACGGGGGATAGGTATCCCTTAGGCTGACCCGTAAACTCCTCAATCTCCTCATCAGTTGCAAGCCTCACTTCACCTCCGCCTAAAGCCCTCTTCAGTTTCGTCTCCTCTATCTCCCTATCACCCCTCAGGGCTACGGCAACGGGCTTCCCGTCAACTATGTAGATGAGGAGCTTCAGAATCTCCTCGGGGGGAACCTCCAAAAACTCGGAAACCTCCTCAATCCTCTTAACGTTGGGAGTAAAAACCTTCTCAACGGGTTTAAACAGACTCTCCCTGTCTGAAGGCGGAGAGGGCTTTAGCTGTTCGGCCTTCTCGGAGCTTGCAGCATATCCGCACTTTTCACAGTAAACGAGCTTCCCCTCTCCGGTATCGGCTATCACCATAAACTCATGGGAGAAACTGCCACCTATTTCACCGGTATCTGCCTCAACGGCCTTAAACTCCAGCCCCATCCTCTTAAAGATTCTTGAGTAGGTTTCGTACATGTTCCAGTATTCCCTCTCTGCATCCTCGTCGGTTGAGTGGAATGAGTAGGCATCCTTCATTATGAACTCCCTCGCCCTCATGAGGCCGAACCTCGGGCGAATTTCGTCCCGAAACTTCCTCCCTATCTGGTAGAGGTTTAGGGGTAAGTCCTTGTAGGACTTTACCTCCTTTCTGACGAGGTCCGTAATAACCTCCTCTGCCGTGGGAGCCAAGGAGTAGTCCCTATCGTGTCTGTCCTTAAACTTGACCATCTCCTTTCCGTAAACGTCCCACCGGCCGCTCTCCTTCCAGAGCTCCGCCGGATGCATAATGGGTAGGACTACCTCCTGAGCTCCGGCCCTGTCCATCTCCTCCCTGATTATCCTCTCAATCTTCCTTATGACGAGAGCTCCTAAGGGAAGAATATCGTAAAGCCCCGAGGCAACCTTCCTTATGAAACCTGCCCTTACGAGCAGCTTGTGGCTCGGTATTTCGGCGTCTGAGGGAGCCTCCTTTTTTGTAGGTATAAACGCCCTTGAAAACCTCATCTCTCCTCCAGAAATTTTCCTCAGAAAAAACTTAAAAGGTGAGAGATGAAAATTCTACACGTTGACACCGAAAGGGGGTGGAGAGGAGGAGAACAGCAGCTCCTCTACCTCGTGAAGGGATTGATTGAGAGGGGAGTTGAGTGTGCCGTGGCCTGCCGGGTTAACGAGGAGCTCTTTAAGAGGTGTAAGAGGGAGGGAATAGAGGTCATTCCCTTAAAGGGAAACCAGTCATCAGACCTCTTTAGAATCGGCTACGTAGGAAAAAAATTTGACGTCATTCACGCCCACTCCGCCAAGGCACACACAATCTCGGCCCTCTCAAAGAGGTTTCACCGGAAAAAAGTGGTTTACACGCGCAGGGTGGACTACCCTCCAAAGAAAAACGGCCTAACGAGACTGAAATACTCCCTCACGGACAAAATAGCCGCCGTTTCAAGGAAAGTTGCAGACGTCATCACAGAGGAGTTGAGAATTCCAAAGGAAAAGGTCTGCGTAATCCACTCGGTCACGAGCGACGAGATAGAGAGCTCCGTCAACGGTAGGGTAGTTGAGGAATTCAGAAGCAGGTTTAAGGGAAAGAAAATCGTCGGAACGGTTGCAGCACTAACGAGACAGAAGAACATTCCGAACCTCATAGAGGCCGCAAAAAAAGTAGTTGAGGAGCTCCCCGACACGGTATTCGTCCTCTTTGGAGAGGGGGAGCTTGAGGGTGAGTTAAGGGAACTGGTTAAGAAAGAGGGGCTGAGTGAAAATTTCCTCTTTATGGGCTTTAAGGAAAACATTCAGGACTACATAAAGGCCTTTGACCTCTTTGTTTTGCCGTCCGACAACGAGGGATTTCCCGGTTCACTCCTTCACGCAATGCTCCTAAAGGTTCCCGTCGTCTCAACGGATGCCGGAGGCGTTAGGGAAGTTCTAAAAAACTTTAAAACGGGAATAGTGGTTGAGAGGGGAAATCCCGAGGAGCTCTCAAAGTCCATCGTCAGGGTACTAAGGGACGAAAACTTAAGGAAGTCCCTCTCAGAGGAGGGATACCGGCTCGTCAAATCCCGATTTACAGTCCCGTCAATGGTAAACTCTTACTTGGAGCTCTACGGGGAGGTTCTTGGTGGCGGAAAGAACGTTTGAGGAGTTTTTAAAGAACCTTAGAAAGAGGACGAAGCAGAGCCTCTACAAGGCACTCTTCAGTAAACTGGAATCCCTAAAGGTTGAAAACGACTCCCTGAAACTGATGGTAAGGGATAAGATAGTGAAAAACCTCCTCATCAAACACCACCTTAACCTCCTTGAGGAAGTTGCAGAGAAGACCTTTGGAAGGAAGCTGAAGGTGGAGCTCCTCTCGGCCGACGAGGTAGAGAAACCGAAACAGTTGGAGCTCAACCTCTTTAAAGAGGGAAAAAAGACAAAAGAGAGGGTCCAATCAAACCTCAATCCTAAGTACACCTTTGAGAACTTCGTAGTGGGTGCAAGCAACCAGTTTGCCCACGCTGCAGCCCTTGCCGTGGCCGAGAATCCCGGAAAGGCCTACAACCCACTCTTCATATACGGAGGGGTTGGCCTCGGTAAAACACACCTCATGCAGGCAATAGGAAACTACATACTCAAAAGGGACCCGAGTAAAAGGGTAATTTACATAACAACAGAGAGCTTTATGAACCAGCTGATAGAGGCACTCAAGTCAGACAACATCCAGGACTTTAAGGAGAAATATAGAAACGTTGACGTCCTCCTCATAGACGACATCCAGTTTATAGGCGGAAAGGAGAGAACCCAGATAGAGTTCTTCCACACATTTAACGCCCTCTACGACGCGGGAAAGCAGGTCGTCTTGACGAGCGACAGGCCTCCGAGGGACATTCCAACGCTTACCGAGAGGCTGAGGAGCAGGTTTGAGTGGGGGCTCATAGCGGACATCCAACCTCCCGATTTTGAAACGCGGGTTGCAATACTCAAGAGAAAGGCAGAGGAGGAGGGAATTGAGGTAAGTGACAAGGTTTTGAAGCTCATTGCAACGATTATAAGGTCAAACATAAGGCAGCTTGAGGGAGCTCTCATAAAGTTAAAGGCAAAGTCAAACCTTGAGGGAAAGCCCATAAATGAAAAGTTGGTCAGGGAACTGTTTTCCGGAGAGGAAAACGGGGAAAAGAGAGAGAAAAAAATCAGGGAAATTTCGCTGAAAATCATAAAGGAAGCCGTCAGCAGTGAGTTTGGAATAGAGGTGGAGCTCCTAAACAGCCCTGTGAGAAAGAAAAAGGTTGCACTTGCAAGGCAGGTTGCAATGTATCTGGCAAAAAAGGTTGGAAACTACCCCTATACCCAAATAGCCTCGGCTTTTAACAGGGACGACCACACAACTGTAATTCACGCAGTGAGGAAAATTGAGGAGCTGTTAGAAGAGGACCCGTCCCTCAAGGAAACCTTAGAGAGGTTGGAAGCCCACATAAGGGAAGCCGTGGAAAAGTCGTCCCAAGTTATCCACACCCCTGTGGATAACTATGTGGATAAGTATGTGGATAACCGATTTTATGTGGATAACTCCGACGGTGTCATCTGAAGTTATCCACACCTAAAAGTTATCCACACAGTTATCCACATAAAAATGGCTGAGTTATCCACATTATGTGGATAACTTTTTGGCGTTAAGCCCTTGTAAATTAAGGAACTTTCTGAAAATTGCACAAAATTTGTGCACCCTTACTTATTATTATTTATATACACAGTATATAGTTATCTCTATAAGAAGAAGGAAGAAATATTAATAAGGAGGTGTCGTGCGAGTTAGGATATCCAAACTCAAGATGAGGGATGCCGTCAAGTTAACGGCATCGGCCGCCGACAGGAGGGGAACAATTCCCGTCCTCTCAAACATTCTCATTGAAGCCGAGGGAAACCTGTTGAAGCTGACGGCTACAAACCTTGAGATAGGAGTATCCACAGTTGTGGATTGTTATGTGGAAAGTGAGGGGAAGGTAACAGTTAACGCAAACAAGGCGGCAAAGCTCTTTTCCTCACTTACGGGAGAGGAAATAACCCTTGAATCTACAGATTCAAAGCTCACAGTTAAGTCCTCAAATTCAAGGTTTTCACTCGCTACACTTCCCCCAGAGGAGTTTCCGGAGATAGAGCTCCCCGAGAGCTACTCAACAAAGCTCCCCTCTGAGGAGATTGATAGGGCCCTCAAAAAGGTCTCCTACGCCGTGAGCAGGGACGAGGCCCGCTACGTTCTCACGGGCGTTCTCCTGAGGTCTTTCGGTGACAGGATTCACGCGGTTGCCACTGACGGCCACAGATTGGCTCTCTACGAGGTTTTAGCCTCTTCCGAGGAGTTCAGTGCCATTTTGCCGAAAAAATCCATCAGTGAGCTTAAGAAGGTCCTCAGAGAGGGCGAGGAGGTGGACGTTGTAGAGAGGAACAACAAGCTCTATCTGAGGAGCGGCGACACCGTTATGTGGACTTCACTGATAGACGGTGAATTTCCCGACTACATGGCCGTCATTCCCGAGGATAATCCCCTCTCCTTTACCATAGACAGGGAGGAGCTCCTTTCGGCTCTGAAGGAGGTCTCAATCATATTTGACAAGGACGAGGTCAGGGCTGTGGTGTTTGACCTCAACGGAAAGAACTTAACCTTAACTGCGAGGAAGATAGAGGGAGAGGCCGCTGAGGAGGCCGAGGTTACCATCCCCGTTGACTACTCCGGTGAGCCCTTTAGAATCAGCTTTAACATCGTCCACATGATTGAGTCGGTAGCCTCCTTTGACTCTTCATCTTTAAAGTTTCAAATGAACGAACCTTTAACGCCCGTTTTGATAACCTCCGACGAGGAACCCCAGTTGAAAAACGTAGTAATGCCGATGAAAGTCTGATGAAGAGAGTAGGAACTATCCCCAACTTCCTTACCCTAATAAGAATTCTCCTTTTGCCCTTTATCGTAGTTTTAATTGTTGAGGAAAAGTTTAAGGCGGCACTGTTTCTCTTTCTCCTTTCCTCCCTAACCGACTTTTTGGACGGATACATAGCGAGGAGGAGTAAGAGCGTTACTAACTTGGGTATTCTCCTTGACCCTATTGCCGATAAGCTCTTAACGTCTTCAACCCTTATATCCCTTGCTTACGTTAAGCTCTGTGACCCTTACTCCGTTGTGGCAATTGTCGGGAGGGAGGAGGCCGTAACGGGCATGAGGGCAATAGCGGCCTCAAGGGGCATCGTTATTCCTGCCTCTAAGGGAGGTAAGTTAAAGACTTCTCTGATAATGGCCTCAATTGTTCTCTTTCTCTCAGGACTCAAAAATTGGGGGGAGCTCCTCCTCATCGTCTCCGTTTTTGTGGCTCTCTACACGGGAGCTCTCTACTTCGTTAAATTTCTGAAGGAGCTCAGAGAGTGATGAAATTTGAGTATTTCTTAATTGTCTTTCTCTTTTCTTTTCTCTCGGGGTCAATTCCGTTTGGCTATCTGATTGGCCGTTTGAAGGGAGTTGACGTTAGAAACTACGGGAGCGGCAACATAGGGGCAACGAACGTTTCCCGCGTATTGGGGAAAAAGTACGGAGCTCTCGTTCTCCTCCTTGACGCCCTAAAGGGAGCCCTTCCCGTCCTTATCTTAAGGGTTTCAGGTTTTCCGCAGGAGCTCCAGGTCTTTGCCGGCTTCTCTGCAGTTCTCGGTCACTGCTTTTCCCCCTTTCTCTCATTCAGAGGAGGGAAGGGCGTTGCCACGGGGCTCGGAGCCTTTCTCGTGATTTCACCAAAAGTTACCCTCTTAGCCCTTCTCATCTTCATTTTTGTCTTTTTCCTAACGAGGTACGTCTCACTTTCCTCCATAACTGCTGCTCTCTCCTATCCGATTATCTACAAGGTTTTGGAAAAGCCGTCGGAGATTTCATTCATTTTCGTCTCACTCTCTGCCGCTACGGTCGTCATTAAACACCACCAAAACATTAAGAGGCTATTAAAGGGAGAGGAAAAGAGATACAGGTGAGGTCGGCATGGACTTAAAGCGTTACTTAAAAGAGAGGAAAGAGCTGATAGATAGGGAAATCCTAAAGTTCCTTCCTCCTGAGCCGAGATACGGAAAGAGGCTCTACGAGGCCGTTGAGTACTCCTTAACTGTCGGGGGAAAGAGGTTGAGGCCGATTCTCTGTATGGCCGGTTGTGAGATTGTAGGTGGAAAACTTGAGGATTCCTTAACTCCCGCCTGCTCAATAGAGATGATTCACACCTACTCCCTAATCCACGATGACCTTCCGGCAATGGACAACGACACCCTCAGGAGGGGGCACCCGACAACCTGGGTAAAGTTCGGGGAAGCCACAGCCATACTTGCAGGTGACGCTCTCTTAAACAGGGCCTTTGAGGTTCTCTCTTCCTGGGAGTTTGACCCAGAGAGAAAGGTCAGAATTATCTCAGAGATAGCCTCGGCTTCCGGTATGTTGGGGATGGTGTTGGGTCAGGAGTGTGACATTGAGGCCGAGGGGAGGAGTGACGTTTCTCTTGAGGAGCTCCTCTTTATCCACAGACACAAAACCGGCAGGTTGATAACTGCCTCTGTGGTTTCCGGCGGAATAACCGGCGGAGGTAGCGAGGAGGAGATTGAGGCACTGAGGAGGTACGGGGACCACATAGGCCTTGCCTTTCAAATAACGGACGATGTCCTTGACGTTGTAGGGGATGAGGAGAAGTTGGGAAAGAACGTCGGTTCGGACGCTGAAAAGGGAAAGGTAACCTTTGTCTCCTTTTTCGGCGTTGAGGGAGCTCTCAAGAGGGCAAGGGAGGAGGTTGAAAGGGCGATTGAATCCTTAGAGATTTTTAGTAGTGATAAAAGGGAACCTCTGTCCGAAATAGCCCGATTTATCGTTGAAAGGGAATACTGATAGTTTGGAGGAGTTTGTTGATTTTAGATAGAGTAAATACACCTGAGGACCTTAAGAAACTCTCTGATGAGGAGTTGAGTCTCCTTGCCGACGAAATCAGGGAATTTATCGTTTCCGTCGTTGAGAAGACGGGCGGACACTTGGC
>CAZEDJ010000026.1:0-14164 GCA_964511045.1 uncultured bacterium
ACGTCCGAGGGGATTCATAAGGCAGTTTGGAATGTGCAGACTCTGCTTTAGAACCCTTGCCCTTCAGGGAAAGATTCCCGGACTAAAGAAGGCAAGCTGGTAAAAACTCATAGAGGGGTAGAAGAGCCATGATGATGGATACAGTTGCAGATTTCCTTTCAAGGATTAGGAACGCTAACCTCGTTTACCACGAAACCGTTGATGCACCTTACTCAAAGGTTAACGAGGCCATTGCGAAGATTTTAAAGGAAGAGGGCTTTATAAAGGACTACGAAATTATTGAGGAGCCCTTTAAGAGGTCAAAGAATCCCGAGAACAAGAAGAAAATTATCAGAATTCACATGAAGTATGGTCCTAACAAGGAGAGAGTAATAAACGAAATTAAGAGGGTTTCTAAGCCCGGTAGGAGAATCTACGTGGGTAAGGATGAGATTCCCCTCGTTAAGGCCGGTCTCGGCGTTGTTATTCTTTCAACGAACAAGGGAATAATTCCCGGTTACAAGGCCAGAAGGGAAGGCGTAGGCGGAGAGGTTCTCTGCTACGTTTGGTAAAACCAAGATAAGGAGAGGAAAGATGTCAAGGATTGGAAGGCTTCCCGTTGAGATACCTCAGGGGGTTACCGTAGAGGTAAAGCCAGGAAACCACGTTGTTGTAAAGGGACCTAAGGGTCAACTTGAGTTTACCTTCAATCCTAAGCTTACGATAAAGGTTGAGGATAACAAGGTAATCGTTGAGAGGCCTAACGACGAGAAGCAGATGAGAGCTCTCCACGGAACAACGAGAGCTCTCATTAACAACATGGTAATCGGAGTTTCAAAGGGGTTTGAGAAAGTCCTTGAGGTGAAAGGTCTCGGTTACAGGGCCTTCGTTAAGGGAGATACCCTTGAGCTCCACCTCGGATTTTCACACCCGGTTCTCTACAAGATTCCCGAGGGAATTCAGATAGAGGTTGACAGGGACAACAACATTTACGTAAGGGGTATTGACAAGCAGAAGGTCGGTCAGGTGGCTGCCGAGATTCGCTCCTTCAGGCCGCCGGAACCTTACAAAGGTAAGGGTATCAGGTACAGGGGAGAGAAAATCATTCTCAAGGCTGGAAAATCTGCTAAGAAGTAACCTTAAAGGGGTGAGAAAATGGCTAAGCTTACAAGGAGAGAGAGAATACGCAAGAAGCACCTTAGGGTCAGGAAAAAGGTTTTTGGAACTTCTGAAAGGCCAAGGCTTTCCGTTTATAAGAGCCTTAAGCACATATACGCTCAAATTATTGACGATACAAAGGGCATCACTCTCGTTTCGGCCTCAACCCTTGATAGGGAGTTGAGGGAGAAGCTTCCTGAGCTGACGAAAACCGAGGAGGCGAGGGAGGTCGGAAAGCTCATTGCTAAGAGGGCCCTTGAAAAGGGAATTAAAAAGGTCGTTTTTGACCGCGGAGGGTTTATCTATCACGGAAGGATTAAGGCCCTTGCAGAGGGAGCAAGGGAAGGCGGACTTGAATTTTAAGGAGGTAGTTGATGGCTAAGAGGGTTAGACCAGACGGGCTTGAGTTAAAGGAGAGGCTTGTCCACATAAACAGGAACGCAAAGGTCGTTACGGGTGGTAGGAAGTTCAGCTTTACCGCCTTTGTTGTTGTCGGAGACGGAAAGGGAGTTGTAGGATTTGGAAGGGGTAAGGCTGCCGAGGTTCCAGATGCAATTAGGAAGGCAGTTGAGGATGCAAAGAAAAACCTCATAAAGGTTCCCGTTGTTGACGGAACTATTCCCTTTGAGGTTCAGGCAAAGTTCGGCGGTTCTAAGGTTATCATGAGACCTGCCGCTCCTGGTACCGGAGTTATTGCTTCTGCTCCCGTTCGTGCAGTTCTTGAATCTGCCGGCGTTACCGACGTCCTAACGAAGGTTATAGGTTCAACGAACCCCCACACGGTCGTTAGGGCGGTTCTGAAGGGACTTGAACAGTTAAAGACTCCAGAGGAGTTCTCTAAGCTCCGCGGAATTCCCGTTGAGGAGCTCCGCAGGCGCTGGAAGTTACCGGGAAGAAGGGTAACTAAGGAAGGTGAAATCATCAGGAGGTAGTGATGGCGAAGGTTAAGATAACCCTTTTAAGGGGGCTTGCAGGTAAGAGTGAGAGAAAAAAGAGGACCCTTGCTGCCCTCGGTCTTCATAAGAGAGGTGCAACGACCGTTAAGGAGCTAAACCCCGCAATTGAGGGGATGATTGAAAAGGTTAAGGAACTCGTAAAAGTAGAACCTGTGGAGGAGTAAGATGGAACTTAAGTTGAATAACCTTAAGCCCAATCCCGGAGCAGTTAGGGAAAAGAAGCGCGTAGGTAGGGGACACGGTTCAGGACACGGAAAGACATCGGGAAGGGGACAGAAAGGTCAAACTGCCCGTTCTGGATGGAAGGGCGGAACGAGGCCCGGATTTGAGGGTGGACAGACTCCCCTCTACATGAGATTTCCAAAGAGGGGATTCTCAAACGCTCCGTTCAAAAAGGAGTATGCAGTCATTAACGTTGGAGACCTGAACGAGGCCTTTGAGGAGGGAACTGAGATTACGCCGGAGCTCCTTAAGGAAGCCGGTCTCGTTAAAAAGAGGCTTCCCGTTAAGGTTTTGGGCGACGGGGAGCTCACAAAGAAGTTTACCGTTAAGGCTCACAAGTTTTCCTCCTCTGCAAAGGAGAAGATAGAGGCAGCAGGAGGTTCCTGGGAGGAGATAGAGTAAGGAGTTTTAAATGAACTTAGGAAAAATTGTTGCGAACGTTACCGAGGTTCCGGAGCTCCGAAGGAGGTTCCTCTTTACCCTCCTCATCTTGGCCGTCTACCGGTTGGGCGCCCACATCCCCGTTCCGGGGATTAACGTCGGAGCTCTCATAGAGTTCTTTCAGAGGGCCCAGGGAACAGTTTTCGGAATGATGGACATCTTCTCCGGGGGGGCCCTCCGGAAACTCACCGTCTTTGCCCTTGGCGTAATGCCTTACATCAGCTCGGCAATCATAATGCAGCTCCTGACGGTTGCCATACCCTCCATTGAAAAGCTGGCAAAGGAGGAGGGGGAGTACGGTAGGAGGAAAATCAGTCAGTACACGAGGTACGGTGCAGTTCTCCTTGCATTTATTCAGGCTCTCGGAATTTCAATAGGTCTTCAGAGTCTAACGAGCCCCTCAGGTGTTCCGGTCGTTCCCAATCCCGGCTTTACATTTCTCTTCGTTACCGTTACTACGCTTACGGCCGGTGCAACGTTTTTGATGTGGTTAGGTGAGAAGATAACGGAGAAGGGAATCGGAAACGGTATATCCCTCTTGATATTTGCGGGTATCGTCTCAAGAATTCCCAACGCAGTTATAACGATGTTGACCATGCTCAAAAGCGGGGATATGTCCCTCTTCAAGGCCGTAGGGGTTATTCTCATAATCGTTTCAATGATTGCCGCAATCGTCTATATACAGGAGGCCGAAAGGAGGGTTCCCCTCCAGTATGCAAGGAGGACTATCGGAAGGCAGGCAACGGGGAAATACTCAAGCTACCTTCCTATTAAGCTCAACCCTTCGGGTGTTATGCCGATTATCTTTGCGGCTTCAGTTTTGATGTTTCCCGCAACGGTCGTTAAATTCATACACCACCCGATAGCTCAGGCAATTTACAGTGCCCTTCAGCCGGGAACAACTCTCTACATAGTCGTTTACGGAGCTCTCATCTTCTTCTTCACCTACTTCTACACGGCAATCATCTTTAACCCCGAGGAGATTGCGGAGAACCTAAATAAGGCCGGAGGCTTCATTCCCGGAGTCAGGGCCGGCACCGATACTGCGAGGTACTTGGATAGGATTGTTTCAAGGTTGACCTTCGCTGGAGCCGTATTTCTCACCCTCGTTGCAATCATTCCCCTCATCATCACCCAGAGGATGCACCTTCCCTTCTACTTTGGGGGAACGGCAATCCTAATCGTTGTGGGCGTTGCTTTGGATACCTTGAGGAGGATGGAGGCTTTTGCCCTTACCCTCTCTTACGAAAACTTCTTTAAGAGGCGCCGCAGGAGATTCCGCCTTGAGGTCGGAGGTACGAAATGATTAGGTTGGTCTTCTTAGGGCCTCCTGGAGCCGGAAAGGGGACGCAGGCTCAGAGGATAGCCCAGAAGTATGGAGTTCCCCACATATCAACGGGCGACATTTTGAGAGAGGCCGTTAAGGAGGGAACGGAGCTCGGGAAACTGGCGAAGTCCTACATGGATAGGGGAGAGTTGGTTCCGGACGATGTGATTATCGGAATTATCAAGGAGAGACTCTCCCAGCCCGATGTGAGGGAGAGGGGATTTATCCTTGATGGATTCCCGAGGACCCTTCCCCAGGCAGAGGCCCTTGATGAGCTGTTAAAGGAGCTCTCAATGCCCCTTGACTGGGTTATCTACTTGAACGTTGACGATGAGGAAATCGTAAAGAGGCTCCTTTCAAGGGGCAGGGCTGATGATACTGAGGAGGTTATCAGGAATCGCCTGAAGGTTTACAGGGAGAGGACAGCTCCTCTCGTTAACTACTACTCAGAAAAGTGTATTTTGGTTGAAATTTACGGTGTTGGTGACATAGACGAGATAACGAAAAAAATTGAAGAAGCCGTTGGACTGGAAGGTTAGAAGTTGAGGAGAACAAAACACGGCATAATCCTGAAGACCCCAGAAGAGATATCAAAGTTAAGGACGGCTGCAGCTACAACTATGGAGATTTTGCTGAAAGTTGCAGAGGAGATAGCGCCCGGAATTTCCGCCCTTGACATTGACAGGATTACGAGGAGCTACTGTAAGGAGTATGGGGTGAAACCGGCCTTTTTAGGTTACGGTGGATTTCCGGGAGCTATCTGCGTTTCCGTCAACGAGGAGGTGGTTCACGGTCTCCCTACGAGGGACAAGGTCTTTAAGGAAGGAGACATAGTTTCACTTGACTTTGGAGCCGTAGTTGACGGCTGGATAGGGGACGTTGCAGTCACTGTTCCCGTCGGAGAGATTTCAGCCGAAGCTCAGAAATTAATTGACGTCACGAGAGAAGCCCTGTACAGGGGCATTGAGGCTGCAAAGGTCGGTGGAAAGTTGATAGACATATCAAGGACAATACAGAAGTTTGTTGAATCTCACGGATTTAACGTGACCAGGGGGTATGCCGGTCACGGGATTGGTCGCTCCCTCCACGAGGAACCCCAAATTACAAACTACGTTTTCAAGGGCTATCCGAACATAACCTTAGAGCCCGGTATGACTTTTGCAATAGAGCCCATGGTCAACCAGGGAACCGGTCAGGTAAAGGTTAAGAGGGACAGGTGGACGGTCGTAACGAAGGATGGTAAACTCTCTGCCCACTTTGAGCACGATATTGCCCTTACGGAAGAGGGGACTATAATTATGTCCGCAATTTAGGTTTCAAACCTTTAAGGAGAAGTAATGGCTAAGGAAAAGGGAATTCAGGTAGAGGGAAAGGTAATTGAGGCATTGCCAAATGCCTACTTTAAGGTTGAGCTTGATAACGGGCATCAGGTTTTGGCACACGCCTCCGGAAAGATGAGAGTTCACTTTATAAGGATTTTGCCAGGCGACCGTGTGGTCGTTGAGCTTTCCCCTTACGACCTGACGAGGGGGAGAATCATATACAGAAAAGGATAGACCGTCCCTTCAAATACCGCGGCTGAGGCACAAAACTTTTTGGGAGAGGTTTTAGAATGAAGGTAAGACCGTCTGTAAAGAAAATCTGCCCCAAGTGTAAGATTATCAGGAGAAAGGGCGTAGTGAGGGTTATCTGCGAGAACCCAAAACACAAACAGAGACAAGGTAAGTAAGGAGGAATGCTGTGGCGAGGATAGCTGGAGTTGACATTCCAGACAACAAGAAGGTTCCCTATTCACTTGCCTACATCTACGGAATAGGGATTAAGAGCGGTTTTAAGATTTGTGAAAAGGCCGGTGTTGACCCTGAAAAGAGGGTTAAGGACTTAACCGAAGAGGAGATTGCAAAAATCAGGAGAATCATAGAAAACGAGTACAAGGTTGAGGGTGACCTCAGGAAAGAGATTGCTATGAACATCAAGCGCCTCATTGAAATTGGCTGTTACAGGGGTGTTCGCCACAGGCTCGGTCTTCCGGTTCGCGGTCAGAGGACGAGGACAAATGCCAGGACCCGTAAGGGACCGAGAAAGACGGTTGCCGGTAAGAAGAAGGCACCTAAGAAGTAATTAATTGGGAGGTTTTTATGGCAAGGCCTAAGAGAGGTGGAAAGAAGAAGCAAAAGAGGACTGTTGGTTTTGCAATAGCCCACATACAGACGAGCTTCAATAACACCATTATCACCTTTACAGACAAGGACGGAAACACCCTCTGTTGGGAGAGCGGTGGAACCGTTGGGTTCAAGGGAACGAGAAAGAGCACTCCCTATGCAGCACAGCTTGCTGCCACAAAGGCAGCCGAAAGGGCTATGAAGGAGTTTGGTGTTAGGGACGTTGAGATAAGAATTAAGGGAAACGGCGGTGGAAGGGAGACCGCCATAAAGGCGATAGCTGCTGCTGGCTTGAACGTCAAGGTTATTAGGGACGTTACTCCTATTCCCCACGACGGATGTAGACCACCTAAGAGAAGAAGGGTTTAACGGAGGTAATAGATGGGAAGGTATACAGGACCAAAGTGGCGTATTGCAAGGCGCCTTGGCGTTAACATATACGTTGGAGAGGAAAAGTCTCAAAAGGGTAAGTCTATTCTTGAGAGGAGACCCTATCCCCCGGGACAGCACGGCCGTTCCCGTAGAAAGATATCCTACTACGGCCGTCAGTTAATGGAAAAGCAGAAGGTCAAGTTCTACTACGGAATAAGGGAAGGACAGTTCAGGCGCTTTTACGAAATGGCTGAGCGTATGAGGGGACAGACCGGTGAGAACCTCCTAAAGCTCCTTGAAAGTAGGCTTGACAACGTTGTTTACAGGCTCGGATTTGGAAAGTCCCACAGACACGCAAGGCAGTTGGTCGTTCACGGCCACATTCTCGTTAACGGTCAAAAGGTTGATAGGCCTTCCTACTTGGTTAAGCCTGGTGATGTTATTGAGGTTAAGGAAAAGAGCAGGGATATTCCCCAAATCAAGGAGGGAATTGAGCTTGCCCAGAGGAGGGGAATTCCTTCGTGGTTAGAGCTTGATGCTGAAAACTTTAAGGGAATCGTTAAGTCTGAGCCGACTCGTGAGGAGATTGAAATTCCTATTGAAGAGCACCTCATCGTTGAGCTCTACTCCAAGTAATGGTTAACGCACAATGCGGAGGAAAAAATGGTTGAATTTATAACTCCCGATAAGTTTAAATGGGAGGAACATACAGATACGTATGGTCGCTTTGTTGTTGAGCCCCTTGAGAAGGGATACGGAGTAACGGTGGGTAATGCTTTGAGAAGAGTTCTCCTCTCCTCAATAGAGGGAGCTGCTCCCACTGCCGTTAAGTTTGAGGGGGCTTACCACGAGTTTACTACCCTTCCAGGCGTTGTGGAGGACGTTACGGAGATAATTCTCAACATAAAGAAGCTGAGGTTTGTCCTTCACGGAGAGGGACCGGTTTTCATAGAGCTCCGCAAAAAAGGCCCCGGAAAGGTTTACGCTAAAGACTTTGCTGTTCCCTCTCAACTGGAGCTCCTCACTCCAGACCAGGAGATAGCCACGCTTGACAACGAAAACTCCGAAATTGAGATTCACTTGAGGATAGATAGGGGTAAGGGCTTTGTCCTTTCAGAGGACATTCAGGAAATCTTT
The DNA here is from genome assembly GCA_964511045.1 of uncultured bacterium. Taxonomy (GTDB): domain Bacteria; phylum Aquificota; class Aquificia; order Desulfurobacteriales; family Desulfurobacteriaceae; genus Balnearium. The sequence goes on from CAZEDJ010000026.1 coordinate 7,755, forward strand.
GAGATTTCAACCTTGGGATGGATTCCCCTTGATGCCGACTTTTCTCCAATAAAGAAAGTTACGTTTAGGGTAGAGGATACGAGGGTTGGAAGGAGAACCGACTACAACAAACTAACCTTTGAAATTTGGACTGACGGAAGCATCTCTCCCAAGGATGCCTTAGTTAGGGCCTCAAACATACTCATAGACCACTTCTCCCTCGTTAGGGATAAGCTCGTTGAGGCCATCTTTGCCGTTGAAGGAGTTGAGGAGAAGAAGGAGGAATCTTCAGAGCTCCTCAACCAGACCTTAGAGGAAGCCGGTTTAAGCGGTAGGGCTCTGAAGGTCTTAAAGGAGCACGGGATAGAAACCGTAGCAGACCTCGTGAAATTGGATAGGAAGGAGCTCTCCTCACTGAAGGGACTTGGTAAGAAGTCCCTTGCTGACATTGAGAAGTTCCTATCTTCTCTCGGACTTGAGCTTGGAGGTAAGGAGTAATGAGGCATAGGGTAAAGGGAAAGAAGTTAGGAAGGCCGACCGAACACAGGATGCTCATGCTTAGGAACTTGGTTACAGACCTCATGGAGCACGGAAAGGTCGTTACGACGGTTGCGAGGGCTAAGGAGCTCCGCCGCCTTGCCGATAGGGTTATCACTAAGGGCAAGCAGGAAGACAAGGTTAAGGCAATCAGGGACGTTCTCAAGATAGTTACGAAGAAGGAGATTGCCTACAAGGTAGTTAACGAGATAGCTCCTAAGTACAAAAACAGAAACGGCGGTTACACGAGGCTTCTCCACTACGACTTCAGAAAAGGAGATGCCGCTCCCACTGCAATAGTTATGTTGGTAGAGGGAGAGGAGCCACAGGAGTAAAAGTGCCCCCTTCGGGGGCTTACTTATTTTTCACTGGAACTTCTATTTCTATCTTTCCAGATTCCCCGTCCGAATTTGGAATGTGTATGTTTACCCCTTTTGTATCTATAAAGGGAAATTCCTCAAGGGCTTTCAGTATGGCCTCCTTAACGGCTTCAATTGCATTCGGCGGAAGCCCGGCCCTGTCGTACTTTAAAATCAGCTGAAGCCTCTTCTTTGCCACCTCCTTCGGCGGTTCCTTTCCTAATACCTCCCTCACCTTATCAAAAAAACCCATTACTCACTCCCAAAGAGCTTTTTTAATTTTTCTAAGAATCCTTCGGACTGTTTTAGCTCTAAGAAGGGAACCTCTTTTCCGAGGAGCCTATCGGCAACGTTTCTGAGGGCTTTTCCCGCTATTGATTCCGGAAAGAGGACGGCAGGTTCTCCCCTGTTTATGTAGGAGACCATGTTTTTATCCTCCGGAACCACGCCTAAGAGGTCAAGGCTGAGGATTTGCAGAACGTCCTCAACGTCAAGCATATCTCCCTTGGCAACCTTTTTGGGGTCAATTCTGTTTATTATCAGCTTCGGCTCCTCCTTCTGCATTGCCTCACAGAGTCCTACGACCCTATCGGCGTCCCTTATTGACGCCATCTCGGGATTTGCAACTACGATTACGGTGTCTGCGGGAGTTACTGCGGTTTTAAATCCCTCCTCTATTCCGGCGGGAGAGTCTATGAAGATGAAGTCGTAGTTTTTCCGGAGCTCCTCCACTATCTTCACTAAGTCCTCCGGCTTTACGGCACTCTTATCCTTCGTTTGAGCCGCCGGGAGGAGGTAGAGGTTCTTCGTCCTCTTGTCCTTTACTAAAGCCTTTTCCGGCGGAACTACCCCCTCTATTACGTGAACTATGTCGTAAACGATTCTGTTTTCCAGTCCTAAAACCAGGTCAAGGTTCCTGAGTCCTATGTCGGCATCAATTGCAACAACCTTGTATCCCTTCATTGCGAGGGCAGTGGCAACGTTTGCCGTTACCGTGCTCTTACCTACTCCTCCCTTTCCGGAAGTTACGCATATTACCTTATTTGCCATTTACTTCCCCTTTGATTTGTGTTCAATTTTGATTTTTCCTCCCTTTACCTTTGCCCGAAAGTTAATGTATTCGTCCTTTCTTTCAAATGATACCGTCTTACCGCATATTTCTAAGACGGGAGCTTTGAAGTAGAGAGCTCTCACCTCGGCCTCACTCTTACCCACTCCCGCCCTTACAAATCCCATCAAATTCCCCATTACGTAAACGTTTCCACCTGCCTCAACCTCTGAACCCGGGTTGACGTCTCCCATGATTATCAAATCGCCACTTGATGTTAACCTGTCTCCTGACCTCAGCGTCCTGTTGAAGAACTTAATCTCCTCACTCTCAGACCTCTCTTTCTCCTTCTCAATCTCCATCGTTGAGAGGTCGCACGGAATGCCCTTCTCTATGCAGAGCTCCCTGTTCTCCTTGAGGTTTGTCTTCAGTCCGCAGAAGGTAAACTCCTCCACTCCCTTCAGGAAGCTTACTAACTCCTCTAACTCTTCCCTACTTAGCTTCTTATTCTCAACAGAGAGTACGAACCTTGTTCCCCTTAAAAGTTGCCTTTTTTCAGTAACAAACTTTTTAATCTCATCTATATTAAAATTTTCCTCGTTGGTAATTAACTCTATGGCAATTATGTTTGTTCCCCGTAGTTTGTAATTCATTATATCACCTCTTCCGTTGTTTGAAATTTTATCAGCATTCGGGGGAAAAAATGAAGTTTTTAGGTGCAAAGGAGAGGGGAAAGGTTTCCATTTTTGGCGTTCCCTACGACTCAACCACGTGCTTTAGGCCGGGGACGAGGTTCGCTCCGGACGGTATCAGGTTCTTTTCTGAAAACTTGGAGGAGTACAGTTTAGCCCTTAAAAAGTCCCTTAGTAACGTGGATTTCTGCGATTTGGGCAACGTTGAAGTTCCGGTAGAGCCTAAGGGAATGGTTGAGAGCGTCTATGAGTTTGTTAGGGAATTGGAGATACCCGTTGCATTGGGAGGGGAGCACTCAATTACCTATCCCGTTGTTAGAGCTCTATCGGAAAGGTTCAATAACCTGACCCTCGTTCACTTTGACGCCCACGCCGACTTGAGGGAGGAGTATTCAGGAACGCGATTTTCCCACGCCTCGGTTATGAGGAGGGTTCTTGAGTTGGGAGTCAGCATCGTTCAGTTTGGCGTAAGGAGTGCCGCGAGGGAGGAGCAGGAGCTCAGGGAGAGGAGCCCGCAAATAACGGTCGTTGATAGCTTTGAGGAGTTGCTCTTTATCGTTTCTAAAACAGAAACGCCCGTTTACTTTTCCGTTGATATTGACTTCTTTGACCCATCCTTTGCTCCGGGAACGGGGACTCCTGAACCTCCGGGCTTTTCTCCGCTTGAATTCTTTGACTTCGTCTATAAATTACCAGCCGTTAATCTCGTTGGCTTTGATGTTGTTGAGGTTTCCCCTCCCTACGACCCAAGCGGCATAACTCAGATGCTTGCCGCTAAGATTGTGAGGGAGCTGATACTGAAGTTTTGGGGGTAACATGGGACTCTGGTTTACGGAGGAGTATAAGGGTGAGGGGATGGAGCTCTCTGGAACAGGCCTCACCTTTAAGGTAAAGAGTGCCGTAAGGAAGAAGACTCCCTTTCAGGAGCTCCTCCTCTTAGAAACCGAGGACTGGGGGAAAATGCTCGTCCTTGACGGAGCGGTCCAGACTACAGAGAGGGACGAGTTCATCTACCACGAGATGATAGTCCACCCTGCGGCCTTTACGTTTACAAGGGAAATTGAGAGGGTCTTGGTTATAGGTGGTGGAGACGGAGGAACAGTAAGGGAGGTTTTAAAACACGGGCCAAAAAGCGTTGACATGGTTGAGATAGATAGGGAGGTTGTTGAGTTTTCAATGAGGGAGCTCCCCTCAATTTCCTCCTCCCTTTCAGACGAGAGGGTTAACTTGGTCTTTGACGACGGGAGAAAGTTCATAGAGGGAAAGGAGAACCTCTACGACCTCATAATAGTTGACTGTTCCGACCCCGTCGGTCCCTCAAAAGTCCTTTACGAGGAGGCCTTTTACAGGGATGCCCTCAGAGCTCTAAAGCCCGATGGAATCTTTGTTACGCAGTCCGAATCCCCCTTTGCTCAAAGAAAAGTTCACGTTAAGGTTGTGAGGGAGCTCTCAAAGGTCTTTAAAATCGTAAGGCCTTACTTGGCCTTTATACCTACCTATCCTTCCGGAATGTGGAGTTTTACCTTTGCCTCAAACAGACTTGACCCCTTGGGAGTTTCCCCTTCGGCCCTCGGGAAACTCTACCGCGAATTTGTTGAGAAGAGTGGAGAGCTCAAGTACTACAATCCGGAAATCCACTACGGGGCTTTTGCAATACCAAACTTTGTATACAGGGAGGAGTAAAAATGGAGATACTGGAGCAGATAGCGAAGGAGGCCGAGAGGAGAACTCAAGTTCCGGCCTATCCGAGGAGCGTAGAGAAGGTCATAGCAGCCGTTATGTCATCTCCAAACTTTTGGAAAATCGTTGACCTTTCGGATGAACCCCTTCCCCTCGTTGCAGAAATTCTGAAGCTCCTCAAGGAACACGACTTGGTTATTTTTGAGGGAAATCAGATTCTCCTCACGGAAGCCGGTGCAGAACTTGCGAAGAGGTTAGGCATTGAACCCTTTGTCTCCCACAGGTGTCCTACCTGTAAAGGAAGGGGAGTTGTTATTGACGATTCCCTAAAGGAGGCCTATGAAAAGTTTTTGAGGATTCAGGAAAACAGACCTCCTGCGATTCACCAGTTTGACCAGGGATACGTCACTCCCGAAAACACGTTTGCAAGGGTAGCCCTTGCAGACGATAGGGGAGACCTGAGGGGGAAAAAGGTTGTTGTTTTAGGTGACGACGACCTCATGAGCGTAGCCCTTGCACTATCCGGCCTTCCTAAAAAGGTTACGATTTTGGAGATAGACGAAAGGCTCGTTAACTTTATAAAAGAGGTTTCGGACAAGTACGGTCTGAACATTGATGCAAGGGTTCACGACCTCCGTCAACCCCTTCCTGAGGACGTTGTCGGGGCTTACGATACATTCTTTACAGACCCTCCGGAAACTGTTGAGGCCATAAAGGCATTTGTCGGAAGGGGAGTTGCAACCCTTAAAGGGCCGAGGTGTGCCGGTTACTTTGGCGTAACTCGCAGGGAGTCCTCAGTTGATAAGTGGAGAAGGATACAGGAAGTTTTGATTAACATGGGTCTCGTTATAACCGACCTCATTCACAACTTTAACGAGTACGTTAACTGGGACTACTACGAGGAGATGAGGGGATGGCAGTTGACTCCCGTTAAGGAACCACCCAAGGACATCTGGTATAGGTCAACTCAATTTAGGGTTGAAACCGTAAGGGGATTTAAGGGCTTCAACGAGCCCATCGTCGGAGACATCTACAACGACGCCGAGAGCTCCACTACTTAAAACTTCCTCACGGGCGGTTTTCCCGCCCGTTTCCCTTTATCATCCAGTTAAAGAGCTTTACAACAAACGGACCTACTAAGTTTTGAATGACGCTGTAAAAGATTGCTGGAAGCGCTGCAATAGTTCCCCAATGCGAAACGGCCAAAACTGCTGCAAGGCCGGAGTTCTGCATTGCAGTTTCAATAGAGATTGTAATCCTCTCTACTTTTGGAATGCCTAAGAGTCTCGGAATTACATAGCCAAGCCAAAATCCAAAGAGCAAGTGAAAGAGGGAGGCTAAAAATAGTACTTCAAAGGATTTAAAGGGAAGGGAGAGAATCTTTTTATATCCTGCAGAGACGACGTATCCCACAATTAAAACCACGGCTAAAGTAGAATATGCAGGAAGGAATTTCTCAATCTTTTTTATTTTCTCCCCGAATTTTGAGTTGAGCCAAATCCCTAGAATTACAGGAATCAAAGTTATTTGAACCATATCAAAAAAGAGCTTAATAGCTTCAACTTTTACGGTTTTCCCTACCAATATTTTGGTTAAAATCGGAGTTAGGAAGGGAGAAACTATCGTGTTAAGTCCGGAAAGTGAAAGAGAAAGGGCGAGGTTTGAACCTGCAAGAAAGTTATAAACATTAGATACAACTCCAGTTGGGCAGGAGCCCGTTAAGACCTGACCGGCTAAAAATAGTTTTGAGGATTCCTTAAAAAGGAAAAGACCAACTAAGAATCCCAAAAAGGGCATTACGGTGTATTGGGTCGTTAAACCTATTAAAACCAATTTTGGATTCCGAAGGACTTCCTTAAAATCCTTTGCTTTCAAAGTTAGTCCCATTGAGAGGATTACGGAACCAAGGAGTGGCTTTATTAACGGTTTTAGAGGATAAAAGAGGAATGGAAACTTGAGGGCAATCGGGACGATTATTAAAACCCACAGCCAGAGAAAGTTGGAGATTACCTTTAGCATTTTCGGTTACCGGTGAGGATTTAGGGAATTTTATCAGGTGATTTATTTTTGGTGGAGGTGGCGGGATTCGAACCCGCGTCCGGAGATGCGGCTCAG
>CAZEDJ010000027.1:0-14038 GCA_964511045.1 uncultured bacterium
CCCAATCCCACGTAGAGCCAAATCAACCTATACCTCTACCTCCTGGAGTAGTTTCTCAGTTATGACATTGAGGGCCCTATTCCTCGTTTCGTCAAAGTCTATGTTCTCAATTACGGGAATTCCCTTCTCCTTTGCCTTTTCGTAGAGGAATTCCTGTATTTTCCTTATTGACCTAAAGTTTTTTAAGTACTTCTTACTCGTCCTCTGAGAGCTCTTTTCCCTTGACTTAAACCTTCCCCTGTGGATTTCCTCGTCAAGGGTTGAGAGTATTATGTGGACTATGTGGGCCTTTCCCTGATACTTTTCGGCAATTCCCGGAACGAGGTGAATCCCCTCAACTATGAGGCTCACGTTCTCCTTTATCGCCCTGTTTATTATGGCGTCAACTCCCGTTAAAACCTTTTCGGCTTGGTCTAAGAAGCCGTAGATTGTCCTCTCGTCCTTCTTTGCCTCGGAAAGTTGGGGGAGGAACTCTCCGGCTTCGTAGGAGGAGACGTGGATTGAGGGAACGAGCTCCTTAGAGACCATCTTCCTCATAACTTCCCTTATTGAGTCTGTTGAGGCCGTTCTGTTTATCTCCAAGATTCCCGAGAGCTCCGAGGCCAACCTTGACTTTCCTACGCCCGTTGCTCCCCCTATCAGTATTATTATCGGCTTTGAGAGCCTCTTTGCCTTCCTCCACAGTAGGTACTTCTTTGCATACTCCTCACCGAGCCTCTTTCTCAGGAGCTCCGCCGTAATCTCCCTGAGCTCTGAGCGGGTAACCTTCGTCTTTCCCCTCTTTCTGAGCCTCTCATAAACTTCCCTCGCTATCTCAAAAGCCTCACCTACGTCAACTCCGGCAGACCTTATTGAGCCTGCAAGGATTCCCCTTGAAAATGGAACGAATGCCTTTCCGCACTCCTCACATACCAGTACCTGCTCTTCCTTTACGGAAATCCTGTATCTATTGGCAACCTTCTTTCCGAACTTCTTTTTAAGGATTGAGTAGGTTAAGTCTGCAAGCTCCTCGGTTGATATCGTTCCCTTAAACTTTGACGCCACGGAGTCTGCAACCTTGTAGGCATCCTCAACCGAGAGGCCGACCTTCATGAGGGAGCGGACGAGAACGCCCTTTGAGAAGGGATACTTTTCTCCCGACCTGTCAATTACGAACCGCTTCTTCTTTGCCATTTCCTGTGGAGCTCCCTCACGTTCTTTAGGTGTTGATTATATCCGGTGGAAAAGAGGTGGCCTCCGCTTCCGTTTGCAACAAAGTAGAGGTAGTCAACGTCGGCCGGGTAGAGGGCAGCCTTTATGGAGCCAAGTGAAGGGTTACAGATAGGGTGCGGAGGCAGTCCGGCTGCGTAGTAGGTGTTAAAGGGTGACTTTACCTCCAAGTCCTTGTAGTAGAGCCTTTTCTTAAAAACTCCCTTTAACTTGAGGGCGTATATGACCGTAGGGTCACACTGGACTTTCATTCCCCTCATTAACCTGTTGTAAATTACTGCGGCTATCAGCGGCCTTTCACGGGGAATTGAAGTCTCCTTCTCAACTATTGAGGCAACTGTAAGGATTTCGTTCGGATTTACCTCCTTTAAGGCTTTTTTTACTTTTTCCGGTGGAGTGTAGTTTGAAAGGAGTGATGAGAGGACTTCCTTCGTTCTCTTTACGGCTACCTCAATGGCATCGGTGCAGTTTGAGTTTTCGTTTATGAAGTAGGTGTCGGGGAAGATGTAGCCGTCAAGTGAGGGGATTTTCAGTTTACTTAAAAAGTCTCTGTTCTTTGAGAGGGAGAGGAGCTCCCCCTCCTTACAGATTCCCTCTTTTTGAAGGATTTTTGAGAGGGAAAAGACGTCAGAGCCGGGAGGAACTGTAAACTTTTTGAGACACGGAGTTCCCTTGGTCAGCTCCCTTAAGAGGTCTACGGGCCTTAATTTCCCCTTTATGTGATAGCATCCCGCCTTTATGTGAATTTTTTCGTACCTTCCGACGTAGTAAAGGAGCTCCGGATATTCAACGACCTTTAACCTTCCGAGTTTCTCCGTTATCTCCCTTAGGGATTCCCCTCTCTCTATTCTCAGGTTTAAGTCTAGACTCCTTTCCGTGTATATGTCCCTCTTAACGATGAAAAATATTCCGAGAATTCCCAAAAGGAGGGCACTCAGAACGGCAATGAAAAGGAGCCACAGGTTTTTCAACGGGAGCTCCTCAAGACGCAGTTCAACCTCTGGACGGCCGTGAGGTTTGAGAAGAGGGCGAGGATGAGGAGGGTTTCCCCTACGTATCCCGTTAAGAGTCCTAAAATCAGCAGGATTACCCTTTCCGGCCTTTCAAAGAGTCCCTTTTTACAGTCAATTCCGAGGGATTCAGCCCTTGCCCTTGCGTAGCTCGTTGAGAAGGAGCCTACGAGGGAGAAGAGTGCCGAAACGATGATGAGGTCGCTGTTGGTTGTGTGTCCGAAGTAGGTCAGTCCTGCAAGCGGAAAGAAGTCTGAGTACCTATCTAAGAATGAGTCAAGAAATGCTCCCACCTTAGAGGAGCTCCTCGTCGTCCTTGCAATAATTCCGTCAAGGACGTCGCAGAATCCCGAAAGGGTGAGGGAGAGAGCTCCGCCGAGGAGGTTACCTTCTGAGAGGAGGTAACCAGATAGAGCAGAGAGTAGAAAGCCTAATACCGTTACAGTGTTCGGCGATACCCCTAAGCTACCGATTCCTACGGCGAACGGCCTTAAAATTTCCTGAGCCTTTTCCTTTATTCCGGAGGAGCTAATCATTTCCTTAACCTTAAGGTGAAGAGACGTTTTAGGAAATTATAAATTATCTCGTTTTTCCCGTAGTGAAAGTATATTTTTAACTTATCAAACTATCCGGAGGAGAGATGGAGAGGGGACTTTCAAGGGAAGAGCTCATAGAGGTTGTTGCAGTTTTGCTTGAAGAGGAAGGCTTTGAGCTCTATGAACCCGAGGCCGAAGGGGAAGAATACCTTCCCGACTTCATAGCAGTCTACGAGGATGAAAACGGCGAGAGGCAGCAGGTAGCCGTTCAGGTTGAGGACTGTGAGACCCTTAAAACGGCAGAGGCTGAGGAGAGGGCAAGGGCAATTGCCGAACACTGCAGGAGGTCTGGTGAGGGGTTCCTCTTTATCGTTCCGATAGAGTGTGAGGAGCTCGGCAGTCAAAAGTTTGAGGAGTGGGGCCTTTCAGACGTGGCGGAGTTTGTTCCGATTGGCGTTGAATTTGAGGAGGAGGAAGAGGAGTAATTGGAGAGGTACTTCTCCTTTTCACGCTACTTGAGGGAGATTTTTAAGGAAAAGGTCTTCAGGATTACTGTGGATGCCGGATTCACGTGCCCCAACAGGGACGGAAAGAAGGGGACGGGAGGGTGCATCTACTGCTATTCGGGCTCCGACTACGACGTTGAAAAGAGGAAGAGGAGCGTTGAGGAGCAGATTCTAACCGGAATGGAGAGGGTTAGGAGGAGGTACGGGGCTGAAAAGTTCCTCGTCTACTTTCAGGCCTACACAAATACCTACGCCCCTTTAGATGTCCTAAAGTCCATTTACGATACGGTGAGAAAGTTTCCCGACGTTGTAGGGATAATCGTCGGAACGAGACCCGACTGCGTTCCGGATGAGACGTTGGAGCTCCTCAACTCCTACACCGACGACTACCTCGTTTGGATAGAGTACGGTTTGGAGAGCTCCCACTACAAGTCCCTCAGGTGGATGAACAGGGGACACGGGGTTTCCGACTTTATAGACGCCGTTTTAAGGACGAGGAGGTATCCAAGGATAAATATCTGTTCCCACGTTATTTTGGGTCTCCCGACGGAGGACTACGAGGAGATGATGGAGACCGCCGACTTCATCTCCTCGTTAAGGATTGACGGGGTGAAGATTCACCCCCTACACGTTATAAGGGGGACGAGGCTTGAGGAGATTTACCTAAAGGAGAGGTTTGAGCTCCTCTCCCTTGAGGAATACGTTGACTTGGTTGTGGACTTTATAGAGAGGCTTCCGAAAAGGGTCGTTATTCAGAGGATTACCGGCGAAGCTCCGGAGGAGCTCCTCATAGGTCCCGAGTGGTGCAGCCACAGGGAGAAGAACAGGGTAATAAACCTCATAAGAAAGAGGTTTGAGGAGAGGGACACTTATCAGGGTAAAAAGTGCCGATTTTCGGAGGCGTTATGAGGATTACGGGAAAGACCTCAGTTTACGGCATAGTCGGATTCCCCGTTAAACACTCCCTTTCTCCCGTTATGCAGACTGCCGCCTTTGAGGAGGCCGGCATTGACGCAGTTTACGTTCCGTTTGAGGTGAAGCCGGAGCTCCTAAAAGAGGCCGTTGAGGGATTGAAGGCCCTCGGCGTTAAGGGTTTTAACGTTACGGTTCCCCATAAGGAGAAGGTAATTGAGAGCCTTGACTACCTCTCGGACGAGGCAGAGGCAATAGGGGCGGTCAACACCGTTAAGAACGAGGAGGGAAAACTTACGGGCTACAACACGGATGCCGAAGGGTTTATCCGCTCCCTTCAAGAGGAGGGGATTGACTTAAAGGGAAAGAGGGTTTTGATGTTCGGTGCCGGAGGAGCCGCAAAGGCCGTAGGCTATGCCCTCTTAAGGGAGGGTGTAAAGTTTTTAAACGTTGTAAACAGGGACTTTTCAAGGGGAAAGAAATTGGGGGACCTGCTCGGTAAGTTTGGGAACGTCCTCGTCTATCCCCTCAAGGAGGGAACGGTTGAGGTTCTCCTAAAGGATACCGATATAATCGTTAATACGACCTCGGTAGGATTGAGGAGGGATGACCCTCAACTCTTTGACTACTCAAAAATTCCACAAGGAATAGTTGTCGTTGACATCATCTACAATCCCCCCGAAACTCCCCTTTTAAGGGCGGCGAGGGAGAGGGGATGTAAGACCGTTAACGGTTTGGGAATGCTGATTCACCAAGGGGCCGTTGCCTTTGAGATATGGACGGGGGTGAGAGCTCCGGTTGAGAAGATGAGGGAGGTTTTGGTAGGGGAGCTCTATGGTTGAGGTCCTGAAGGAGTTGGTAAATTCGGAGGCCTGGCACGTTTACGAGCCCTTTTTCCTCTCACTCATCTTAGGCGGACTGATAGGCGTTGAGAGGGAGTTTAAGAAGCAGAGGGAGAGCTCCCCCGTTTTTGGGGGGATAAGGACGTTTACGATTATCTCACTCATCGGAACGCTTTCCGGAGAGCTTTCTCACCAGTTCGGTTTTCCGCTTGTTTACATCGTTCTCATCTCAATCGTCGGTTTGATTGGTATCTCCCTCTTTTTCCAGAGAACTCCGGGGTTAACGTCTGAGTTTTCGGCGCTCATGACCTTCCTCATAGGTCTCCTCTGCTCTGTGAGAAACTACCAGCTGGCATCACTCCTTGCCATCTCCCTCTTTTTCGTTCTCTCGTTTAAGGAGCAGATGCACAAGTTTGTTAAGCACCTCACTTTAGACGACCTCTACGCCTTTCTCAAGTTTGCAGCCGTAACGGTCGTCATCTATCCCCTTCTTCCCGATAAGGAGTTTTACGGCGTTAACCCCAAGGAAGTCTGGGTTATGGTCATTCTCATCTCCGCAATAGACTTCCTGGGTTACGTTTTAACGAAGTTTGCGGGGGAGAGGGGAGTGGTGATAACGGGACTGATTGGGGGATTGGTCTCAAGCACCGCAGTTACTGCAAGTTTCTCTCCCCTTTCCCGCTTAAATCCGTCCTTGGTCAGGGAGTACGCGGCGGGGATTGTCGGTGCCTGCTCCATAATGTTTCCGAGGATGGTCGTCTTGGCAATGTTTGTGAACTTTCACTTTGCCCTCTATCTCCTGATACCCTCTTTGGTGGCCTTTTTCTTTGGAATTGCCTATACCTACATGCTTTCAAAGGAAGACAGGGGAAACAGGGCAAAGGTTAACGTTACAAATCCCTTTGAGCTCTCCGTTGCCATTAAGTTCGGCCTCTTTTACGCCTTTATCCTCTTTCTCTCAAGGAATGCGGTAAAACACTTCGGTAACTACGGCCTTTATGCGGTTGGAGCTCTTTCGGGGCTTACCGACGTTGACGCCATTACCCTCTCAACGGCAAAGCTCTACAATTCTGGAATGGTGGAGCTCCTTCCCGGAGTCCTTGCAGTTCTGCTCTCTGCCCTCGTAAATACCCTCTTTAAGTGGTTTCTCACAATCTCCATAGGGACGAGAGAGCTCTTTAGGATTACAACTCCTGGGTTTGTTTTGCTTACGGTTGGTGAAATTTTGGGATTTTTAGGACTTTTCCTCTACTTGAAGGGGTAAGCCCCCAGAAAGGGGGACACTACTGGACGGGATAGACGCTTACGAACTTCTTGTTTCTCCTCGTTTCAAACTTCACAACTCCGTCTATGAGGGCAAAGAGGGTGTAGTCGCTTCCCATTCCGACGTTTTGACCGGGATGGATTGAAGTTCCCCTCTGCCTTACTATGATGTTTCCGGCCTTAACGATTTGGCCGTCGTGTCTCTTTACTCCCAACCTCTTTCCGATTGAGTCCCTACCGTTTTTGGTAGAGCCCATTCCTTTCTTATGTGCCATACTAAACCTCCGATTAGGTTACGATTTCATTGATTTGGAGCTCTGTAAAGTGCTGACGGTGGCCGTACTTTCTCTGGTAGTGCTTCTTTGCCTTGTACTTGAAGACGATAATCTTCTTACCCTTTCCGTGCCTCACGACCGTTGCCTTAACCTTTGCTCCCTTTGCTTCGGGTCCAACCTTTACCTCTCCGTCGTCTCCCCTCACCATGAGGGCTTCAAATTCAACCTCGGAACCCTCAGGTAGGTTGATTTTCTCAACCTTTAAGACCTGACCGGGCTCCACAACGTACTGCTTTCCGCCTGTCTTTATTACGGCATACATCCCTGTACCTCCGTTGGGTTAAAAGTAGGGCATAATTTATAACAATTTGAGCTGGAAGGTCAACTGTGGAGGGAGTAAGTGGAGCGGGCGACGGGACTTGAACCCGCGACCCCAACCTTGGCAAGGTTGTGCTCTACCAACTGAGCTACGCCCGCCTGAGCAATTTAAAAATTAGAAACTAATCCTCCTTTGTCAACTCACCCTTTGGGCCAACCTGTATGACCAACTCCGTTTCGCTGAATCCCTTCTTGGCCTTTATCTGGAGTATCTGGTCTGGAGTTGTAAATGTCATCTCCGCCGAGTTTCCGTATATGGTGATTGAGAGGGGCTCCCACCCCTTTTGAGGTAGTGCATCCTTGTAGAAGGAGACAATGTCCTTTATTGAGGCCCTTCCCCTGAAGACGAGTCTCCCTACCTTTATGTTTCCGGATTCGTAAATGAAACTCTTGTCTGGAATGAGTTTAAAGTCTGGGTAAATGGGAACGTTTAATCCGAGGAGCTCCTCCTTCACCTGCTCCGCTTGAACCGGCGAGGTTTGAACTTCCCTTTGAGCAGGGGCACAGGCTCCGACGAGAAGTAGCGCTAAAATCAGAATTCCCCTCTTCATCTTTCCTCCCTACATTATTCTCACAGGACTAACATCTATTTTAACCCTAAACTTGGCGGGAAAGGAAGTTACCTCCTTCCTCAGCTTTTTTAGTTTCTCCAAAGAGTTTTCCCAGTCTGTTCTTAAAAAGGCCAGGTACCTGTACATTCCCGAAGTTTTCGGTATCGGAGCCGGGTTTAGTTTGGGGAATTCAAACTCACCGGAGAGTCTTTTCTTGAGATTTTCATAGCTCTCTTGGAGCTCCACAAACTCCTCCCGTTTTTTTATGAGAAATTCCAAAAGAACTCCCAACTTGAAGGGCGGATAGTTTAGGAGCTTCCTAAAGGAGAGCTCCTCCTCGTAAAAGGCCTCGTAGTCGTAGTTAACCGCGTATCTTATTGACGGGAGCTCTGTATTGAAGGCCTGAACGATTGCAAATCCGGGTATGAACCTTCCGGCCCTTCCCGTTGAGTGGATTATTGACTGAAATGTCCTTTCCGAGGACATAAAGTCCGGCGGTCCTCCGAGGAGGTCTGCAATGAGGATTCCGACGAGGGAGAGTTTAGGGAAGTTGTGTCCCTTTACCGCTATGTTTGTCCCAACGATTACGTCGTACTTTCCCTCCTTTATCTCCTTTATAACCCTTGCTCCCCTTGTAGGGTCTTTAACGGTGTCAAGGTCAAGTCTAACGACCCTCCACTCCGGATGGAGAATTCTAATCTCCTCCTCAACCCTTTCCGTTCCGTAGCCCCTAAATTCAAGGAGCTTTCCGCACTTTGGACACCTGTAAACCGGCCTGTACCTCTTTCCGCAGACGTGACAAATTAGGAGCTTTCTAAGTTTGTGATAGCTGAGGGGGACTTTACAGTTCTTACACTCTGCCGTAAAACCGCAGTTTAAACAGAAGACCCTTGAAAAGTATCCCCGCCGGTTTATGTAGAGGAGTGCCTGTTTTCCGTCCTTAATGACCCTTTCAAGGGCTCTGAGGAGCTTTTCTGAAAAGATTCCCCTTCTCTCTTCCTCCTTCAGGTCAATTAGCTCTATTTTCGGAAGGGGGAGTGACGTTACCCTCTCTTTGAGGTGGTGGAGTTGAAGTTTTCCCTCCTTTGCCCTTTTAAAGGATTCTACCGAAGGTGTGGCCGAAACTAAAACTGTGCTTATTCCCTGTATTTCTCCCCTCTTTAGGGCGACTTCCCTTGCGTTGTAGTAGGGTTTCTGCTGCTCCTTGTAGGATGAGTCCTGTTCCTCGTCAACGACTATGAGGCCCAAGTCCTTTACGGGGAGTAGGACGGCCTGCCTCGTTCCTATAAAGACGGGATATTCACCTTTTAGGGCTGAGAGCCAGGCCGAAACCTTCTCTTTCCTTGAGAGTTTTCCGTGAAATATTCCAACTTTTCCGAAGTAGTCCTCAATTCTTGAACGGAGCTCCGGGGTTAAAAGGAGCTCCGGAACGAGTATCAGAACCCTCTTTCCGCTCTCAACAACCCTCTTTGCCGCCTGAAGGTAAACCTCCATCTTTCCCGAACCCGTTACCCCGAAAAGGAGATGGGGACCCCTCTCTGAGAGTATCCCTCTGAGGGCATTTCTTTGAGAGGGCGTTAAAACCACCCTCTTTTTCTCCTCCAGACTCTGCGGTTTAATCGGGACGGTTTCTATCCTGTAATCTTCCTCAAGGATTTCGAGCTCAAGGGCTCTCCTTATGAGATTTCTTGAAAACCCCTCGCTTAGGAGCTCCTCTACCGAGACTTCCCCCCTCTCCCTGACAAACCTTAGGAGCTCCTTTAACCTCTTTCCCCTTCCTCCGTACTCCTTTTCGGTTGCCCTCACGTAGAGAACGCGGTTTATGGAGTCTCCCTTGGTTTCCGTAAGAACCTCTAAGACTCCCCTTTCGGAGAGCCTCTTAACTACGTTGGTGATGTTAGATATCCTCAAATTCTTCCTTATTGTCGAGAGGGAGAGAACCCCGCTTGAGGAGTTTTTGAGGAGGGAGACAACTTTTTCCTCGTTGGGAGAGAGCTCTGCGGGGAGCTCCTTTAGTTTTATCCTCACCCTCTCCTCAACGACAAACCCTTCAGGTAGGAACCTAAAGAGGGTCTCCCCCATTGATGCGCAGTAGAAGTCCGAAATCCACCTGCAGAGCTCTATAGTCTCTTCCGAAAAGAGGGGAAAGGGGTCGGGAACGTCAAAGACCTCCTTTATCCTTAAATTTTCCTTCGGAGCTCCCTCCTCAACCTCCAAAATGATTCCCGTTTTCAGTCTGTTTTCCCTTCCAAAGGGAACGATAACCCTCTTTCCTACCGAGGCCGGAAAGGTCTCAAGGCCGGAGAGTTTGTAGGTAAAAAGCGTATCAACGGGAAGGTCAAGGGCTACCTTAACAAACAACCTATCCCTTCCTAAAGGTTGAGCCTATTGCCATTAAGAGGAGTAGGACTGAGGTAACTATAACTAAAAATAGAACTACTGCTGTTATGAAACCTGAAAGCACCCCTTCCTCCTATCTTATTACCTCTACCTCTACTGCGTCTATGTATGGAAAGTTAAACTGAGTTGCCTTGACGTAACCCACTACCTTTACTCTCTTTCCAATTAACTTTGATAGGTCTCCAAAGTCGTAGTGGACGTAAATGCAGCCCGACTTGTCACAGACGAGGGGGTCTCCGGGATAAGGAGGAAAGAGGTCCTGAGGCCTTTTGTTTGTAAGCGTTCCCACTACCTTTACGTAGCACCCCCAGTAACCTTTAGGGTGTTCCGATAGGAGGCCTGCCGGGTACGTTATCGTATAGTCCCGACTCGCCGTTTTACACCCCGTTAAGAATGAAAGACCTAATAGAAGGAGCAACAGAGTTAAAGGCATACTTTTCAAGGGCTTCCTCCCTGGCGATTGCTCCGAGTTTCTCAAGGTTTTTATCTAAAAATCTATTTATAGCATTTGAGAGCTCCTCCTCGTTTGGTTTAACGACAGCGCCGAAGGGAGGTCTGACGATTTCCGGAAGGACGCCGACGTTCGTTGAGACGACGGCAGTTTTACAGGCCATAAACTCTATGGGAGCTCTCGCTATAACTTCAGACCCCTTTGACGGAACAACGGCAAGGTCGCATGCCGACATAAAGTCTGAAATATTTTTAAGCCTTCTGTCTATAAACTTTACCCTCTCAGAAATTCCGAGCTCCCTTGAGAGCTCCCTGAGGTACATCAGCTTCACGTTCTTCTCCTCGCCCACTACAACGGCCACAAAGTCGTCTCTCTTGAGCCTTGACAGAGCTCTGAGGAAAAGGTCGTGTCCCTTGACGGGGTCAAGCCTTCCTACAACGCCTAAGAGTTTTCTCTCCCCGACTCCCAACCTCTTTCTGAACTCTCTCCTTCCCTTTTCCGAAAATGAAAACCTCTCCGAATCAACTATTCCGTGGACTATCAGCTTGGGCAAACCCGATATGACCTCGTTGATTAACCTCCTTGAGGAGACTATGACTCCGCTGACAAACTTTTTGTGAATGAGTCGGTTTAAAAGGGAGTTTCTTATTCCCTGAGCACTCCCGTGAATTCTAAAGAGCTTGAAGTTGAAACTTCTCTTTAGGAGAGCTCCAAAGAGCATCTCGTCGCCCCTTATCGTCACAACAATTTGGGGGCGAAACTTCTCAACTGCTCCTTTTAAGGAGAGGAAGGCCTTGAGGGGAATTCCCTTTCTCGGGTCTTCAATCTCAAAGAGGGGAAATCCCAACTTTTCGGAGCTCTTCCAGGCGGGGGAGTTTTTCAGAGCTCCCACAGAAACCTCACACTCCCCCTTAAGGGATAGGGCTACTTTAATCCCGAGGTCTGTAAGGGCGCTGTCCCACCTTTCATCCAGAACGACGAGAGCTCTCAACTTTTTCAATCTCCCACAGCTTCAGGTACTTTAAAAATGAGTAGTAAGAGGCCATGACGCTTAGAACGAACCCCTCAAATCCGTCTAAAAAGCCCCTTTTGAGGATGTACCTCCTCACGAATGAGCCTAACGGAGAGGTTACCAACTTAAAGAGTGAGAACCTCTTTCCCCTCCTATAAGCTCCCTCGGAGTAGAGCGTTGTGTAGAGGTCAATCTTTCTGATGTGCTGAGAGACGGATGTGTAGGAGTAGTGGAGAAGGTCTCCCTTCAGGTATCCCACCTTCCCCTTAACCTTTAAGCTCTCGTGGACTCCGTCTCCCTCCCACCTGCACTCATTTCTCTTTGCAAGTCTCAAGTGCCAATCGGGATACCATGCGTGTCTAATCCACCTTCCCAAGTAGTTCGTCATAACGTTTATGTAGAATCCCGAGCAGTCAGTCCCTTCCGACTTGAGCTTCCGAATGCTCTCCCTCAATTCCCCGCTGAGGACTTCGTCGTCGTCAATAAAGAGAACCCAATCGCCGCTGCACTTTGAGAGGAGAAAGTTTTTTTGGTTTACAAAGTTGTCAAATTTCCTCTTAAATACCCTTGCTCCGTAGTTTTCTAAAATCTTTAGAGTGGAATCGGTTGAGCCCGAATCAACGACAACAACTTCGTCTGCTACGTCCTTAACGCTTTCTAAAACCTCACCTATTTTTTTCTCTGAGTTAAAGGTGAGGATTCCGACAGAGAGGTTCAAAGCGTCTTTTCTCCCTTAAACGTTTTGTAGAGTTTAAATCCCACGTCCGTTGAGAAGGTTAAGACTCTCCCTAAGATTGTAAATATATCCTTTCCGAGGGAGACCCTCGGGAGCTCCCTCCTGGAGCTCTCCTCTCCTATCAGCCCCTTCTTTATCGTAAAGATTGAGTCGTAAACCCGTGAGGCTATCTCCATACTGAATTCAGAGTACTGACCGAAAGGCCAGGAGAACGTTGTTACTTTGACGTTCAGTATATCCTCAATCTCCCTCTTACTCTCAAGGAGCTCCTTCTCTATTCTCTGCGTTGCCTCCTCTTCGCTCTCAAAACTGCCCAACTCCCTGAACCTCTTTCTCACCTCCTCGTGTAGCCTCTTCTTCCAGTTTTCAGAACTTCCCTCTTTCTCTGCAAACTCCCTACAGAAGGAGAGGAGCTCCTTCTTAGGCCGAAACAGCTTGCCGTACAGGGAGCTCTTTGTCTTAAAGACGGGAAGTCCCTTAAAGGGTTTTTCCGAGTAGGTGTAGAGCGTCCAGTGAGCCCTTTTTCCGTCAAAAAAGTCAACGACTTCCGCTGATGAGGGGAAAGAGAGGTGGTATTTCCCGTGAGCTCCGAATGAGAAGACGTCTCCCATCTCCTCTATCTCTTCCCAGGACAGAAACTCCTCCGACTTTCCCGTCTTCAGGAACTCTAAGTGTCCGTCAAACATGGACTTTGGAGAGTAGAGCTCCTTAAGTGACGCCTTCCCCTCCCAATAGTCAAGGAGGTTTTTCCTCCTCTTTCCGCTGTTTATCCTTCCCGAGGTTATAAAGAGGTGTGCCGGAATTCCCAACTTTTTGAGAATCGGATATGCGTAAACAAAGTTGTCTGCGTATCCGTCGTCAAAGGTTATTGCAGCCCTCCTCTCCTTCCCCGGCCCGCTGAGTATCTCCTCAAGGGGAACGATTTTGAACCTGCTCCTTATTAAGTTGATTGCCCTCTGAAAGTCCTTCAGGTTCAGGTCGTCCTTTGCCCTCTTCGGATAGACCCTGTGTAGGAAAAAGACAACGTCCTTCAACATTCACTCCCGTTTAAGGTTTATAATTGCCGTATGAAGCTGATAGTTCCCTCGCCTGCCAAGGTAAATTTATCCCTCTGGATAAGGGGAAAGAGGACCGACGGATACCACGACATCGTCACGGTAATGCACACCGTTGGTCTCTTTGACATTTTGAGCTTCCTTCCCTCAGATAGGCTTGAGCTTGAGGTAGAGGGAGACTCCTCACTTCCCCTAAACAGGAGTAACCTGATAATTAAGGCCGCTAATCTCTTTAAGGAAGCAACGGGAATAAAGCCCGAGGTTAAGATAAAGGTCAAAAAGGAGATTCCGGTCGGAGCAGGCCTTGGAGGGGGGAGTTCAAACGCAGCGGCAACCCTTAAGGGACTCAACGAAATTTACGGAAGTCCCCTCTCTCAAGAGGAGCTCCTCAAATTGGCCGGGGAGTTGGGAAGCGACGTCCCCTTCTTTATTAAGGGAGGGCTTGCCGTTGCCTACGGAAGGGGCGAAAAGCTCAGACACTACAACCCTGCAGAATTTGAAATTCTCCTCGTCTATCCGGGATTTCCCTGTTCAACGGCGGAAGTTTACGGGGAGCTCCCCCCGATAAGGAGGGAGGTAACACCTGAGGATGCCGAAAAGTTAATCATCTCTCCGCTTGTCTCGGGAAGGTTTGAGGAGCTGGTTGAGAACATGGAGAACGACCTTGAGAGGAGCGGAGCTCCCTGCATAGAGAAGGTAATGGAGGTTAAAGAAGTCTTAAAGGATATGGGATTGAGACCCCTTATGAGCGGGAGCGGTTCCTCGGTTTTTGCAGTAGTTAAGGACAGGGGGATTGACGTCTCCCCCTTGAAAAGAAAGGGGTGGTGGTATAAATTTCTCTCCGCAGTATAGCTGGGGCGTAGCCAAGCGGTAAGGCAGCGGACTTTGGATCCGCCATTCGC
>CAZEDJ010000028.1:0-13803 GCA_964511045.1 uncultured bacterium
AATCAATCAAATTCTTAGAGGAGGAGCCACTAATCGGAATTCTCCTCCCTACAACAAAGGGGTGAGCGTAGAATTCTCAATCCATACTTCGCCCTTAACCTGCTGATAACTTTATCCTTTTCCCTTTTTGCTCTTTCCCTGAGGAGCTTTTCCTTAATCTTGTAGTAAACGTCTCCCAAGGGAAGGTACTCGGAGGGCTTCTTCCTCTTAACAATAATTAAAAGGGTCTTTCCGGAAGGGACGTTTAAGAGGTTATACTTCTCCTTTGAGGAAAAGACGAGCTGAGAAACGGGATTGTTTCTGTCTGAGGAGAGAACCGTCCACTCTTTCAGGCTCTTCATGACTTTTTTAGGAACGGCCTCACTTAAATTCTCACCGGCTCTTAGCTTTGCCAGAGCTCTCCTTGCCTCATCCTCTGAGTCAAACTCTAAGATTAAAACCTGTGCAGATGAGGGCGTTTTAAACTCACTCCTGTGTTTTTCGTAGTAATTTCTTATTTCCCCATCACTTACAGAGATTTTACTCATGATTTTCCTCTCAAAGTCCGAAACGGCAATCTCCTCCTTCCTGTAAAGGAGGGCATTCCTGTATTCGGGAAGGGAATCAAGCCCCTCTTTCTTTGCAGACAGGTAGAGGGAATAGGTAAGGAGAGCTCTCTCCAAGTCCCTCCGTGAAAACTTCTTAGGCAATAGAGGCTCTAAATCCCTCAAGTAGATGGCCTTTCCGTCAAACTCTGCAACTTTATCGCGGGGAGACCGGGGATTTTCGTTGAGTATTTTCAACCTTGACTTAACGCTGTTTAGAATCTCCTCCCGTTTTGAAACGATTTTCCTGACTTTAAGCTGAACCTCTACAGAGTGGCGGAGCTCCGGCGTTACCTCTTTATTCCCGTAACGCCTCCTTATCTCCTCTCTAATCTCCTCGTCAGAAACCTTTATGTCCTTTAGTTTCCTTGCCATGTAGAGGGAGGAGAGGGTCTTTATCTCCGCTCTCCTAACCTCATTCTCAACGTCCGGTCTCTTGAAAAAGCCCTTCTTTAGGTAATCCTCAAGTATCAGCTGTCTCTCGGCCAACTTATCTTCAAGTTTTCTCAGACCATCCTTTCCAGAGTAGTACCTCTTTAAGGCCCACTCCGGTATGGTTGAAAGGACGTAGTTAAAGTAGGAGCAGTTTACATACCTCCCGTCAACCTCAATTACGGGAGTTTCTGGAGTACAGGGAGCCCCATAAGCCGGCGAAAGGAGGTAAAAAGCCAAGAAGAGCCCGAACTTTCCGAATTTAGTCATATTTATAACCTCCAACTTTATCAATAAACTTATTAAGAATAATCTTAATGTATTCTGCCGACTCAACGCAAGAGAGCCAATCGTCGGGAATTGCAGAGACCCCTAAGTATCCACCCAAAAAGGCCCCAACGAGAAAGGCAACTGCATCTGTATCCCCTCCGAAGTCGCCGTAAGAGTTAACGGCCGCTAAAAGACCGTTTCTGAAGGATTTATAGTTTCTCAAAGTTATGAAAAGGGAAAGGGAGAAGGCTTCGGGAGCAAAGCTACCGTTACCGAGTGTTAAGATGGCATCGTCAAGGGAGTGAACGTCCTTCCTA
This sequence comes from uncultured bacterium, assembly GCA_964511045.1. Taxonomy (GTDB): domain Bacteria; phylum Aquificota; class Aquificia; order Desulfurobacteriales; family Desulfurobacteriaceae; genus Balnearium. Next base: position 1,604 of record CAZEDJ010000028.1, read on the forward strand.
ACAAGCTGGTGGAGGAGGTCTAAGTACGACCTCACCATCTCCGTCTTTGAAAACTCCTTGAGAATCTCTATAAATCCGAGTCTGTCCTCCTGCGTATTCAGCAAAACCCTGCCGCCGACCAACTCCGAAACAGCAACGGCTATAACTCCCGCAGTATCAATTAAGGCTTCATCGCTGTGAGTTACAGAGGCTATGTAACTGCCCTCAGAGTAGGCATCGTAACTGTTGTCCCATCTAAAGAGACCCGCTGCAACCGCCGGCAGAGCTCCGTCAATATCACAGCTCTTTACCCTCGCCTCGGCAGGTTCCAACCCGGCCATGTAGGAGAGGGCAGCATTTATGTGTGAACCGGCCGGATACCTGTGGGATTTCTCATCCTTTACCCACTCAACCAGCTTCTCTATGTAGAGGGTCTCATCAAAGTAACCTCTTTCTGCATAAACCTCAAGTGCCATTAGGAAAATTTGGGATTCATGAGAGTACTGTCCCTTCTTTAGATACGGACACACCGAAAGGGGAGAAGGCTCAACGAATCCCAAAATGGGCCCTCCGTAAGCCCTCTTTACCGTTTCCCTGTCCATCTCCTCAACGAGGGTTCCGAGGGCATCCCCTATAACTGCTCCAAAAACGCTACCTTCAATTTTTTCGGCAATCATGTTACCTCCTTAAAACAATAACTTTTATAATTTGCAAATTTAATACGGGGAAGTTATGGAGCCGGACAGAAAAATAGCCCTAAAAGCAGGAGAAATTCTAAAGAGGAGAAGGAAGGCCAAAAGGCTCTCCGCACTCCTTCCGGGACTTGGCCAAATCTACGACGGAAGGAAACTCACCGGAATATCAATACTCTCAATATTTACCTTTCCATTTTATTACTGGTACCTCTTAAAGTTCCCCATTAACTACGGCTCAATCACACTACTCTCATCCCAAGCCCTCCTCTACGGCATACAGATTTTCGATGCAGGAAAGGGAAAAGGGAGAGAAACATCTCCCTGCGAGGATTTCTGTCCATCTGGGGTTAAGGTTCCCTCATTCATGGCACTGTGTGAGGAGGGTAGACTTGAGGAGGCATTCGGCGTCTTTTTCCTCTCATCCCCGTTTCCCTTTACCCTCGGGGAGCTCTGCCCGGCTCCCTGTGAGGAGAAGTGCGGAGTCCTGCCGGAAAGGCCCCTCAGGATAAGGGAAGTTCACAGGGAAATGGCAAGGTTCGTCCTTGAAAAGTTAAAAGTAAAAAAGAGAAAACCCTTCTTCCCGCCGGCAAAGAAGAGGGTTGCAGTTGTAGGAGGGGGACTCTCAGGAATAGCCGCAGCCTACTACTTGTCATCGGCAGGCGTTGAGGTGGAGCTCTTTGAAAGGGAGGATAAGTTAGGGGGAATTCTCAACGTAATCCCGACATTTAAGTTTAACGAGAAACTCGTGAGGAAGGAGATTGAGTATGCAACATCTTTTGAAAATTTAAAAGTCTACCTCAAAGAGGAGGTTAGGGAGCCATTAATCGGATACGATGCCGTAGTTGTCTCAATCGGAGCTCAGAAGGAGAGGAGACTTGACGAAGAAATAATGGCGAAGTTCGGGGGAAAGGTTATCTACCCGCTGGAGTTTTTGAGGAATCCTCCCCAACTTAAGGGAAAGAAGTTGGCAGTTATCGGGGCGGGGGATACGGCCTTTGACGTTGCGAGGGTTGCCGCAAGAAGAGGAGCCGAAGTTGTAGTTATATACAGGGGAGAGAGTGCAAAAATAAGGGCAAACAGCAGGGAAGTTTCGGCAGCCGTTAGGGAGGGGGTTAGAGTATATACGGACTGTGAGCTTTTGGGGAGTAAGGAGGACGAGCTCCTCTTCTCCTGTGGGGGATTCTCTCCCGACTACGTAGTTCCGGCAATAGGATTTGACGTTGACGAGGAGCTCATCTCAAAGTTAAAGGGAAAGAACACCTACATAACGGGAGACGCAGCTACGGGGATGACGACGTTCGTTGAAGCCCTCGGAAGGGCAAGAGAGACGGCATTGAAGGTCTTAAATAGGTTAGGGCTTTCAGAAAGGGCTTGGTTCTCAATAGACCTCTATTACAAAAAGCCGGAGAGACCGTCAGGTTCAAATCTCTTCGTTGTCTCCGAGAGCTCCCTCTGTCAGCACTGCGGAATAAGGGTAAGGAGTTAGAGTTAACGAACAGAATTAGTAATATATTTATCTGGAACAGAAGAAACGGGGAAGAAATGGAAGAGAGACTTGCACCGAGGTTGGAGGACTACTTAGAAACGATATATCTCCTTGAGAAAAGGAACAGGGTGGCGAGGGTAAAGGAGATTGCCGAGGCAAGAAAGGTGAAAATGCCGACCGTAACTGAGGTTTTGAAGAGACTTTCGGAGAGGGGATTTGTCCTCTATGAGCCCTACGGGTACGTAAGGACAACCGAAAAGGGAAGGGAGTACGCTGAGAAAATATACAAGAAACACCGGGTCATAATTGACTTTTTTAAGGAGGTTTTAGGACTTCCGGAGGAGGTAGCAGAGAGGGAGGGATGCTCCATAGAGCACTACCTGTCCAACGAAACGATAAGTCGCATTAAGAAACTCTTAGAAGTGGCAAGGGAAAGGGGAATAAGGATAGAAGGTGAAGAAAATGCTGAACGGGGTAATTGACGAGAGGTTGGTTGAGGACAGGGAGCTCCTGCCGATAGCAGAGAAGGTCTTTAGCGGAGAGAGGCTCTCGTTTGACGACGGAGTGAAGTTGTTTAAAACAAAAGACATCCTAACCCTCGGGAAAATCGCCGATTACGTCAACGAGAAGAGGAACGGAAAGTTGGTTTACTTCATAGTAAACAGACACATAAACCTAACAAACCTCTGTACCGGCAGCTGTAAGTTCTGCGCCTTTAGGAAGAAAAGGGGAGAGGAAGGGGCATTTGAATTAACGGTTGACGAGGCGGCCGAAAAGGCGAGGGAGCTTGAGGGAATCAGCGAAATCCACGTGGTAAGCGGCCTTCACCCAGATTGGAGGTATGAAGACTACATTGAATTTGTGAGGAGGATAAGGGAAGCAAACCCCGAGGCAAAGTTACAGGCCTTTACGGCCGAGGAGATAGAACACCTATCAAGAATCTCCGGAAAGGAAGTTGAGGAAGTCCTAATTGACCTAATAGAGGCCGGAGTTGAGGCCCTACCGGGCGGCGGTGCGGAAGTTTTCAGCAAGAGGGTAAGGGAGAAGCTCTGTCCGGAAAAGCTCTCCTCTGAGAGGTATCTGGAAATTCACAGAATAGCCCACTCCTTTGGATTGAGAACAAACGCCTCAATCCTGTACGGACACATAGAAACGGTAGAGGAAAGGGTTGAACACCTGCTGATGTTGAGGGAGCTCCAGGACGAAACCGGGGGATTTCAGGCATTCATCTCGTTTGCCTACCACCCGAAAAATACCGAACTTGGAGGAAACTTTACAACGGGATTTGACGACCTGAAGATGCTTGCCGTCTCAAGACTCCTCTTGGATAACTTCAGACACATAAGGGCATTCTGGATAACCTTGGGGGAAAAGTTGGCTCAAGTCTCGCTCCACTTTGGAGTCAACGACATAGATGGAACTGTTGTTGAGGAGAGCATAACGAGGTCTGCCGGAGCAAGGAGCTCCTCCCTCATGCCCAAAGAGAGGCTAATAAAACTCATAAGGGAAGCAGGGAAGGTTCCCGTAGAGAGGGACACAAACTACAACGTTTTGAGGGTTTACTGATGGAGCTTGTAAGGGACAAAAGGCTCATTCCAATTGTAGAAAAGGTAATTGAGGGAGAAAGGCTCTCCTTTGAGGACGGACTCACCCTCTTTGAATCAAAGGACATCCACACTATAGGCTACCTTGCGAACCTAATTGCAGAGAGAAAGAACGGAAAGTTTGCCTACTTTAACGTTAACCTGCACATAACCCCTACGAACATCTGTACGGGAACTTGCAGGTTCTGTGCATTTAAGAAAAGGAGGGGAGAGGAGGGAGCTTACGAGCTGACCGTTGAGGAAATAGTCGAAAAACTGAGGGGATACTTGGAGAAAAATCCGGCATTAACGGAAGTCCACATTGTAGGAGGCCTCCACCCCGACTGGGAATACGAAAGGTACATAGAGATAGTCAGAAAAATAAGTGAAGAGTTCCCCCACATACACATTAAGGCGTACACCGCAGAGGAGATAAAGTACATTTCGGAAATGGGCAGAAAAAGTGTAGAGGAAACACTCAAAGACCTGATAGAGGCGGGACTCGGTTCACTTCCGGGCGGGGGAGGTGAGATTTTCTCTGAAAGGGTGAGAAGGAGGATATGTCCGGATAAAATCACCGGTGAGGAGTACCTTGAGATTCACAAAACGGCTCACAGGTTGGGACTAAAGAGCAATGCAACAATGTTATTCGGCCACGTGGAAACCTACGAGGACAGGGTTGACCACTTAATAAGGCTCAGGGAAGCCCAGGATGAAACCGGAGGTTTTCAGACCTTTATCCCACTTGCATTCCACCCGATTAATACCGAAATCCCAAATGCGAACTACACAACCGGATTTGACGAGTTAAAGACCATAGCGATATCAAGACTTCTCCTTGACAACTTTCAGCACATAAAGGCTTACTGGGTAATGTTAGGGGAAAAGGTGGCCCAAATTGCCCTCCAGTTTGGAGCGGACGATATTGACGGAACGGTAACCGAAGAAGATATTACTCAGGCAGCAGGAGCAAGGGCGGGACAGTTCATTCCTAAGAAGAGGCTGATAGAGTTAATCAGGGAAGCAGGGAAGATACCCGTTGAGAGGGATACCCTGTACAACGTGATTAAGGTTTACGAGGAGGTCTCATGAGCGAAAATACAATCTTAGGGATAATATGCACGATAATAGCAATTGCACTCCCCCTCTCATTTGCAATCTTTGCCTGGAAACACACCCTCAACGAAAAGAAGAAGGCTAAATAACATTTCTCTTAATTAAGTAGCGGGCTATGTCTGAACGGGAAATTATTCCGACGAGCTTCATCGTTTCAAAGTCTGAAACTACGGGAGCTCTCCCGTAACCGTAGTTTGCAAACAGTTTCATAACCTCCAAGAGATTCCAGTCGGGTAGAACGCATACAGGCTTAGGGGTCATTATCTCTCTTACCTTTACCTCCTTCATCTTCTCGGGTTCAACCTTCAAAATGTCTGAGGTCGTAACTATTCCGATAACCCTCTTCTTTTCGTCAACGATTGGAATTCCCGCTATGAAGTTTTTTGCCATTATCTCCTTGGCTTCAATAACAGAAGCAGTAGGTGGAAGGGTTATAACGTTTTTAGTCATAACGTCCCTAACCTTCGCACTCTTTAAGATAAAAACTTTAAGTTCATCCCTGTGGAATGGAGACTCAAGCCTGTTTAAGAGCTGATATTCAAAGAGGGTTCTCTCAAAGCCGGCCAAGTTGTGTGCAATCGTGAGGGAGAGGAGGGCGTAGGGGAGGATGTCGTACCCCCTCGTCATCTCCGAAACGAGAACAATCGTTGAGAGGGGAGCACTGGCAGCCGCCGTAAATACAGAAATCATCCCGACAATCGTCATCATTCCCGGGTCGAAAACCCTTCCACCGAGTAGGTCGTTAAAGATAGAGGAGAGGGCAGCTCCGGTTATTCCCCCGACAACCAATGAGGGACCGAAAACACCTCCAGAACCTCCGGAACCCAGAACGAGGGAGAAGGAGAGAATTACAAGGGGAACGCTTAAAATGAGGAACGGAAGCGAGAGGTATAGGAAATTCCCCTCCATGAACATCTGAATCCAGCCGTAGGAGTTACCGATTGCAAGGGGAGTAATAACTCCGCAGAGCCCGGCAAGGAAACCGCCGAGGGCAGGCTTAAGTACGGGATGGATTCTCAATTCCTTAAACAGGGATTTAACCCTGTAAAAAACGAAAATCATAAACTTTGCCACGAATGCAGAAACGATTCCGAGAACGATGAACCCCGAAATCTCCTCGGCGGAGAAATTAGGGAAGGAAACGGAAGTCTTAAACAGCGGTTCATAACCTACAAACCAGCCGGCAACGAGGTAGGCAACTATTGAGGAGACAAATCCGGGAATGAGGGCTTCAACTTCAAAGTCCTCCTTGTAAAAGACTTCAGCACTGAGGATTCCCCCTGCAAAGGGAGCTCTAAAAACCGCCCCGATTCCCGCTCCAAGCCCGGCGGCAAGGAGAATGTTCTTCTCCTCATTTGTCAACTTAAAGAGCTCCCCAAACCACCTGCCGACTCCGGCCCCTATCAGCGCCATGGGACCTTCCCTTCCCGAGGAACCTCCGGTTCCTATCGTTATCGCCGAGGTTATGAGCTTCAGGACAGAGCTCCTGATACCTATCGGGAGGCCGTAGTGGAATGCCTTTATTGCAACGTCTGTTCCGACACCGGCTGCTTCCGGAGCGAGAAAGTAAACCAAAAAGCCGACAATGAGTCCACCGAGGGCCGTAACAAACGGTATTAAAAACCTGTGTGATATAAAAAAGGCATAAGTATCCGTTCCCCCCTCTCCAAAGGGCTTCGGAGGATGGTAACCGACAAACTTTCCGAGGAAGAAAGAGGTTGAGAGGTCAAGGGAAAAGAGAAAGGCAACGGCCATCAGACCGGAAGCAATTCCAACGGGAATAGAGAGCAGTAAGAGCTTCCTTATTTCATAAATTTCCTTTATCATGATTTGTAAATGATAACGAAAAAGAGAAGCGTTGACTTAAAATGTTTTTTGACATAATTTTAGTTATGAGCCTAAAATCCAAATCGGAAAATAGAAAACGAGGAGGGAGACATGGTTATTAGAAAGGAACACGCCCTCGCCCTCATGAGAGTTAGGGAAGAGGAGAGAAACGAAGCCCCGACTTGCCAGCTCTTTATAAAGAGTGAGGAACCGCCCTACTTAGAGCTTGAGAGGATGAACCTCTTGAGGCAAGTAAGGCCTTTGGAATACGCCTTAACCTACTGGGGAAGGGCACTTGCAAACATATTGGACGAAATGGTTGAAAAGGGTTTAATACCCCACCCAAGCAAGTGGGACGAGGAGTTCAGGTGGCTCGGTTCTGAAGTCCTGATGATGATTGAAACGGCGATTGAAAACGACGACATTCCCGGAGAGTTAACCGAAGGGGAGCTTGAAAAGAGGGGATTTATTGAGGAGAGAAAGGTAGAGAAAAAGGGAACATTTAAGGCCATAAACCAGTACGCAAAGGACATCTACGAGATATTTAAGAATGCCCACCCGAGGTTGATAATTGACAGGGAGCTCTGCCAGTACATAAAGGAGATGCCCGCAGGACCGGCAGAGTCCTCAATGCTACCTGCCGGCGGAAGGTTTCCAATTCTAATGGGAGCAATGAGACTCCTCGCATTCTCGGTTCCAACATCGGACGTTTACTCACTGACTCCCCTCGGAAGGGAGATAAAGGCAGCCTGCGAAACGATAGCCCCAACGCTTGAAACTGTAATTTCCGAAGACATAATGGACTCGTTAGAGAGGGCGGTTTATGAGGGATTTGATGCAGTAACGGACGAGGAGAAGGAAGTTCTCTTCCAGCTCGCTTTAATAGACGACGAAGGAAACCCGCTCCCTGCGGGAGAGCACCTCATTGAGGCTTACAGAATCTGGAAGGAGAGGAAGTTTAAGCCCGTTAAGTCCATAAACGTTGAGATTCTGGATGCAGAGCTCCTGAGGGGAATTGAGGAGGTTTGGAAGCACCACGAGGAGGACCCCTCAACCCTTCCAACTGTTGATGAGTTGGTTCACTACCTGTTCTACAAGCCACTGAAAGAGTATAAGCACCTATTGGAACACTACGGAAGGAGGCTCTACCAGGACTTAGGATACCAAAAGAAAGAGGAGATAAAGAAGAAGTTCAGCGAGGTTAAGACCATTGAGGAGCTCTTTAAGTCTTTCTATGAAAAGGGAAACCAGTGGTACGAGAAGATGTACGACATCGTCCAGGAATCCCTCTATACACTGGAGTCATTTAACTTAATAAGGGCTGAGGAGAGGGAAGGAAAGAAGGTTCACTATTTAACCGAGTACGGTAAGAAAGTCCTTGAGGACATGAAGACCCGCGGATTCAGGGAAATCCCCGCCGTTGGAGTTAAGGCAATAACGATTACAAATAAGGAGTTTGCAGCTCCAAACGTTGAGTGGTATGAGAGGGGAGTAAAGGCACAGCTGATTGGGGGAGGAGAGGCAACAGAGGCCGGAAAGATGTACGCGGAAATGGCCTACGAGATAAAGAGGCTTCCCCACATAACGAGGTTTGAGCTTCAAGTCCTCCATAAACTCCCGGAAAAGGGATTCTTTGTAAAGGACGTCTATGAACAGTTTGACGAAACGTGGCAGGAGGAGATTGACTACGCGCTGAACAAACTTGAAGCCCGCGGATACATAGACATCCTCCAGAACGAGGCAATCATACTAACCGAGGCCGGAAAGCTGATTAAGAGAGCTCTCTCCGGAACACCGGAGGGATTCGGAAACCCGATAACTCCCCTTGCAGTAAGGGTCCTTGAAGCCCTAAGGAAGGTGGGAACGCTGTACGAGAAGGAGAGGAAGGTAAGGGTCCTTCCGAAAAACTTCAAGGAGGCCATGAAGCTATCGGGGCTTGACCCTGAATCCTTTGAGAGGGAATTGATAGTTTTGAGGGCATCAAACCTCATCGGTAAGAGCTCCATAAACGAAGCAGGTCTCTTAATACTCGAGGCCCTTGAGAAGCTGAACTAAACGGGCGGTTCTTCCGCCCTTAAACCAAATAAGGAGGGAGAGATGGCAAGAATCTACGGAAAAGTAGAAGGGCCGGAGGACATCAGGAGAATCAACTGCATCATCAGGGACGAGATGTTAGAAGTTGAAACTCCCGAACAGCTCACAGACCTAAAGAAGCGCTCGGACTACCTCTGCACCCTCACCTACTCCCCGTTCTGGAAAAAGAAGTTCGGTTCAATGGTTGAAGAGCTCAGGGAAGTCGCCCTTGAGGAAAACAGAGTAACTGTAAGGCTTGCAAACTACATAGCAAAGTACAAAAACTGGGACAAGGAATACTCCCCTTGGGGAAGTGAAAACAAGACGATTGAGGAGAGGTTAAAGGAAATACCGGAGGAGATATCAAAGGAAATTCTCGAAAGCGTCGTTGAGCTAAAGCTCTCTCCCGAAATACTGGAGGAGTTGAGGAAGAACTTCTGCGAAATCAGAAAGGGAATGGTACTTGCAGAGGACGAGGAAACCCTTGAAAGACTGAAGAAACAGGGAGACTTAATCGTTGCAATAACGAAGCTCCCCGATTTTAGAGAGAGATTTGAGGACATCTTAGACAAGATAGACGAGCTGGTTGAGAAGGAAGAGGAGAGAAACGTTAAGTTGGCAAACATAATTGCAACTGTTAAGGGATGGCAGGTTGAATTTGAGGAGTGGACGGAAAACGAGATAAGGGAAGACGAAACGATTGAACAGTATGTCCAGAGGCTCTTGGAGGAGGAGGAGAAGGCAGAGAGGTACATCCCGACCGAGGCAAAGTACAAGGAAGGGAAAGTCCTCTGGCTCGTTTACTTCCACAAGGGAAGGAACAGGCACTACGCAAAGAGAATCTACTTCCCCGGCTCTGCGAGGGACATAGAGATTGAAGGTCCCGGAGAGTTTGAAAACAGGTTTGGAAGGAAGGTTTGGGGAGTGAGAATTAAGTACAGGGCAAAAGTGGCTCCGGCAGTAATAAGAATCGGAAAGAGGGTCATCCACCTACCCGAAAGGTGGGTAGAGAGGGTTAAGGTGGTTCCCCTTCCAAAAGATGCAACGGACATTAAGCTGGTTGAGGAGAGGCCTCCGTTTGCTTATCCGGTCGCTTAAGAGCTCCCGGCCTTTGGCCGGGTTATCCCTTTAAGTTGTATATCGGTTTTACGAACTTCTCTAAATCAACGGTTTTCGGCAGAAACTCCAAAATCTCACTTGGGTCCTTGTAGGCAAAGGGAGCCTCGTCAAGGGTCTCCCTTGAAACGGTTGATGAGTAAACCCCAGCTTCCTCTACTACCCTTTTAAATTCGCTGACCGAAAATGTCTCCTTTGCCCGCCTTCTACTTATCTTCCTTCCGGCTCCGTGGGGAGCAGAGAAGTTGAGCTCCCTCACTCCCTTTCCCCTGCCTACTATCAAACCGGTAGTTAGATTGAAGGGAATGACTACCCTCTCTCCCCTATGGGCAGAGATTGCCCCCTTCCTCACGCACATGTCCCTATCAACGTCAATGTAGTTATGAACGCTCTTTATTAACCTCTCCTCCCTAAATTCCTCACCGAAAAACTCCTCAACTATGAGCCTTAGAATCACCCTCCTGTTCAAATCTGCATACCTCTGGGCAAGCCTCATAGCCCTTATGTACTCCCTTCCCCCCTTTTTCATCGGAAGGAAGGAAAGGTCTGCAGGTAGGTTTGGCATAACTTTCCTGGTGTACTCCCTTGCCTTTCTGTAAAAGAAATTACAAACTCTCAAGCCCAAGTTTCTTGAGCCCGTGTGAACCGTCAAGTAGAGGTTACCCCCTTCATCAACTCCAAGCTCCAAAAAGTGGTTCCCGCTTCCCAACGTCCCAACCTGAAGTAAAGGCTCCTGAAGGTCTATCTTGTAGGTATTTATGAGAACGGAGCGGATTTCGGAAAGGAGCTCCCTCTCCTCCTCTGTAAGGGGAAGTTTCTTTGCGTTTGACTTTGTCCTTGAGGTAAGCCCAGTTGGAATCCTTCCCTTAACGAAGGCATCAAACCTTTTAAGGTCTATATCCTCCCTCGGATTTTCCCTATCAACCTTAAGGTTCAAGGGATACGTATAGACACCGCAACCTATATCAACTCCTACGATGTTGGGAATAACAACGTCGTCAAAGTAGCCCGTAAACCCTATAACACAGCCCTTTCCTGCATGGCAGTCGGGCATTATGACAATCCTTTCCCTGAAAAAGGGTAAATCCCTTAGCCTCTCTATCTGACTCCTTACCTCAGGCTCAATTTCCCTCGCATAGACGTAGATTGGAACCCTTCCCTCTATTACGGTAGGTTCCATGGGTCCTCCAAACTCTGTTGAAATTTTTACAAAATTTTTACATAATTCTCAGCAACTCCCACAAAAATAATGAGAATTTAATATATAAGGAGGAGATATGGGACTGAACATCGTTCAGAAAATCATCAAGACCCACTTGGTTGAAGGGGACATGACCCCCGGAAAGCCCATAGCCATAAGAATTGACCAGACTCTCACTCAGGATGCAACGGGAACAATGGCATACCTGCACTTTGAGGCTATGGGACTTCCAAAAGTTCAGACGGAGCTCTCCGTCTCCTATGTTGACCACAACACCCTTCAGGCGGGAGGACCCGAAAACGCAAACGACCACCTCTTTTTACAAACGGCAGCTGCAAAGTTCGGCGTTTACTTCAGCAAGGCCGGAAACGGAATATGCCACCAAGTTCACCTTGAAAGGTTTGCAGTTCCCGGAAAGACACTCCTCGGTTCAGACTCCCACACGCCGACCGCCGGCGGAATCGGAATGCTCGCAATCGGCGCAGGGGGAATGGACGTAGCCCTCGCAATGGCAGGGGAGCCCTTCTACCTAACAATGCCAAAAGTTGTAAGGGTCAACCTCTACGGAAAGTTAAGGCCCTTTGTTTCTGCAAAGGACATTATTTTGGAGCTCCTAAGGAGACTGACCGTTAAGGGAGGACTCGGAAGGATATTTGAGTACGGAGGAGAGGGAGTCAAGTACCTAACGGTTCCCGAAAGGGCAACAATCACAAACATGGGAGCAGAATTAGGTGCTACAACGTCCATTTTCCCGAGTGACGAGCAGACCTACCTCTTTATGAAAGCTCAGGGAAGGGAAGCACAGTGGAGGCCGCTCCAGGCAGACCCGGATGCAACGTACGACGAAGTAATAGACATAGACCTCTCCGAGCTTGAGCCCTTGATTGCATGCCCCCACATGCCTGACAACGTCAAGAAAGTTAAGGAAGTTGAGGGACTGAGGGTCCACCAAGTAGCAATCGGTTCGTGTACAAACTCCTCGTACAGGGACTTAAAGACCGTTGGGGAGATGTTTAAGAGAACAGGAAAGATGGTTCACCCGATGGTCTCTGCAGCAATCTCGCCGGGTTCAAAGCAGGTTCTCAGAATGATGGACAAGGAAGGTTACTACGACGTTTTCTTGA
>CAZEDJ010000029.1:0-13141 GCA_964511045.1 uncultured bacterium
GGGTGGTCAAAGGAGATTGTGTTGTCTATCGTAAGCTCGTTGCTCGGCTCTGCGTAGATTCTCTTTCCCTCGTAGGAGATTTCAACTTCCCTCTTTAAAACTGCATACTTTCTCTTTTTTCCCTGTTCCTTAATTCCCGTCTCTTCAAAGAGGAGAATGTAGGGGGCGGAGCTCCCGTCAAGTATCGGTAGCTCTTCGGAATCCAAAAATACAAAGAGGTTGTCAATTCCAAAGGCCGATAGGGCTGCCATGAGGTGTTCTACCGTTTGAACGCTTATTTCTCCGTTTGAGAGGTTCGTTGCGTAGAAGAGTTTGGAAAGGTATCTTGGGGAAGCCTTTATTGAGGGAGCTCCCTTTAGGTCGGTTCTTATAAACACGATTCCCGTATCTGCCGGTGCGGGAGAGAGCTTTACTCTTACCTTTCTTCCCGTGTGAAGGCCTATTCCGCTGAACTCAACTTCCTTTGAAATCGTCTTCTGATATACCTGCATCTAATACTCCGGAGGCTTTGTGGAAATTATAGGATGAAACTCGGGGGGATAGATTCTCCTTTTAAGTTTGTTTTTGCAATGTTGCATTAGGAACATAGACCGCAGACCTTACAGCCCGGAAAACAGGTGGGGGTTGGCCTTTCCTCGTAGGTCATCTGGTACTCCCGCCACAGGTAATCTCGGTTTATGCCGCTCTCAACGATGTCCCAGGGGAATACCTCATCCCTTTCCCTCTCCCTCGTGTAGAGCTCCTCAAAGGGGAGCTCCATCTCCTTCAGAGCCCTTCGGAACGGAATTCCCTCCTTCACCGACCTAACCGCAGCCTCCCCAATCCTCGTATCTCCCCTTGAGACTATCGCCTGTAAAATGGCATCCCTCACCGGTTCATAGTTCAGCTTTACTCCCGGAATTTTTCTCACGAGCTTTGACAACCTCTTTAGCTTCCTTTCTATCAGACTTTTGGGATTCATGCCGTACCACTGAAAGGGCGTAAAGGGCTTTGGTATTACCGGATTTACGCTTAAGGTAATTTCTCCCCTTCTACCCCTTTCCTTCCAGAACGGTCTTGAAATTTCCGAAAACCTCTTTGCCATTTCTGCAATTTTGTCAATGTCCTCCTCTTTTTCTCCCGGCAACCCTATGAGAAAGTAGAGTTTTAGGTTTTCAACTCCCGATTCAAGGCACTTTATTGCAAACTCAAAGTATCTTTCGTCCTTTACCTTTTTGTTTATTGAAAACCTTAACCTCTCTGAACCGGCTTCGGGGGCAAGCGTTGCCGTCCTTTGTCCCGATTCCTTTATGATTTCAAAGATGAAGGGAGATTCCGACGAGGCCTTCAGCGATGAGAATGAAGCCTTCATTCCGTATTTTTTGAGGATTGAGTAGAGCTCCTCCATCCTTGAGTAGTCGGTTACTCCTGCTCCTATCAATCCCACCCTGTCAACGTAACGCGAGGCAATTTCTATTTCCCTCTCAACAACCTCTATCTCCTTCTCCCTGTATGGAAGCCCCATGTAGGTTGCAACGCAGAAGCGACACTTTTCTATACAACCCCTGTTTAGCTCAATGAGGAACATCTCACCAAAGGCCGTTTCATCGGTTAGGAGGCACGAATGGGAGGGAACTTCCCTAAAGAGCTTTGAACGGAAGATTCTCTTTTTCTCTCCTATAATTTCCCTAACCTTTACTCCTTCATATTTAAACTCGTAGTTTTTGCTTACTATGACGTTGTCAAAGACCCCCAATTTCTCAACATCTCTTTTACCGATGAGGCTTTGGAATACCTCCTCTGCCCTTCCCTCCGCCTCTCCGAGGTAAATGGCGTCAAATATCGGCATGAAGGGGGTTGGATTGTAGTAGAGTCCTATTCCCCCTCCCAATATGAGAGGGGAGTCTTCCCTCTCCTCCCTTAAAGGCTCAATTCCCCACTTGGAAAGGAGCTCTACCACCTTAAAGAGGTGGTTTTCGTAGGTCACGGTAAAGGCTATGACGTCAAATTCCTTAGGCTGAAGGCCTAAAAAGTAAGAACTCTCCAAGTCCTCAAAGAGGAGGTCACAGCTTATTCCCTCTGTTGCGTTTAGGAGGGAGTAGATTCTCTGAAGGGAAAGGCTTGAAAGCCCGACCTTTTCACTTCCCGGATAAACGAGACCTACTTTTAAGTTTCCCTTTTTGTACTGAAGTTGAGGGCACTCCCTAACGAGAGTAACTTCTGCCATTCATCTCCTTTTGATAATGGTTATCATTAAAATAGACGGGGAATTTAGAAATGCAAAATAAAAACCGCCCAAAAGGGCGGCCATTTATTTCGTTTAAGTTTTTAAAATTTACTTTTCCTCTTTACCTTTTCCCTTGTCCTTATCCTCAGGTTCCTTAACGATTATCTTAACTTCCTTCCTTGCGGCTTCAGCCTTAGGAAGTCTTATCTCTAAGATTCCCTTGTCGTAGTAAGCCTCTATTCCTTCCTCCTTTACCTCAACCGGTAGAGGAATTACTCTCTGAAACTCACCGTAAAAGGTTTCACTGAAGAAAACGTTGTCCCTCTCTTCCTTCTGTTCCTGCTTCTTCACTCCCCTGATTATGAGGTAGTTGCCCCTTACTTTTACATCTATGCTGTCCTTATCGAGCCCGGGCATTTCCGCCCTTACTACGATTTCATCGGGCGTTTCGTACATCTCTATTCTTGGCTCAAATCCTGCCTCAAAGCCGGGGAAACCTCCGCCAAATCCCCTCATCATTTCGGCCATCATTCTCTCAATTTCCTGAAACTGCCTGAACATATCCTCAAAGGGGTCAAATCCCCTTCCTCTCCTTCCGAAGAATCCTCCGAACATCTCTCCCTCCTTAAAATGGTTTTTAAGTTAACTTTAAATCCAATTTTAAAATTAGCCCCTTTCTCCTTTGAGTCAACTACTTAACGCCAAACTTTTTCCTCTTCCCATTTACAAACTTCCTCAGCTCCCTTAGTCCGTGGGCGTTGATGACATCCTTCTTCTCAACCCATCCCCTCCTTGCTGTTCCAACTCCCAACTTCATCATCCACATGTGGTCTGTGTGGTGAGAGTCGGTGCTTATTACGAGTTTTGCTCCGAACCTGACTGCCATCCTGCAGTGGGCGTCCCTCAGGTCAAGCCTGTTGTAGTAAGAGTTGACCTCAAGGGCTGTTCCCGTCTCTGCAGCTTCCCTTAAAATTCTTTCCATATCAAGGGGATATCCCTCCCTCTGTCCTATGATTCTACCGGTGGGGTGGGCTATTGCATTGACGTAGGGGTTGTTCATTGCCCTTATTATTCTCTCGGTGTTGTCCTGGTTGAACCTTGAGTGAATGGCCGCAACTACAAAGTCAAGCTCTTTCAGGATTTCATCCGGATAGTCAAGTGAGCCGTCGGGGAGGATGTCAACCTCTGCTCCCTTTAAAACCCTTATTTTCCCTTTATACTTTTCGTTGATTTTGTCTATCTCGTAGTTTCTCCTCTCCAAATCCTCCTCAGAGAGTCCGTTTGCAACCTTTAGCCCCTTTGAGTGGTCCGTTATTGCTATGTATTTGTATCCCATCTGAATGGCCTTTTTAACGTAGTCCTCTATCGTTGATGCCCCGTCAGACCAGTTTGAGTGGATGTGGAGGTCTCCCTTTATTTCGTTGTAACCTATTAGTTTCGGAAGCCTGTGTTCCAGTGCGGCCTCTATTTCACCGGTATCCTCCCTAATCTCAGGAGGTGGCGTTTCCATTCCGAGGGCTTCGTATATCTCCTCTTCCGTCCTTCCGGCAATTCTCTCGTTTCCCTTAAAGAGACCGTACTCGTTCAGCTTTAATCCGAGTTTGAGGCATATCGTCCTCAGGTGTATGTTGTGGGCCTTTGAACCGGTGAAGTACTGGAGGGCAGCTCCGTAGGATTCCGGTTCACTTACCCTGAGGTCAACCTGTTCTCCCTCCTCAACTATTACCGTGGCCTTTTTCGGTCCCTTCCAGAGGACTTCCTTTACGTTTGGTAGGTTCACGAAGGCCTCAATTATCTCGAGGTTTTTACCGCTTGCAAGTATGTCTATGTCGCCGACCGTTTCCTTCATTCTCCTCGTTGAGCCGCAGACCGATATCCTCTCAACGGCCGAGTGTTCCTTGAGCTGATTGACTATTCTGTCTGCAATGAAAACCGCAACTCCAAGTAGAATCCTTCCGCCGCTCTTTTCAAGGAGCTCTATACCCTTCTTTATCTTTTCCACCTTCTTTGGACCAAATCCGGGAAGTTTCAAGAGCTCCCCTCTCTCTATCGCCCTCTTTAAGTCCTCTATGCTCCTTATTCCCAATTCCTCATAGAGGAGCTTGACGGTTTTCGGCCCTACCCCTGGGATGTCTAAGAGTGTAAATACGGTATCTGGAACTTGCTGTTTGAGCCTCTCAAACTCCTCAATTTTCCCCGTTCTCAAAAACTCAAGGATTTTTGCCTGGAGTCTCTGGCCTATTCCGGGGAGCTCCGACAGCTTCCCCTCCTTTGCAAGGAGCTCTATGTCCTCGGAAAGGTCTCTTATCAGCCTTGCTGCGTTCCTGTAAGCCCTTATGTGGTAAGGGTTATCTCCCATAAATTCCAGTATGTCTGCCCACTTATCAAAAATCTCTGCAAGCTCCTTGTTTTTCATCTCTTCCCTCCTCTAAGTTTTAATTATAATTTCCTCGCTATGGAAGGAAAGGAACTTGTTAGGGACAGCTACTGCTTTGTCTGCGGAAGGGAAAATCCGAGGGGAATGCACCTCTCTTTTGAGAGGAAGGACGGCAAAGTTTACTCAAGATTTTCCCTTCCCAAGTACTACCAGGGTTATGAAAACGTCGTTCACGGGGGTATAATCTCCCTGATTTTGGACGAGGCCATGGCCCACCTGCAGGGTCCCGATGAGAGGTTTCTGACCGGCAAAATCACCGTTAGGTTTCACTCTCCCCTTTTGGTCGGAGAGGAAGTTTTTGTTAAGGCTTGGGTTGATTCTGATAGGAAAAGGTACAGGATTACGAAGGCTGTTATGAAAAAGGCCGATGGGAAAGTTGTTGCCGAGGCCGAAGCCCTTATGTTTGTTTTAAGGGAGGAAAAAAGTTGAGATTTCTTCTCCTCTTCCTATTTCTGATTTTTCCGCTTTCTGCTCTCTCCCAAGAGTTAGAGGTCGTCACCGATTCTGCCTCTCTCAGGGAAGTTCCGTTTGGGAGAATTTTGAAAACTCTGAACAAAAATACTGAGGATAACCTGAGGGCGATTTTCGGCTTTTGGGGAAAGACCGACGGAGGATGGATAAACCTTGATTACTGTGACTACACGTTTCCCCTCTTAAAGGAGACCGGAAGGATTAATTTGAGCTATGTCCTTTTTGACTCTCCCGAGAGTTTAGACGGTGTTAAAGTAAGGAGAAACGACGTTATCTATATCCCCGAAGGGGGAAAATATTTTGTCTTTAAGAACAGGCTGTACCCGGTAGGCGGTAAAAGGTTAAATGTTGAGAGGGGAGAGTTTTCAATAGTTATTCTCAACAGGGATTCGGTTTTGAGCGACGGTGAGAGCAGTGTTAAGCTCAAGGCCGGTTCGGTTTTACTGAAGGGAGATTCCGGATACATATACAATTACCACTACTATACCAACTTGATTCCCGTTGAGATAGAGGGAAACTTTAAAAAGGTAGAGATCCTGAAGGAAATCAACAAAATCATTGATATCTTTAACAGTGCAAAGCTCTCCTCGTCCCTATCCGAAAGGCTCGGATACTACGTAAAGACGCTTCCCGTTAGGGATTCCGACTTAGAGGTTTTAAGGCTAAGAGACGGAATAGGCGTTAAGTTAAAGTTGAGGTACGAGTTTTTCTCTAAAGACGGCTCTCCCATTACGTGGAGAAAGACGAGGTTGTTCTTGAAGAGGGGTAACTACGAGTTTTGGAGACACCTGTCTCAGTCCCTCTTCAGAAACGGAGTTAACAAGTTTGTTGACATAGAGGTTCTCAGATTTGACGGTAGGGGCTCCTTTGAAAACTGCGGCTTTGTGGTTTCAAGCTATCACCTTTTCAATTTGGGCTACCTTGACAACTGGAAGTCCTTTTTGGAGAGCTCCGAATCAAATCTGAGCGACGACCTTTGGTTTTTTGCAGACGAGGTTTATGAGAGGTTGGAGGGTGATTAGGGAAAACTACGAGAAAATAGTTGAGCTGATAGAGGAGTCTTGCCGTAGGGTCGGGAGAGACCCCAATGAGGTAAAGGTTCTTGCCGCAACAAAGACGAGGACTCCCTCTGAGATAGAGGAGGCCTATAGAGTCGGCATTCGCCTCTTCGGGGAGAACAGGGTCCAGGAGGCAAGGGAGAAGATACCTCAGCTCCGCCACTTAAAAGGGGCTCAGTGGCACATGATTGGCCACCTTCAGACCAACAAGGTTAAGTATGCGGTGGAGCTCTTTGACTGTATTGAGACGGTTGACAGAAAGGAGCTGGTGGACGAGCTGATTAAGAGGATGGAGAAAAAGGGAATAGGGGAAATGAAGTCCCTGATAGAGGTAAAACTCTCACCGGAGGAGTCAAAACACGGCTGTCCCCCAGAAGGGGTTGAGGAGCTCCTCAACTACCTCCTCAACTTTCCGCAGATTAAGGTTTTGGGCTTTATGACCGTTCCGCCCTACTTTGAAAATCCCGAAAACGTCAGGCCTTACTTTGTAAGACTCAGGGAGATAAGGGATAAAATGGAGGAGAGGTTCGGTTTGAAATTTCCGGAGCTCTCAATGGGGATGTCCCACGACTTTCCCGTTGCCGTTGAGGAGGGAGCGACAATCGTTAGAATAGGGACTGCACTCTTTGGTCCGAGGAAATATTAGCGGAGGGAAGTATGAAAAAGGAGTTGATAGTTTACGTAAGAAACCCCGAGGATAAGAAGGTTGTAACTACCGCCCTTGAATCGGGAGTTACTGCCATTCTCCTTGAAAAGCCCGAGAGTAAGAAGGTTAAGAGGCTTGCAAAGGTTAAGACGATAGCCCCCGACGGGGACTACAAGTTGGGAGAGGACTTTGTAATCGTTGAGATAAAGGGAAAGGAGGATGAGGAGAGGGCTGCGGAGCTCCTCAAAAAGGGAAAGAAGGTAATAGTGAAAACGACAGACTGGACGATTATTCCCCTTGAAAATCTCCTTGCTCAAGGGGATGATGTCTATGCGTGGGTGAGAAACTCAAAGGAAGCTGAAACCGCCATAACGATTTTGGAAAAGGGCGTAAGGGGAGTTGTCCTTGATACTGAGGACATCAACGAGATAAAGGCAACGGGAGAGGCGATAAACCTTGCCGGCGAAAAGGTTAAACTTGAGGTGGCGAGGATAAAAAGAGTCAAACCAATAGGAATGTGCGACAGGGTCTGTATAGATACCTGCTCAAACATGGTGAGGGGTGAGGGAGCTCTCGTCGGGAACTCGTCGGCAGGGATGTTCTTGGTCCACGCCGAAACCGAGTCAAACCCTTACGTTGCCGCAAGGCCTTTCAGGGTAAATGCCGGAGCCGTCCACATGTACGTGAGGCTCCCCGGCGGAAGGACAAAGTACCTCTCAGAGATAGAGAGCGGTGACGAGATAATGGTTTACAACTACAAGGGAGAGGGGAGGATTGCCTACGTTGGAAGGGCAAAGGTTGAGAGGAGGCCGATGCTCCTCGTTGAAGCCGAAACGGAGAGCGGAAAAAAGGTAAGTGCAATCCTTCAGAATGCAGAGACGATAAGGCTCACCTCCCCTAAAGGAGAGCCCATTTCCGTTGTTGACCTTAAAGAGGGAGACGAAGTCCTCGTCTACACGGAGGAGCCGGGAAGACACTTTGGAATGAAGGTTAAGGAGACAATTGTTGAAAAGTGAGGGAGACAATGGGAGATGAATTTTTCAGGGAATTGATGGCCGATGCCTTGGGTAAGTCCCCTGAGGAGCTCTCCGATTACTTTGGGAGCTCCAAGATATGCGACGTCTTCGTCCAGAGGGTCTACCTTGACGATTCACTCAAAAAGTTTGAGTGGGGCGTTTCGGTCGTCAGGTTTAACGGGGACGAGCTTGAGGAGGCCTCTACTTATGGGGTCTTTCACAGCTGGAACTTGGCAAAAAAGTATGCCAGAGCCCTTAAGGAGTTCTTTGAGAGTAAGGGCTACGAAACTCACCTGAAAGGAGAGCTTGGAGAATGAGGGTTTTGGTTACTGGAGGAGCCGGTTTTATAGGTTCAAACCTTGCACTAGAGCTCCAGAGGCGTTTTCCAGACTGGGAAATCTTTATCCTTGATGACTTTTCGTCCGGTTACTTCAAGAACATCGTTGACTTCAGGGGAGAGGTTATAACCGGCTCAATAACCGATAGGGACACGATTGAAAAGCTGAAAAAGTACGGATTCAACGTTATCTTCCATCAGGCTGCAAACGTTGATACGACCGACACAGACCAGAAGAGGATGATGGAGATAAACTGCGAGGCCTTTAAGGAGCTCCTTGAGATTGTTAGGACTTCAAGGGGAAGGATGGTTTATGCCTCGTCGGCAGCAGTTTACGGCAACACTCCTCCCCCTATGAAGGTAAGCGAAGGCTTAAAGCCCGAAAACGTTTACGGCTTTTCCAAGCTCTCAATGGACATCTATGCCTTCAGGTTCATGAAGGAAAATCCCGAAATTCCCGTTGTTGGTCTCAGGTACTTTAACGTTTACGGTCCCCGCGAAACTCACAAGGGAAAGATGGCAAGTATGGTTCTCCAGCTTACCGTTCAGATACTAAAAGGGAAAAGGCCGAGGCTCTTTAAGTGGGGGGAGCAAAAGAGGGACTTTGTCTACGTTATGGACTGCGTTGAGGCCAACATAAGGGGGGCCTTTGCCGAAAAGAGCGGAGTGGTTAACGTCGGGACTGGAAGGGCAAGGAGCTTTAACGAGGTCGTTGAAATAATAAAGAAAACCTTGGGGGTAGATGTTGAAACCGAATACTTTGATAATCCTTACGACTTTTATCAAAACTACACTGAAGCCGACCTAAAGGAAACAAGAGAAATACTCAACTGGTACCCTCAGGTTCAAATAGAGGAGGGCATTCCCCTCTACGTCAACTGGATAAGGGAAAACGTTAACTGGGAAAAGCTTCCCTATTGAGCTTCCATCCTCCTTAAAAAGGATTTTTAGAAAAGTTGACGGATTACTGAAGTTGTATTAACTTCATAATAGAAAGTATTGGAGGGTGGAAGTGATAGATAAGGACACCCCTGTTTACATGATTAGCATCGTTGCAAAGATTGCAGGAGTTCACCCTCAAACCTTGAGGTTTTACGAAAATGAGGGTCTCATAAAGCCTTCAAGAACGGAAGGAAAGACTCGCCTCTACTCAGAGAGGGATTTGGTTAGGATAAAGAGGATAGTCTCCTTAACGAGAGAACGGGGAGTTAATGTAGCGGGAACTCACATTGTCTTAAATCTTGAGGACGACATAGAGAAACTCTTTGAGGAGATATCCAGGAGGATTGATGAGGAGACGAGGGAGCTCCTCGTTGCGATTTTGAGGGAGCTCTCTTTTACAGAGCTCAACAGTGAAAAACTGATAGAGATACTACAAAAATAAACCTTTAAGGAGGGAAGAGATGAACATCTGGGACGTTTTAAGTGGAAGGGCAAAGGATGCCGTTCTATTTTCTCAGGAAATTGCAAGACAACTTGGCGAAAGGTACGTTGATACTGAACACCTGCTACTTGCGATGGTTGAACTTCCGGGTTCACCGATACTTGACATCTTTACACTTGCAGACTTTGACCCGGTGAGGGCCAAGAAGTTCATAAGGGAACAGGTTGACAGAGTGGGAAGACTTGGAATTCCGAGTGCAAGGTATGCAGAACACGAGGAGATATACATAACTCCTACTCTGAAAAAGGTCTTTGACGCCGCCCTTGACATTGCCCGTCAGATGAGGGCAAGGAGTGTTGACTTGGAGCACCTCTTTTTGGCCTTCTACGAGGTTCCGGAAGGAATGGCCTACAGGATTCTCCTGAAGCTCGGACTTGAAAAGGATGCCGCCTGGAAGGCCGTTAAGAAGTACAGGGAAGGAAGGGCAAAGGTTTCCCGTGAAATCGGAGCAAAGGCAAGGGGAGGAGGAAAGCAGATTCCCGAAATACTCAGAAAGTACGGAATTGACCTGACGGGACTTGCCGAGGAAGGAAAGTTAGACCCCGTTATTGACCGTGAAACTGAGATTAAGAGGGTTATCCAGATTCTCTCCCGTAGGACTAAGAACAATCCCGTTTTGGTCGGTCCGGCGGGAGTCGGTAAGACTGCAATCGTTGAGGGCGTTGCTCAAAAAATTGCAAACGGTGAGGTTCCGGACAACTTGAAGGACAAGAGAATCGTTGCCCTTGACATGGCAGCCCTCGTTGCCGGAACGAAGTACAGGGGAGAGTTTGAGGAGAGGTTGAAGCAGGTCTTAGATGCCGTAAAGGAGGAGGGCAACATCATCCTCTTCATTGACGAGCTCCACACGGTTATCGGAGCCGGTGCTGCTGAGGGCTCAATGGATGCTGCAAACATAATGAAGCCTGCACTTGCCCGTGGAGAGTTTAGAGTTATAGGAGCTACCACGACCGACGAGTACAGGAAGTACATTGAGAAGGACCCCGCCCTTGAGAGGAGGTTTGCCCCTGTTTGGGTTGACGAGCCCGACATTGAAACTGCAATACTGATGCTGAAAGGTTTGAGGCCCAAACTTGAGGAACACCACAAGGTTAAGATTACGGACGACGCAATTGAGGCCGCCGTTAAACTTTCCAAAAAGTACATTCAGGGTAGGTATTTACCCGATAAAGCCATAGATGTTCTTGACGAAGCCTGTGCGAGGAAGAAGATAGAAGCCACCTACAGCTCTCCGGAGCTCTCTGAGCTCAAGGAGAAGCTCCACAACTTGAGGGCTGAGCTTGACGAGGCAGTTAAGAATGAGGAGTTTGACAAGGCGGCCAAACTGAAGAAGGAAATTAAGCAGATTGAGGAGAAGATTAAGGAGTTAGAGGAAAAACTTGAAAAGAGGAGTGAGGAAGGAGAAGTTCCCGTTGTAACTGCAGAGGACGTTGCAGAGGTCATCTCCGAGATGACGGGCATACCTACTTCCAAACTCCAGGAGGAAGAGGTTCAGAAACTCCTGAGGATGGAGGAAGAGCTCCACAAGAGGGTCATCGGTCAGGAGAGGGCAATAAAGGCCATTTCCGAGGCCATAAGGCGTGCAAGAGCAGGCCTTCAGCCTCCAAACAGACCCCTCGGAAGCTTCCTCTTCTTAGGACCTACGGGAGTCGGTAAGACGGAGCTTGCAAAGGCACTTGCCGAGTACCTCTTTGGCGATGAGAGTGCAATAATAAGGCTTGACATGTCCGAATACATGGAGAAGCATGCAGTTTCCAAGCTCATCGGAGCTCCTCCCGGATACGTAGGATACGAGGAGGGAGGTCAGTTAACTGAGGCCGTTAGGAGGAAGCCTTACAGCGTTATTCTCCTTGACGAAATAGAGAAGGCTCACCCCGATGTCTTTAACATCCTCCTTCAGATTCTTGACGACGGAAGGTTAACGGACGCTAAGGGAAGGACTGTTGACTTCAGCAATACGGTAATAATCATGACGAGCAACGTCGGCTCTGAGTACCTGATGAACCTCTCTAAGGAGGAGTTTGAGAAGAACTACGATAAGATAAAAGAGCAGATAATGAACGAGCTTAAGAAGAGGTTTAGACCTGAGTTCCTCAACAGGATTGATGAGATTATCATCTTCCATCCCCTCAGTGAGGAAGAGATTAAGAAAATCGTTGATCTTCTCATATCCAAGCTCAACAAGCGCCTTGAGGAGAGGGGAATCAAGGTCAAACTCACAGAGGCGGCAAAGAGCGAGCTTGCAAAGAGGGGTTACGTTCCTGAGTTTGGTGCAAGGCCTTTGAGGAGAACAATCCAGAGGGAGATTGAGACGCCCCTCTCTGTGAAGATTCTTGAAGGAAGCGTTAAGGAAGGAGACACTGTTGTAGTTGACTACGACAAGGAAAAGGGAGAGTTTACCTTTACGGTTGAGAAGGAGAACCTCCCTCCAAAGAGTGCGGAGATTAAGACTCCAGAGGAAGAAAAAGAGAAAGGAGAAAAAGAGGAGTAATCGGGGGGGCTATGCCCCCCTTTTTATTTCCTCAATTGCATTCCATAGACTTTCCATCTCATTTAATTGGTGTTCAGATGTAATCGTTATTCTCAGTCTGCTTCTCTTGACCGTAGGCGGCCTGATTGCCGGAACGAAAAATCCCCTTTTAAAGAGCTCTTCAGATAGCTTCAGAGCAACATCCTCGTTCTCTACGATTAGGGGAAATATCGCAGATTGAGAGTTAATCCCCGAAATCTCTCTGAACTTTTCAATTTTCCCTTGAAGGACTTTCATTTTCTTGGGAACTTCCTCTAAGTTTTTTAAGGTTTGGCATGCAACCGACGGCGGGATTGCCGTTGTAAATATAAAGGTTCTGCACCTGTTTATTAAGTATTCTCTAAGGAGCTTAGTTCCGCAGACAAACGCCCCGAACGTTCCGAGGGCTTTTCCTAAAGTTCCTACAATAACGGTTCTCTCGTCTGGCTTTAAGTTAAACTGGTCTAAACTTGACCACCCAACAACTCCCGTTCCGTGAGCATCGTCAAGTATCAGAATACAGTCGTAGTTATCCTTTAGTTTAAAAAGTCCTTTCAGGTCTGCCAAATCGCCGTCCATACTAAAAACCGTATCTGTAACAATGAAACACCTTCTGTGCTTTTTCCTCTCCTTAGAAAGGATTAGCTCAAGCGTTTCCAAGTTGTTGTGGGGATAAACTATCTTTCTTGCCCTTGAGAGTCTGCATCCATCTATTAGCGATGCGTGGTTGAGCTCGTCGGAGAGAATGAGGTCCTTTTCCCCGGCAAGGGTTGATATCACTCCGACGTTTGCCATGTATCCTGACGAAAAGAGAAGGGAGCTCTCGGTCTTCTTTATCTTAGAAAGCCTCTCCTCTAACTCCTCGTGGACCGAAAAGTTCCCACACACGAGCCTTGAGGCTCCACTTCCTCCTCCCCAACGTTCGTAGCACTCTAAATTTCCCTTGCTTGCCAACCCCAAGTAGTCATTTGACGAAAAGTTTAGGAGTTTCCTCCCCTCCATTTCTATCCACTTCCC
>CAZEDJ010000030.1:0-13059 GCA_964511045.1 uncultured bacterium
AGGTCTGAAGAGATGTCGGATATGTCATCTATCTTTAACCTCTGATACCTGTAACCTAAACCCAAAAAGGCGTGGTTTATCGGATAGAGCTTGAGCTCAGCTTGAGTTTCGTAAAACTTGCTTCCCCCGTATCCGATAAAGTTTCCAGATATTTCAACGCCTATGAGCTCCACCGGCCTAATCTCACCGTCAAGGTGAACCATCGGAACGGGAATCGTCGCCGATTTGCTGTCCTCACCGCTACCGGTTGCGCTCGTGTACCTAACCTTAGCGTATCCGTCAATTACCTTAACGTTAACTCCCCAATTTATTGAAACCTTTCCAGAGGTGGCCTTCTCTATGAAGGGAGCTCCATAGGTAAGGGTTACGTCAATCTGGTTTGCCCTCAGCTTAGATTCAACGTACGACTTTGCAGGAACGGTTATCTTTCCGAATGTAAATGTCGTATCTACGGTTCCGCTTCCGGTAAACTTCATTGAGGTGTACTGAACCTTAATGTCCGGTAGAATCGGAATTCCCTCAATCTTAAACCAACCCTCTCCCCTTGTCTTTGTGTCAAGGTGAAGGTCGTCGTCAACGTCAACGTGCGTTTTTGTAGTTACCCCGTAGTTAGAGCCCTTATACTCAATCCAACCTTCGGGATTCTCTCTCCAGGCTCCTCCACCTGCCGAAATCGTTATAGCTCCTGCTCCGCTTGAGGTTAAGAGAAGGGTTCCGACCAATGCCAAGAGCTTCCTCATTTCCCCTCCTTGAGCTTTTTCAGAGTTTCCAAAACGTCGTCTGCATGCCCCTTTACCTTTACCCTCTTCCACACCTTTCTGACGACCCCTTCAGGGTCTATGAGATAGGTCGTTCTGACAACGCCGTAGTACTCCTTTCCAAACATCTTCTTCTTCTGCCAAACACCGTAGGCCTTTAAAACCTCCTTCTCTTCGTCGCTCAAAAGCGTAACCTTTAGGTTCTTCTTCTCCTTAAATCTCCTGTGGCTCTCAACGGAGTCGGGGCTTACCCCCAAAACCTCTGCTCCCAACTTCCTGAACTCCTCAATCCTCTCCGAAAAGTCCTCTGCCTCCCTCGTACAGCCGGGAGTGTTGTCCTTGGGGTAAAAGTAGAGAACAACCCACTTTCCCCTGAGGTCTTTAAGGCAGACTTCCTTTCCTTCGTCACTCGGAAGGCAAAAGTCTGGAGCTCCCTCACCCTCCTTTACGTACACGAATCCCTCCGAAATTTCATTAATTTAACCGTATCGGAATTATACTTAAGTTAAGGGGTTTCCATGAGACTAAAGCTCTTTATAACGGGGCTCGTCCAGGGAGTAGGTTTTAGGCCTTTCGTTTATAGGATTGCAAACCGCCTCAAGCTAAAGGGATATGTTCTCAACAGCGAGTCGGGAGTCGTCATTGAGGTAGAAGGGGAAAAGGATAGACTTGAGGAGTTTCTGAGACTCCTCCAGACGGAGCTCCCCCCGGCTGCAAGGATTTTCAGCATCGACAAGAAATTCCTTGAGGACGTAGGATACGAGAAATTTGAAATAAGAAAGAGCAAAAGGGAGGGAGAGGTAAGGGTCTCCGTCCTTCCAGACCTATCAACCTGTAAGGAGTGCTTGGAGGAGCTCTTTGACCCCAAAAACAGGAGGTACAGATACCCCTTTATAAACTGCACCAACTGCGGCCCGAGGTTTACGATAATCCTCTCACTCCCCTACGACAGGGAAAACACGACAATGAAGAGCTTTAAGATGTGTCCCGAGTGTTACGGGGAATACACAGACCCCACCAACAGGCGGTTCCACGCCCAGCCAAATGCCTGTCCCGTATGCGGTCCTCAGGTTGAGCTCTTGGGGGAGGACGGGAGGAAAGCAGCAGAAGGTGAAGAGGCTCTCAGGGAGGTTGTGAAGCTCCTTTCTGAGGGGAAAATCCTTGCGGTAAAGGGGCTCGGGGGATTCCACATCATCTGCGACGCAACGAACGACGAGGCCGTTAGGGAGCTCCGCAGGAGAAAACACAGGGAAGAAAAACCCTTTGCGGTTATGTTTAGGGATTTAGAACAGCTTAAAAGTTACGCCAAAGTCTCAAAACTTGAGGAGATAGCCCTAACGGGCGTTGAGTCTCCGATAGTAATCCTTGAAAGGAGAGAGGGAACGAACCTCTCTCCCTCAATCTCCCCCGATACGAGCACCGTCGGAGCATTTCTCCCCTACACCCCCCTCCACCACATAATCCTCCACGACTTCGGAAGGCCGATTGTTGCTACGAGCTGTAACGTTACAGACGAGCCGATAATGTTTAAAAACGATGAGGTAAAAGAGGTCATTGGAAGGTTGGTTGACGGAGCTCTCATCCACAACAGGGAAATTGCCAGAAGGTGTGACGACTCGGTAGTGAGGGTTATGGCAGGGAGAGTCGTTCCAATCAGGCGCTCAAGGGGATACTCTCCCCTCCCGGTGATTCTCCCCTTTAAATTGAAAAGACCCGTCCTTGCCCTCGGCCCCCACATGAAGGTTACGGTGGCTTTGGGAAAGGAAAATAGGGTTTACATCTCACAGCACATAGGAGATATAGACAACTTAAAGGCAGAGGAGTTTTTAAAGGAAACCGTCAGGGACTTAACGGAGCTCTTTGAAATTGAACCAGAGGTTGTCGTAACCGATTACCATCCGGGTTACTTTACGACCAAGTTCGGAAGGGAAGCCTTTCCTAATAGGGTCCTTCAAGTTTACCACCACCACGCCCACGCAATTTCCGTAATGGCCGAAAACGAGATTTCACCGGATGAAAGGGTAATCGCCTTCTCATTTGACGGAACGGGATACGGTTCCGATGCCAGGATATGGGGAGGGGAGGTTCTCACTGCAACCTACACGGAATTTGAGAGGGAATTCCACCTCAGTTACTTCCCCCTCCCCGGAGGGGAAAAGGCCGTAAAGGAACCCTTTAGAACGGCAGTTTCTCTCATTTCGGCCGTTGGAATGGAACCGGAAGAGTTCCTTAAGGTTGACCCAAAGAGAATCAGATTTATAAAACAGATGGTAGAGAAGGGCGTCAACTCTCCCTTAACTTCAAGTATGGGAAGGCTCTTTGACGGAGTATCGGCAATCTTAGGGTTAAAGTACTCGGTCTCCTACAACGGCCAAGGGGCAATACTCCTTGAGGAAGTTGCAAAGAGAAGTCAAACGGAGGAATCCTACAACTTTCACATAAGTAACGGAGAGATAGACTGGAAGCCTATAATTGAGGAAATCCTCTTTGACGTTAAGAGGGGGGTGTCTTCCGAGGAAATTGGTATGAAGTTTCACAACACAATTGTCAAAGTCGTAGTAGAGACATCTCAAATCTTGAGGGAAAAGTTGGGAATAGAAACCGTCGCCCTTTCCGGAGGCGTTTTCCAGAACAGAATCTTAACGGAGAAGGCCTTTGAAAAGCTATCAGAGTTGGGATTCAGGCCGATAGTTCACCAGTTGGTCCCGCCAAACGACGGCGGAATTTCCCTCGGACAGGCAGTTTACGGAGGTCTTTCTTGAGAAAGGTCATAAATCTCGAGGGAATCCCCCTAACGGAGGGGCATTCGGGGCTGTATCTTGACGTTAAGGACGGAATAGTTGAGAGGGGATACTACTACGCCCTCGTTCCCGTTCGTGGGTTTGAGACTCTGCTCCTGGGTAAAAACGCCTCAGTAGCTCCCCTCTTAACGAGCAGAATCTGTGGCCTCTGTCAGATAACTCACTCAATTGCATCTGCAAGGGCCGTTGAGTCGGCAGCGGGCATAGAGGTTCCGCCGAAAGCCGACACCTTAAGGGAAGTTTTAGGACTTGCCGTCAGAATTTACAACAACCTTCTCCACCAAATCATCGTCTCGGAGGACCTGTTTACAGAAAGGAAGGAACAGCTCTCCTTCATAAGGGAAGTTCAGAGAGTGAGGAAGTTTGCGGCTCGGTTACTTGAGTCGGCCGGGGGCGAAATCATCCACTCGCCGAACATAGTTGTAGGCGGAGTGTCAGAACCCTTTGAGGACTTTGTGAGGGAAAAGTTTATAAGGGAGGGAGAGGAAGTCCTGAATTCACTTAAGGAAACCTTTGCTAAGTTTAGGGAAGCCTTAGATGAGCTGTGGAGAAGGGAAGGACTCAGCGAAAATTTCGGAAGCCACTCTCTGAACTTCTTTGCATCTGATATCTTTTACGGAGGAGAGGTTAACCTTGAAATTTTCTCTTTCAAGCTCCCCCAGGAGATTTTTGAGGGAGACTTAAAGAGGAGGGTTACGAACCTCTATCCGCTAATCAACGGAAAGCCAGTTGAAACAGGACCGAGGGCAAGGGCAGTCCTCTTTAAGGGATACAAGCCAAAGGGAGGGGTAAAGGAGCTCCACATTCTAAGGGGGGAGGAAACTGTTGAAGCCCTTGAGAGGGTTTTGGAGCTCCTAAAAGAAAACAGCTTTTCGGGGGAGCTCTGGAACAGGCAGTTTCCAACTTCAGACGGAGAGACCTTAGGAGTAGGAGTCCACGAAGCCCCGAGGGGAACAAACGTTCATTCTGTAAAAATTGATAAATCTGGAAAAATAACATATTATAAAATTATCGTGCCTACTGAGATTAACTTTTGGGCCGTTTCGGAGTCTCTAAGGGGCGTTGAGCTGAGTAAAGTTGAATACGTCGTCAGGGCTTACGACCCCTGCATCGTTTGTGCAGCCCATTAGGGGGAAAGGTTGTTTTACAGTTTCTCCTTCAGTGATGAGGACGACATAAGGCTGAAAATAGGCTTTATCCACTTCTCAAGCTGTTCGGGATGTCAGGTTTCATTCCTTGACATGTTTGAGGATGCCGTTGAGATACTTGATACAGTTGAGCTCGTTTACTCAAACATGCTCACCAAGAGAAGGGAAATTCCCAAAATGGACGTTGCCTTCGTTGAGGGAGCTCTCTGCATAGAGGACTCCCACCACCTAAACCTCCTCAGGGAATTAAAGGAAAAGACAAAGGCCATCGTTACGGTAGGAGCTTGCTCCTCCTTTGGAGGGATAAGGAGGCTCTCCTGCGGAAGCCAACTTCCCCAACCTCAGGAGCAGAGCTTTGTACCGATAACCGAAGTTGAGTTCCTCAAGAGTAAGGTTAAATACGCCATTCCCGGCTGCCCTCCAAATCCATCCCTCCTGTACAGCTTCCTGCTCGCCCTCCTTGAATCAAACGAGGAGTTCCTCCTTCCCTTTGAGCTCATGTCAAATTCAAGGAAGGCAAGTGGTAACGACATCATCTTTGAGGTTGTTAACAAGGGATTCTGCGTTGGCTGTGGAACGTGCTCAACGGCCTGTCCCACAAGGGCAATATCCTACAGTGAAGAGTGCAGTAAACCCTCCTTCACTCCATCCCGCTGCGTCTTTTGCGGTTCCTGCTTGGCAGCGTGTCCTCAAACATTTAAAACGTACCCTCAGCCAACCTACTGAGGTGGAGGATGTTGGCCTTAAACGAACGCTTTCTGCTTGGAAAGTACATAAACATCTTTGAGGTAACCTGTAAGGAGGGAAATCCCGTTGAAAATTTCCTTAAACTGATGTTTTCTGAAAAGCTGATAGATGGCCTGCTGACGTGCAGTAAGGACGGATTGAGGCCGAAACTAATTCTCAATGAGAACGAAGTTGAAGTTCCGAGGAGAAATTCCTGCTTTGGAGTCAACTCCCTCCTAAAAAGGGCCGTTCAAAAGTACCAACTCTCAAGGATAGCCGTCCTTTCACCGGCCTGTGTCTTTGACGGCATCAATAAAACTCAGTACTACGGTATAGGGTGTAACTGGGTTAAAACCGCAATTGCCCTAAAGGTGGGAATTCTCTGTCCCGGTAGTTTAGTGAAAACGGCCTTTTTGACGGAGCTCCTTGACATTACCGAAAGGAAAGGGACTCCTGATAGGTTCTTCTTTAAGGAAGGAAGGCTCTTTTACGAATTTAAAGGAAAAAGATTTAAAGTTCCGCTGGACGTTCACCACAGGTACATCAACCCGGCCTGCCGGTACTGTTTGAATCTCTCCTCAAAGGGAAGCGACATAACCTGCGTCTTTTTAGAGGAGGAGAGGAGAGCTCTCTTCATAGTCAGAAGTGAAAGGGGCTGGAGCACAATAGGTAAGCTCCAGCTAAAGAGACCGGACTTGCTCCTTTTCAGAAAGGCAAAGGAAGAATTGATAAACGGAGTTTTAGAGTTTCTCAGGGAAAAGACTCTCCTAAACATATCTGACATAATTGAAAGAATAGAGTTAGGGCTTCCGCTTCCAAAGTGGAACGACCAGAAATTGAGGAAGTTTTACAGACTGTGGAACTCAATTAACCAGAATTTTGAAGAGGAGGTGTTCTGATGGTTAAGTACTCTGAAATAACCGATAAGGAGCTGGAAAAAAAGGCCGAATTCTTGAAGGTTTTGGGCCATCCCGAAAGACTATCAATTGTCATCCTAACCATGGAAAGGGAGATGTGTGTTAAGGAACTCGTGAGAACACTCGGAATTTCTCAGCCAAAGGTCTCCCAGCACGTAGGCTTAATGAAGGAGTTGGGCATTTTATCCTTTAGAAAGGAAGGAACAAAAGTCCTCTATAAGACCTCAAGTGATGTTGCAAAGGAAATAGTATCCTTACTGTTTTAAATGTAGCAAACCCTTTGGGGCCTTTAACAAAGACTACAGTAAGAGGGGGGTGTTTGTAATCTTTAGCTATAAATAATCAATTAATAAGGAATTCTTTATATTTGTTTATTTGTTGAATTTTAAACTGAATTCTAAAAAAAGAAAATTAGCATAACATTGACATCTTAAGATTACTGATTTAAAATCAAAACTAAAGTAGAAAATCAAACGACTTTAGGAGGGCATCATGAACAGAAGCCTCTTCATGGGGGGAATACCAAGAACGATGTCCCGTAGGGGGTTCCTAAGAGCCTGTGCAATTGCCACAGCTGCTATGGGACTTCCTATGGAAATGGTCCCGAAGGTAGCTGAGGCTGCTTCAGACCCCAAGAGACCAAGTGTAGTTTGGCTTCACTTTCAGGAGTGTACCGGTTGTTCAGAATCCCTTTTAAGGGCATCCCATCCAGACATTGCCACGCTAATACTTGACCTAATTTCACTTGACTATCACGAAACCCTTTCGGCAGCTGCAGGTAAACAAGCAGAGGAAAACCTTGAAAAGGCAATTGAAAGGGGTAACTACGTCCTCGTCGTAGAGGGAGGAATTCCCCTTAAGGATGGCGGAGTTTACTGTAAGATTGCAGGAAAAACTGCAGTTGACATTCTCAAGAGGGCCGCTGAGAAGGCCGTTGCAATAATAGCAATAGGAACCTGTGCTTCTTACGGAGGTGTTCAGGCTGCAAAGCCCAATCCCACAGGAGCAGTTGGAGTTTCAGACATAATTAAGGATAAGCCCATAATCAACGTTCCCGGTTGTCCTCCGAACCCCCACAACTTCCTCTCAACGGTTCTCTACTACCTTACCTTCAAGAAGCTACCGCCCACCGATAAGTTCGGAAGGCCCCTCTTTGCTTACGGAAGGAAGGTTCACGACCACTGTGAGAGGAGACCTCACTTTGACGAGGGTAGGTATGCTGAACAGTTTGGAGACCTTGGACATAGGCAAGGGTTCTGTCTCTACAAGGTCGGCTGTAAGGGACCTGAAACCTACTCCAACTGTCCCGTAATCAGGTTTAACGACGTTGAGGTCTGGCCTGTTTCCGTCGGTAACGGATGTTACGGCTGTACGGAGCCAAACTTCTGGGATACTATGACTCCGTTCCACAAGAGGCTTCCCAACGTTAAGATTCCCGGCGGTAAGGGAATTCAGGCAAGCGCCACAGAAATCGGTAAGGCGGCACTCGGTGTTACAGCTGCAGCACTTGCAATTCACGCAGGTGTCGGCATAGCAAAAAGGCTTGCAACAGGTTCAAAGTCTGAAGAATAAAAACCCAGATGGGGAGGTAAGAAATGGCTAACAGGGTTGTTGTTGACCCAATTACGAGGATAGAGGGACACTTGAGAATAGAGGTAGTTCCCGAAAATGGTTACATAAAAAACGCATACTCATCCACTCAGATGTGGAGGGGAATTGAGGTAATTCTCCAGGGAAGGGACCCCGACGATGCATGGATGTTTACCCAGAGAATCTGCGGTGTCTGTACTACCGTTCACGCAATAGCCTCCGTAAGGGCAGTAGAAAACGCCCTTCAGTTAGAAGTTCCCTACAACGCTCAGATGATTAGAAACCTAATCATTGCAGCTCACGCACTCCACGACCACATCGTCCACTTCTACCACCTCTCAGCCCTTGACTGGGTTGACATAGTCTCGGCCCTAAAAGCCGACCCTCAAAAGGCTGCCAGGATTGCCGAGAGTTACCAAAACTGGAAGCTCAACGGAGCTCCCGTTTTTAAGGCCGTTCAGGACAAGCTCAAAAAGTTCGTTGAAAGCGGACAGCTCGGACCCTTTGCAAACGGATACTGGGGACACCCCGCAATGAAACTTCCCCCAGAGGTAAACCTCATTGCAGTAACCCACTACCTCCAAGCACTTGACTTCCAGAGAAAGGCAGACCAGGCAATTGCCATCCTCGGAGGAAAGAACCCTCACATCCAGAACCTTGCAGTAGGCGGAGTTTCAACCGCAATTAACCCGGATAACGAAGCAACCCTTAACATGGAGAGGCTCTACTACGTTAAGCAGCTCCTTGAGGAGGTGAGGGACTTCGTCCACAACTGCTACGTTCCCGATGTAATTGCCATTGCCGCATTCTACAAGGATTGGCTCCAGTACGGAAGGGGAGTTGATAACTACCTCGCAGTTCCAGACCTTCCGCAGGACACAAAGGGAGAGACGTTTGACATTTACGGAGGAACCATCTTCGGCGGAGACCTCTCAACGGTCAAGCCGATTAAGAGCTTCAACGACCCGTACTTCAGGGATAACGTCGTTGAAAACATTACCCACTCCTGGTATAAGGGAGACTGGACCAAGCATCCTTGGGAAGAGGAGACAGTTCCAGACTATACGGGAATGCCCGGCGGGTACGTTGACCCCAACGGTAAGTACTCCTGGACGAAAGCTCCGAGGTTCAAAAAGGGCGGAACTCACGTCCCGATGCAGGTCGGACCTCTCGCTCAGGTCCTCGTCAGCTATGCCCTCGGCCACAAGCTCACAAGGAAGTATGTTGACGATGCCCTTGAACAGCTCAAGAGCGTCCTCTCACTGCTCGGAGAGAGCACCGACGGTGTTGACATCAACGCACTTCAATCAACTCCGGGAAGACACCTTGCAAGGGCCCTCAGGGCAAAGGTACTCTCCGACCTTGCACTGAAACAGTGGGAGCAGTTGGTTGACAACATCGGCCGCGGAGACCTTGAAATCTACAATCCGCCCAACTACCCCGCTGGAGAGATTAAGGGAGTCGGATTCCACGAGGCTCCGAGGGGAACCCTCTCCCACTGGGTCGTCATTGAGAACGGGAAAATCAAGAACTACCAGTGTGTAGTTCCATCAACGTGGAACTCCTCCCCTATGGACGATAAAGGACAGCACGGACCTTACGAGGCTTCCCTTATCGGGAACCCGATTGCAGACCCCGAAAAGCCCCTTGAGGTTTTAAGAACCGTTCACTCCTTCGACCCGTGTATCGCCTGTGCCGTTCACATGGTTGACCCCGAGGACGGAAGCGAAATCACAAAAGTTAAGGTTCTCTAAGGGAGGGCTTTCCCTCCCACTTTAAGCCTATAAGGAGGGCAAGATGGCTGCTTACGAGAAAAAGTACGTCTGGAGCATACTATTAAGGCTCTTCCACTGGACTTTTGCTCCTTCCATATTTACTCTCATAGTCACGGGGCTTTACATCCACTGGCCTTGGACAAACACTTGGCTTGAAGGAAGCCACCAGTTTACAATGGCAATTATGCGCTGGATTCACTTTATAGCCGGAATGCTCTTTACCTGTGCAGTCCTTGCAAGGCTCTACCTGTGGTTCTTTGGTAACAGATACGAAAGGGTGTGGGACTTCCTCCCGATTACGGGAAGGAACATAAAGAACCTCTTTTCAACCCTGCTCTACTATGCTTACTTAACCGACCACCATGAGGAGAGATTGGGACACAATGCCTTAGCAGGAACGGCTTACTTCTTCACAATTCTCCTTGCAATAATCCAGTTCCTGTCAGGTCTCTATCTCCTATACCCAGAGGGAAGCATTTTCACCTCCATTGGAGCATCCCTCTTTGGAACCCAGCAGGTGGCAAGGTTTATCCACTACATCCTCAACTGGTACTTTGCCTGGTTTGCCCTCGTCCACATCTACATAGTTATCTGGAACGACATAAAGCATCCGGAAGGTCTAATCTCATCAATCTTTGACGGATTCAAGTTTGCAAAGAAAGAGCAGTAATCTAAAGTTTAACTTACTCGGGGGAGCTCCGGAGCTCCCCCATTTTCATTTGGAGGAAAGATGAAAGTCGGCGTTATGGGGGTTGGAAACGTTCTGCTAAGGGATGAAGGCTTTGGGGTAAAACTCCTCTACATCCTGAAATCAAAGTATGACTTTCCAGAAAATGTGGTCTTAATAGACGGGGGGACAGCAGGTATTTTCCTATCTCCCGAGATTGACTACCTCGATAAACTCCTAATCATTGACGTTGTAAAGGCCAAAGGGGAACCCGGAGAGGTAAAGTTATACGAAAAGGAAGACTTCTTCATAGATAGGCTCCCACTGAAACTTTCTCCCCATCAGCTGGGACTCCAGGAAGTCCTACTGCTGAACGAAATAAAAGGAACTTGCCCCGGGGAGGTAAAGCTCATAGGAGTCATTCCAAAGACGGTAGAGACGGGGACAGAGCTCTCAGAGGAGCTCGAGGGAGTACTTCCAAAAGTGGAAAAGTTGGTTTTGGAAATTCTAAAGGAGTGGGGAGTAGAGCCTAAATTAAAGGAAAATCCCGAGGAGCCAGACATCTGGTGGGAAAAGAGGGTAAAGGAGGCCTAAATGTGCGTCGGTGTTCCAATGAAAATCGTTGAAATCAACTATCCGATGGCGGTTGCCGAGGCAAAGGGAGTGAGGAGAACCATAAGCCTAATGCTCCTTCCGGAGAGTGAGGTTAACGTTGGAGACTACGTTATGGTTCACGTCGGAAACGCAATAGAGAAGATAGACGAGAGGGAAGCGGAGGAGGTCTGGAGCGCCCTTGAGGAAGTTTTAAGAGTCCTTGAAAAAGGGGAGAGTTGATGCACGAAACTTCCATTGCCATAGGACTTTTAGACTCCCTAAGTAATATGGCAGAGAGGGAAGGGGCAAAGAGAGTTTTAAAGGTCAACGTCAGAATAGGGAAACTTTCGGGGATTGTTATTGACTCCTTCGTTTTTGCGTTCAATGCCCTAAAGGAGCAATATCCAAAGTTGAGGGAAGCGGAGCTCTTAATTGAGGAAGTTCCCATAAGGTACAGGTGTAAGAAATGCGGCAGGGAATTTGAGGTTGAAACCGTCTTCTTTCCGGAGTGTCCAGACTGCGGTTCTGCTGAAGTCGAAATGATTTCGGGAGAGGAACTTGAAGTTATCAACGCCGAAATAGAGGTTTAAATGAAGGTAAAGGAAATCTTTAACGGTGAGTTTGCCCTTTACTACGAAAAAGTGATAAACAGGATATCAAGCCCCATCTTCGTTGACAGGTGGAGGAGGAGACTCGTGGAGGGAGCTCTCTCCCTCATTCCCTCCCCCCAATTGGTTCTTGACTGCTGCTCCGGTGCCGGAAACATAGGGGAAATTCTGCTTAAAAGGAAACCTC
The DNA here is from genome assembly GCA_964511045.1 of uncultured bacterium. GTDB lineage: Bacteria > Aquificota > Aquificia > Desulfurobacteriales > Desulfurobacteriaceae > Balnearium. The sequence goes on from CAZEDJ010000030.1 coordinate 11,772, forward strand.
AAACAAATCTCATAAACTGCGACATAAGTAAGCCCCTCCTCTCAATGGCAAGGGAGAGACTGAGGGAAAAGTCCACCTACATCTGTTCGGATAACAGGTTTTTTCCCGTTAAGTCAAGTTCTGTGGATATTGTATTCTCTTCCTTCTGCGTGAGAAACTCTCCCGAACCGGAAAAAACCGTTTCGGAGGTTATGAGAGTTTTAAAACCAGGAAAGGTTTGGGCAATTTTGGACTTTTTTAAACCGGAAAGCGATAACCTCATTTCCCTTTTTAATCGTAGTTTCTTTTACCAATTTATGACGATTAATAAGCTCATTTCAAAATCCTCAAAGGAGGCAATTGATTACCTGTTTGAGTCAATAGAAAACTTCTACACCGTTTCAGAATTTTGTGAAATTTTGAAAAAATTCGGCTTTTCGGTCATCAAAGTAGAGAGATTTATGGGAGGATTGGCAACAAACATCATTGCAGTTAAAGGAGGAAGAGATGTGTGATGTCTGCGGATGCGGAAACAGTGAGAACAACTTCGTCGTTTCAGACGAAACTACAAAGAGAAACGTTGACATTAAAAAGAGCCTTCTGAGCGAAAATGACCGAGTTGCCCAGTCAAACAGGAAGCACTTTGACGAGAGGGGAATCTTAGCCATAAACCTCATAAGCTCCCCCGGTTCAGGTAAAACGACACTCCTTGAAAAGACCATTGAGGCCTTAAAGGGTGAAATGAAAATCGGCGTATTGGAGGGAGACATTGAGACGGAGAGGGATGCCGAGAGAGTGAGGGCAAAGGGAGCTGCGGCCGTTCAACTTACAACCGGTGGAGCTTGCCACCTTGAAGCTCCCCTCGTTCATAAGGGATTTCACGCCCTTGAGAAGCAGATGAACGGATACCCGGATATCCTCTTCATTGAAAATGTCGGAAACTTGGTGTGCCCGTCCTCCTTTTACTTAGGGGAGCACCTGAGGGTTGTCCTCATTTCGGTTCCAGAGGGAAGTGACAAACCGGCAAAGTATCCCAAGGCATTTAAAACATCGGACGTTTTCATCATAACGAAGGCGGACCTTCTCCCCTTCTTTGACTTTGACGTTGAAAAAGTGAAGGAGGAGGCTTTATCACTCAATCCTAAACTGAAGATTTTTGTCGTTTCGGCAAAGACGGGAGAGGGATTGGAGGAGTGGTTTAACTTCTTAAGGCAGGAAGTATCAAGGAGGAAACTCCAAAGAGTTTAGCCGTAGTGGCGGAGAGGGCGGGATTCGAACCCGCGGTACGGGCTTTAAACCCGTACACCCG